>CAMJWJ010000131.1 GCA_946409435.1 uncultured Prevotella sp. | reverse complement strand
TCTACTTGGCAGGACTATCGAGAGAATATGGAGAACGACAACGATCCGCTGCATTGCGTCTATAAGACCCGTCTACGAGTTCCCCATAAAGTTCAGAGAAAGGTGTGTATCAAGGCTGTCGATGTGTTTGGATTTGAAAGTCAGGTAATCAAGGAGGTATAGTCTATGGCAACAAATGGAATGAATGCAACGCCACACTTTGACAAGATGTCAAAGAATGCTTCGCTGGAGTTAGCCAAGCGACTCAGCGAGACGGTAAACGCAGCATGGGAAAGTGGCGAACTGTTGGAACAAGTGACACCCACGACGCAAGAGCTGTTGAAGTTCTGGTTCTCGGAGGAGTACTGTTCTTTGCGTAATCGTAATTTCCATACAGGTCAGCGTCAGGCGATTCTCAACATTGTTTATCTGCATGAAGTGATGGGTGTTAAGAACGTGATGGAGTATTACGAACAACTGATGCCAGACTTGATGCCTGTTGTGGAGTTAGCTACCTTAGGACAGAAGAAGTATCAGATGCCTAAGTATGCCGTAAAGATGGCAACGGGTACAGGTAAGACTTGGGTAATGCATGCCCTGTTGCTGTGGCAGATGCTGAATGCGCGCCACGAAGATGTCAGGAGTGGGCGTTTTACGAAGAACTTTCTGATAGTAGCCCCTGGCTTGATAGTCTATGACCGTCTGCTGGATGCTTTCTGCGGACGAATGCAGCGAGATAAAGAGGAACGGGATATTGAAACCAATGACTTCTATCTGAATCAGGATGTCTTTATACCTGTTCACTATCGGCAAGAGGTGTTTTCGTTCATTCAAAATAATGTCGTCACCAAAGACGAAGGTATTGGAAGAAAAACAACGGGCGACGGACTGATAGCCCTCACCAACTGGCATCTATTTGAAAACCAAGGCCTCACCCCCGACCCCTCTCCAACGGGAGAGGGGAGTGGTCAGTTGAGTGTGCCTGAGATGATAGAGCAACTGCTGCCTATTCGTCCTGGCAAGGCAGCCGGCAATGACTTGGGCATGCTGGATCGCCGCTATCTGCGAGGTTCGGAACTGGAATATCTTGCAAGTCTGGAGGACATCATGGTGATTAATGATGAGGCTCACCATATTCACGAACTGAAACGGAATGGCGAAATAGAGGAAGTGGAGTGGCAGAAAGGATTGAACGTCATTTCTGAGAAGAAAGGTGAACGATTCTTCCAAGTGGATTTCTCGGCTACGCCCTACGACCAAAGAGGTTCAGGCAAGAAAGCACAGAAATGCTACTTCCCCCATATTGTCGTAGATTTCGATTTAGCTACTGCTATGCGTAAGGGGTTGGTGAAGACGTTGCTTCTGGATAGGAGACAAGAACTGACAGAACTGAAGGACTTGGACTATAAGGCTGTTCGTGACGAACGGAATAGGGTCTGTGACCTGAGCGACGGACAACGGTTGATGCTGCGTGCCGGATTGGCAAAACTGAAGAGACTAGAAACAGAGTTTACGGCTGTCGATGAAAAGAAGAACCCCAAGATGCTGGTCATCTGTGAAGACACGTCTGTAGCTCCTTTTGTCAATCAGTTGATGTTGGAAGACGGGTTGGCACAGGAGGATGTCGTCACCATCGACAGTAATGCCAAGGGTGAGGTAGGCGAAGAGGAATGGAAGGAGACAAAGAAAAAACTCTTTGATATAGACAAATACCAAAAGCCCAAAGTGATTATCTCTGTGCTGATGCTACGTGAGGGATTTGATGTCAACAATATCTGTGTGATAGTGCCACTGCGTTCCTCGGAAGCTCCCATCCTGTTGGAGCAGATAATCGGGCGCGGCTTGCGTCTGATGTGGCGAGAACCAGAATATCAAAGCATCAAGGAACTTGACCGCAAACGAGTGCTTCAGCTACATACGCACCCCACTACTTATATTGATATGCTGAGCATCATTGAGCACCCTGCCTTCCTGCAATTCTATGAGGAATTGTTTGCTGAAGGACTGGCAGCAACGGATACTGGCGAAACTGGTGCAAGTGGTGCAACAGGCGACATAATCAGAGTGGGATTACGCGAGGACTATGAGCAGTTCGACTTTGAATGGCCAATGATTGTCAGAGAGGCAGAAGAGGAATTGGAAGATGCAGAGATAGACCTCCAGACACTTCAGCCGTTTACTGCCTTCCCCTTGGAGAAATTACGCCAGTTCTTGGCGCAGGATGGTGAAACATTCATCTCGCAAGAAGCAATATCCAAGACTCAATTCGGTCGTTATAAAGTGACGGCAAACTTGTTCACAGCGACAAGCTATAACGAGTATCTGCAAAAACTGTTGCGAACCATTACACTCAGGTTCGACCGCGTCTCGTCACACAAGGAACTGCCTGTGCCAAATCTGCAAATCAATGAGGCGCGTACCATCGCTGTTGTTGACCAATATATTCGTACTCACTTGTTTGGCCAGCCATATAATCCTTTTAATGGCAGCGACTGGAAAATCCTGCTTTCAAAAGATGCTATAGTGACGAAGCATATCATTGAGGAAATGGCACGTGCCATCTTCAATATTCAGAACAACATAATGACCACAGATGCACAAGTGGTACATACAAAGTTCTCAACGGTAACGGAAATCAAAATGCGCGAGACCTACTCGGTCGAGACACATAAGACCATCTACGAACGGCAAGGCTATCCGTCCAGCAAGGGTGGTTTTGAGAAAGCGTTTATTGACTTCCTGGATAGAGACGGGGAAGTAGAGCGCTTCTTGAAGATCAATGAAAGCCAGCATTCGTTCGCCATCATCTATTATATGAGAAAGGATGGGCTGATGGCAACATATCATCCTGACTTCATCGTGGCTACTCGTGATAAAATCTATCTGATAGAAACCAAAGGCAATGATAAGGTCTTCGATAAGAATGTCCGTCAGAAGCAGACTGCTGCTGTGGAATGGACAAAGAAGATTAATGAACTGAAGCCGGAAGAGCGTATGAACAGGGAATGGGAGTATGTGCTTATAAGTGAAGACAACTTCTATGGCTTGTCTGCTAATGGTGCAACACTTACAGATATCTGCGATCGCTGTAAAGTGTCACTTTCTGCAGCCACAGGAGACTTGTTTGTATAATCTCACTGCCTACTGACACTTTCTACAGCCAGAAAGATTCCGCCCAAGCGTCCTTGGATGGCGCTTGGGCGGAAACTATGTTCAGTGTCGCAGTCTGTTGCTCCGTTATCGAGCAGGTTATACCTTATTATATTCTATAATAACTTGCAAAAATACTCATGTTATCACGAACATCGTGTTAAATCTTTAAGTTTGGTGTCAAAAATGAATTGTTTTGGTGTTAAATCTTTGAGGTTTTGATAGATTTAACATGTAAAAACTTTCGCGTTATAATAATTTTTGGTAATTTTGCACAAAAATAAAACTAAACGGAAGTGTCAGGCTCCTTGCCGCCTTCATTCATAGAACAACCGCTATGTTTCGCAACATGCAATTTACCGCTGTTATGGTGATGACGCTGCTGACGTTGATGTTGGCAGTGCTTCCGCAGCGCGTGGCCCGCGACAGCATAGCCGACCGTTCGCGGTGGCTCATGACGGCTGGCACGTTCCTGCTTGCCGTTCAGTTCGCCCTACAATACCATTTGCAGTTGCGTGCCTTGGGTGTCACGCAGGCTGTGATGCTCAACCTGCCTTTCTTCATCCTTGCCACCGTGCTCTTCTCCACCGCTTTGCTCAATATCCAGCGTCGCCGCAGCCCACGCAGGCACGAGTGGATGGTGGGCGTGTCGGCATGGGTGGTCACGGTGATTATGTTGGCCATTGCTGCTGTCACAGACGGTGAGCCGCTGATGAGCGACACGCCGCAGATACGCATGGCTGAGATTGCCGGTAGTGTCATCTATGCCCTGACGCAGGGTTACTACTCATGGCTGTCGCAGCGCGAATTGCTTCGTATGCGCTACGCCGTAGCATCCTACTACGACCGCGAGATGCACGGCATACTCAACTGGATGGAGCGTAGCGTATGGCTGATGACGTCCATTGTCGTCCTTGTGCCCCTGATGATTTTCGCCAGCACCCGCCTGCTCGGCATCTTTGGCCTCTTGACCTTCGCCGCCCTGTTCTATCTCGTCATCTGCTTCCTCTGCTACATGGTGAGCAGCGACCAGCAACTTGTTGAGATAGCCGAAGCTCCCGAAAGCACACAGCCTATCTCTGACAGCGCTTTGTCCGGCAGCCGCAGTCCCGACAGTTCTGGCAACACCGGGGCAGACTTCTCCTTTATCGAAAGTGCTGTAGAGACCTGGGTCTCCAATGGCGGCCATCTGCGACAGGATTTGAACATCCAGCTAGTGGCCAACGAGATGCATGTGCAGCGTGCTACGCTCTCAGCATGGCTGAAGACCACCGAGTGGGAGGTCTTTGCCACCTGGCTTACCCACCTGCGCATCGAGGAGGCCAAGAAGGTGTTGATGGAGCATCCCGACTGGAGCAATGACTATGTGGCGCGGCATTGCGGCTTCGGCAGCCGTACCTATTTCCAGCAGAAGTTCAAGGAGATGGTGGGCGTGCCTCCCGGCGAGTTCATCAGTCGGATTATCCTCAAGCAATTATACTAAGTGCAAACGATTGCAAAGTGTACTTTGTAAAATAAAGAACGCAACATTGCAGGTGTTTGTAGGATAATTGCTATATTTGCACAAGAAATCAAAACTATATGTTATGTTACGTTTCTCTTTTTTATCATTACTATTGACTATGGCTTTACAGGCAGGTGCGCAAGACTTCCACTTTGACGAAGTGCGCTACACCAAGGAGGCTACTACGCTGAAGCTGTTTGCACCCAAGAATGCAAAGTCGGTGAAAGTACGTATCTATCAGCAGGGTGAGGGCGGTAAGGCCCTCAAAACCATGAGCATGAAACTGGGCGATGATGGCATCTGGACGGCCACCGTGAAGGGCGACCAGATGGGGCGCTTCTACACGTTTGATGTCGGACGCGGCGAGTGTGCCGGTGTCTTTGCCAAGGCTGTCGGGGTCAACGGGCGCCGTGGTGCCATTGTCGACATGAGGGCTACCGACCCGGCAGGGTGGGAGAGCGACCGCCGCCCCGAGTGCAAGTCGCCCGCCGACCTGGTGGTCTACGAGTTGCACCACCGCGACTTCTCCATAGCCCGCAGCGATGCCCGTCATCCTGGCAAGTATCTGGCGCTGACCGAGCCGTGGGCCATCAGGCACCTGAAGCAGCTCGGTGTGACGGCCATCCATATCCTGCCTTCCTACGACTATGGCTCCGTGGACGAGACACGCCTTGACACCCCGCAATACAACTGGGGCTACGACCCGGTGAACTACAACGTGCCGGAGGGTAGCTACTCTACCGACCCCTATCGTCCCGAGGTGCGTGTCAGCGAGTTCAAGCAGATGGTGCAGGCGCTGCACAAGGCAGGCATCCGCGTCATCCTCGACGTGGTGTACAACCACACCTACGACATTGACCACAGCAACTTCCAGCGCACCTATCCTGACTATTATTATAGAAAGGTGAAGGGACAGGACGGCAAGTCCTACTACAGCAACGGCTCGGGTTGTGGCAACGAGACGGCCTCGGAGCAGCCCATGATGCGTCGTTTCATGATGGAGAGCGTGAAGTACTGGATTGACGAGTATCATATCGACGGCTTCCGCTTCGACCTGATGGGTTGTCACGACATCGAGACCATGAACCAGATACGCCAGATGGTCAACCGCATCGACCCCACCATCTTCATCTATGGCGAGGGGTGGAGCGCTGGCAGCTGCGGACTGCCAGGCGAGCAGTTGGGCCAGAAAGCCAACATCCCGCAGATGCCGGGCATTGCCGCCTTCAGCGACGAGATCCGCGATGCGCTGCGTGGTCCCTTCGACAACGACACCAAGCCGGGCATCCTCGGCGGTGCACCCAATATGGAGGAGAGCCTGAAGTTCGGTATTGCCGGCTGCATCCGTCATCCGCAGGTTGACATGACCAAGGTCAACTACTCCAAGCAGCCGTGGGCCGTTGAACCTACGCAGATGATGTCCTACGTCTCGTGTCACGACGACATGTGCCTCGTCGACCGCCTCCGTGCCAGCATTCCCAAGCTGACGCAGGCTGACCTCATCAGCCTCGACCTGCTGGCCCAGACTGCCGTGTTTACGTCGCAGGGTGTGCCCTTCATGCTCAGTGGCGAGGAGCTGCTGCGCGACAAGAAGGGAGTCCACAACAGCTACGAGTCGCCCGACTCCGTCAATCACCTCGACTGGCAGAACAAGCTACGCTATCCGCAGGTGTTCGAATACTATAAGAACCTGATTCAGTTGCGTAAGAAGTTCGCCCACTTCCGTCTGGGCAGTGCTGAGCTGGTGCGCAAGAACCTTCACTTCCTCGATGCCGCCAAGGGCGTGGTGGCCTACTGCATCGACGCTGCCGGTGACCGCACGGCACGGCGAGTCTATGTGGTGCTCAACTTCACCCGTCAGCAGCAGCATGTCGCGCTGCCCAAGGCGCAGCCCGACGGCAGCTACACCGTGGTCTGCACCAATGGTGTCATCGATGTCAATGGCATCGACCAGTTCCAGGGCAGCGAGGCTGTCGTAGCACCGATGTCTGCTTTGATCTTCCATAACTAAAAGACTTATAACAATGAGAAAACTATTGATTCTTGTCCTACTGATGAGTGCAACAATATCCGTGAGTGCTGCCAAGACGACGCTGGCCGTCGACCGTATCGACCCCACCGACTGGTTTGTCGGCATGAAGAATCCGCAGGTGCAGCTGATGCTCTACGGCAAGGGCATCCGCGACGTGGAGGATGTCGCCATCGACTATCCCGGCGTGGCCGTCGACAGCGTGGTACGCCTCGACTCGCCCAACTACCTGCTGCTCTATCTGAACCTGCGTGGGGCACAGCCCGGCACGATGACCATCACGCTGAAAGCCAAGACCGGCAAGTCGAAGAAGGGCAACACCATCCAGGTGCCCTACCAGCTGAAGCAGCGCGAGATGGCTGGCTACAAGCGCATGGGCTTCACCAATGCCGACGTGCTCTACATGCTCATGCCCG
>CAMJWJ010000130.1 GCA_946409435.1 uncultured Prevotella sp. | reverse complement strand
CCTTTCCCTACTATATACGCGCGCGTATAGGGTGACGCAACACCGAAGTCAGGAAAACCGCTACGGGCTACCCCTCGACTGCCGACGTGACTATACCAAGAGCGACTGGATTATGTGGACTGCAGCCATGAGCAAGGACAAGCAAACATTCCTGAAGTTTGTTGCCCCGCTATATGACTATATGAACGAAACCGGCAGCCGAGTGCCTACCAGCGACTGGTATGACACAAAGACGGGACTCATGATAGGATTCAAGGCACGTTCGGTGATTGCCAGACACTGGATGCACGTGTTGGCCGACAAGCTGGCACCGACTACTCCTCCGAATCGGCAGAAAGGCGCTCGATAGTCCCCGTGACGGGACTTAGCTGCAGGTGGGTAACGTAGCGCTTGAACAGCGAGGCGTCGCGTAGCGTGACAAAGCCAAACTGGGCCATCGGCACCTGGAACTGAGCCAACTGGTGGTTACCGCTGCTCAACGTCAGGTTAACGGTGGTCGGCACATTGACGTAGAGTCCCTCCTGCCGTTTGTTCTCAGGCGTGTCGTACTTCTGGCGCGTCGTCTTGTGCGGGTCGGTAATGGTCATGTAGTAGGGCGTGCCCGACAGGTCATCCTTGTCGACAAGTCCCAGACGGTTGGAGAAGCGGAACAGCACATCGTTGCTAACCTCGCGTTCGGGACAAACCGTCAGCGTCTGTTCTGTAGTGTCCCGACGGATGGTGCCCGTGAACATCGACATTAGTGCCTCGCGCTCCTGGTCTATCTCGGCTATCATAAGCCGCAGCTGGTCCTCGTTCTCAGGCATGTCTTCAGCCTCACCAGAAATGAGCATCAGCCGACGCTCCTGTAGTTCGTAGATGAGCTGGGCGGTCAGTTCAGCCATCTTGGCGGTACTGCCTGCAATCAGCATCTCGGCAGGCAGGTAACGGCGCGGATCCTGCTGGGCTGCACGGGGAGCGGCCTTGAAGGGAGCACGTAGCCGGGGCTGCAGGGGCTTGTCGTTGATAGCCAGCAACACACCATCGTCGCTCAGCTTCATCTCGGCAGTCTCGCACTTGCCACCTTTCATCCTAACGCTATAGCACTTCGACGTGTCACGCACCCCAAAGGGGGTCACCGTATATCCCACCAGGCTGTAGCTCGTCTCCTGCTCCTGCTGCACCTGCTGCAGGTGGAGGTACTTCTCGGCATATTGTGCAAAATCACCCGGTGTATAGGTCTTCTTCTCCACCAACAGATGGAAGCGCACAGCTGTCTTGGGCAGGAAGTATACCAGCCCCTCGGCCGTACGCCCCGCCGTCATCCTGACGGATTGAGGCTGTGCCTGCACAGAGGCTGTGGCGAGTGCCATGCCGGCAGCCAACAGTATTCTACGGAATATCTTTATCATAAGCTATCATAGTATTCTTATTCTCTCAGTCGCTTGAACGCACGAGGCAGATAGTTGATGATGTCGCCTGCCATCAGGCTCTCCTCACCCAGGTCGTGGGCAGCCAAGTCGCCTGCCAGTCCGTGCAGGTAGACACCCACGATGCAGGCATCCTCGGGCTTGTAGCCACGGGCCAGCAGTGCGGTCAGTATGCCCGTCAGCACGTCGCCGCTGCCTGCCGTCGCCATGCCGGCATTCCCCGTGGGATTGAACAGCACATGTCCGTCGGCCTGACAGATGGCTGTGTAGCGGCCTTTCACCAGCACGATGCCCTGCAGGCGTTCGGCAAGATTGCGCGCCTTGCTGATACGCTCGTAGGTATCGGCAGAGTGCCCCTCCAGACGGTCAAGTTCCTTGGGATGTGGCGTCAGGATGATGTTCTTAGGCAGCTGCTGCATCCAGGCACGGTGGTTGGCCAGTATGTTCAGCGCATCAGCATCGACAACGAGCGGACACTGTGCACGGCGCAGCTGCGAAATGAGTGCGATGGCCGTCTGCTCGCTCTGTCCGAGGCCGGGGCCTATTCCCAAGGCGTCATAGTCCTCGGTATCGACAGCCTCGGCAAACAGCGTCTCTTCGGTGCCCGTCTGCACGATAGCTTCGGGAACGGTGGACTGAAGGATATTGACATTACGACGGGGCGTATTGACAGTCACCTTGCCGGCACCGGCACGCAGACAGGCCTTGGCTGCCAGCACGGCGGCACCGGCCATGCAGTAGCTGCCGGCAACGAGCAGCGCCGACCCCATCTGTCCCTTATGGGCAAAGGGACTACGGACCAGCAAGCGACTGCGCACGTCGTTCTCCTCGACAATGGTGTACTGAGCCTCCAACTTGTCGATGCCCTCCTGCGACAGCCTGATGTCCAGCACGCGCAACTTTCCGACAAACTGCTGGTTCTCGGCGAAGAGGAACGACAGTTTCTGCTGCTGGATGGTCAGCGTGACGTCGGCACGAATGATGTTGGCACGTACGTTATAGGTATTGTCCTCGGTCATCAGACCCGACGGCACGTCGATGCTTACCACCTGCGACGGCGAGCTGTTGATGTACTTGACGAGCGAGGCAAAGCCTCCAGCCAGCGGCTTGTTCAGGCCTGAGCCGAACAGGGCATCGACGACCAGCATGCCTTCCTCAAGGCGCGGCGGATCGAACTCCTGCGTGACTTCAATCAGCTCGCGCAGCTTTCGACAGTCCTGCAGCCGCTTGCGGTTGGCAGCACATTCTGGCGAGAGGTGCCCGCTGATATTAAAGAGGTACACGCTGACGGCGTAGTCACGCTCAGCCAGCAAACGTGCCACCGCCAGTCCGTCGCCACCGTTGTTGCCAGGACCGGAAAACACTACGACAGGCGTGGTGGATGGCCATGTCTCCATGATGGCACGGGTCAGCGTCTGGGCCGCCCGTTCCATCAGATCGATACTCGAAATAGGTTCTTTCTCGATGGTGTATTTGTCAAGCTCATGTATCTGAGCTGCTGTGAATATTTTCATTTATGTTGCAAAAATACGAAAAATATGCTAATCAATGACTATACTTTGCCGAAAAATTTGTAATTTTGTAGCAAATTTAATATTTCAGCCCATGAGTATAGCCAAAATTAAGGACAAAACATTTGCTACTTCCATTTCCGAAGAGCAAATCAAGCAGCGCGTCAAGGAACTCGCGCTACGTATCAGTAAAGACATGGAAGGCAAGAACCCGCTGCTGATTGGCGTGCTGAACGGCTCGTTCATCTTCGCCGCCGACCTGATGCGCGAAATGACCATCCCGTGTGAAATATCCTTCGTGAAGTTGGCATCCTATCAGGGTATCACCTCAACGGGAAAGGTTCACGAAGTACTGGGCATCAACGAGGACCTGACGGGACGTACAGTCATCATTGTCGAGGACATCGTGGACACAGGACGCACCATGAGGCAGATGATTGAGTCGCTCGGCACCCGACATCCCGACTCGGTACACATCTGCAGCCTCTTCGTCAAGCCCGACAAGCTGGAGGAACCGCTCGACATTGAGTATGCCGCCTTCAAGATTCCCAACGACTTCATCGTCGGCTACGGCCTGGACTACGACCAGCAGGGTCGCGGACTCAAGGAGATCTATACGCTGGTGGAGTGACCTGCGATGTCGTTATCCCGTAATATCGAAATAACGTTTTAACGATTTCACGTAATATCGAAACAGCCAGTACCCCATGAGACAGATAAAACTACCACACCTGCCCAGCGACGTGGAGGCACGCAAGAGCGACCTGCTGACGGACCTTTGGTACAAGGGCAAGGAGCAACAAATCAAACGAGACGAACAAGAAAAAAGAGTGAATATGAAGAACATAGTAATTTTCGGTGCTCCCGGCTCAGGCAAAGGGACACAAAGCGACCTCATCATTGAGCACTATGGACTGGAGCATATCTCGACAGGCGACGTGCTGCGTAACGAGATCAAGAAAGGTACGGAACTGGGCAAGACTGCCCAGAGTTTTATCGACAAGGGCAACCTGATTCCCGATGACCTGATGATCAGCATCCTCGCAAGTGTCTACGACGGTTTCGGACGTGGCCACAAGGGCGTCATCTTCGATGGTTTCCCACGCACCATCCCACAGGCCGAGGCACTGAAGCAGATGCTCGACGAGCGCGGCGACCGCGTGGCAGCCATGATTGAGCTGGACGTTCCCGAGGACGAGCTGATGAAGCGTCTCATCCTACGCGGGCAGCAGAGTGGACGAGCCGACGACAACGAGGAGACCATCAAGAAGCGCCTCGTCGTCTACCACCAGCAGACGCAGCCGCTCATCGAGTGGTACAAGCGTGAGGGTCTGCACCACCACATCAACGGCAGCGGTACGCTGGAGCGCATCTTCGCTGACATCCGGCAAGTAATCGACAATATTTAAAATGAGTAATGAGTAATAAGTAATTATGATTAGTTTTCGTAGGCAGATAAAGCTTTGACCAGCACTGGCTCAAGTTCATATTGGTAATCATAATTACTAACTACTCATTACTAATTACTAATTATATTTATGTAGAAATGGAAAGTAACTTCGTAGACTACGTGAAGATCTTGTGCCGCTCGGGCAAGGGCGGAAGGGGTAGCATGCACCTCCGCCACGTGAAGTACAACCCCAACGGCGGTCCCGACGGTGGCGACGGCGGCAAGGGCGGCAGCATCATCCTGCGCGGCAACCACAACTACTGGACGCTGCTGCACCTGAAGTACGAGCGCCACATCTTCGCCGAGCACGGTGGCAATGGCGGCAAGGACAAGTGCCACGGCACCGACGGCAAGGATGTCTATATCGACGTGCCATGCGGAACGGTGGTCTACGATGCCGACACGGGGAAGTACGTTTGCGACGTCACCTACGACGGCCAGGAGATTGTGCTGCTGAAGGGCGGACGCGGCGGTCTGGGTAACTTCCAGTTCCGCTCGGCCACCAACCAGGCACCGCGCTATGCACAGCCCGGCGAGCCGATGCAGGAGATGACCGTCATACTGGAGCTAAAGCTGTTGGCCGACGTCGGACTGGTAGGGTTCCCCAATGCCGGCAAGTCGACGCTGCTGTCGGCACTGTCGAACGCACGGCCGAAGATAGCCAACTACCCCTTCACCACCATGGAGCCATCGCTGGGCATCGTAGGCTACCGCGACCAGAAGTCGTTCGTCATGGCCGACATACCAGGCATCATCGAGGGAGCCGCAGAAGGGAAAGGCCTCGGGCTGCGCTTCCTCCGACACATCGAGCGTAACTCACTGCTGCTCTTCATGGTGCCAGGCGACACCGACGACATCAAACACGAGTACGAGATACTGCTCGACGAGCTGCGACGCTTCAACCCCGACATGCTGACGAAGCACCGCGTGCTGGCCGTCACCAAGTGCGACCTGCTGGACGACGAACTCATCGACATGCTGCGCGAGACGCTGCCCGACGACCTGCCCGTGGTATTCATCTCGGCCGTGGCCAACATGGGGCTGGACACGCTGAAGGACGTGCTATGGACTGAACTGAACGCCGAGAGCAACAAGCTCGCCGCGGCCTTGACGGAGGACACGCTGGTACACCGCGACAAGGACATGACACGCTTTGCCGACGAACTGGCCGACGAGGGCGAGGACGGCGACATCGAGTACATCGACGACGCTGACATCGAGGACATTGACGACATCGAAGACTACGAAGACTTCGAGTACGAGGAAGAGTAGATTTGTCAACCATGAATGCTGCGAATTAAACTTTCTGCATAAGACAAGCGAACCAAACAAAAGAATTGATGAAGCTACGCCACCTGCTACTCACAACCATCATGACACTGACACTGTCTGCCTGCGCCCAGAGCAAGTTTACAGCCCTGGAGCAGCAGCAAATCAGCATCGAAGACCCTGCACTCTTCGAGAAGTCGGAAGCGTTTACCATCGACTTCGCCGCACTGCGCGAGAAAGAATACTCCTTCCCGTTGCCCGTCGGTAAAGCCAAGATGGGCAAGGACTACATCGTGGAGATAGACACCAAGAAGGGCGACGCCGTGAAGGCAATGTTCAGCGGCACGGTACGCCTGTCGAGGCATAACCCACCATTCGGCAACGTCATCGTCATCCGACACGACAACGGACTGGAGACGGTGTACGGCAACAACGCCGAGAACCTGGTCAAGAGCGGCGACCGCGTAAAAGCCGGACAGACCATCGCCATCGTCGGCACCGACAAGGGACGTACCTACTGTCAACTGATGATGATGGTAAACGGCAGCCGCATCAATCCCGAAATCGTGGTCAGCCTGCAGAGCCACCAGCTGCGCAGGCAGACCGTGCTCTGCCAGAAGACGGCCAACTGGCGGGTGGACATCAGCGTCGTCAAGGAGCCTGCCCCCGACAAGGCCGTGGCCGTAGAATGGTGGTGCTACCCACTGGCCGACGCAAAGGTCATCAGCCCCTTCGGCGCCCGTGGCGGCCGTCGCCATACGGGCACTGACCTGAAGACGAAGTTCGGCGACAACATCCTCGCGGCATTCGACGGCGAGGTGGTCTACTCCGGACCCTTTGCCGCCTATGGCAACCTCGTACGCATCAAGCATGCAAACGGCCTGGAGACCTACTACAGCCACAACTCGAAAAACCTCGTGAAGGTCGGCGACCGCGTAAAAGCCGGACAGGTTGTAGCGCTGACAGGTCAGACGGGCCGTGCCACCACGCCACACCTGCACTTCGAGACGCGAGTCAATGGGCAGGCTGTCAACTCCAACAAATATTTCGACCACCAGAACCACACCATCCGGCTATCGGCTTTCAAAAAGACTGCCAACGGTTACATGGCCAGATAACTGCACAAAACAGGGCTGATTCCGTTGTGCGCTCAACTATTTTGCGGCATTCATCAGACTGGGGGTTGATGGGGGTCGGTTCGCGTGTGGGCAGAACACGCACCCGACACCCAGAACTGAGAAGGTCACTCACGGAATTGAGTGGGCCAAAATTTATTGTTTTTTCTTGAATAGCTGGAGACCATAACATCTGACATCTGTAACAACAGTGTCTTCAATACAGATACCTTCAAGTACCAGCATCAGTGAGTCGTTGCGATAGGTGAGCAGTTGTTCAGGATGATGCAGGAGCATCGTGTCCTGACGGATGATCTTTTGAATAGGATATTCGAGAACGGTATCCTTATCCTGGGTGATGATTACCT
>CAMJWJ010000129.1 GCA_946409435.1 uncultured Prevotella sp. | reverse complement strand
ACCCCACGGCAATAGCTGCCAGGGAGCAGTTCCGCATCTCGATGGCCATATCGCTGGCTATCAGCGAGGCCCTCGGCCGATATATCGGCGACGTGAGCATCAAGTGGCCCAACGACATCTACTGGCGTAACGGCAAGATAGCGGGCATACTGATAGAGAACACGCTGCAGGGCGGGACTATCAGGGACAGCGTCATCGGCGTGGGACTGAACGTCAACCAACGTGCGTTCCATAGCGACGCCCCCAACCCGGTGTCGCTGTGGCAGATCACGGAGCAGGAAACCAATCGCGAGCAGCTGCTAACGGACATCCTGCAGACCTTCGACCGCCTGCTGTATACCGACAACAGGGCGCCCTATGCGGCGGCACTCTACAGGCGCCAGGGCTTCCACCCCTACGCCGACAGCCATGGGGCTTTCATGGCCGAGCTGGTGACGGTGGAGGACGACGGCCACCTGCTGCTACGCGACGACAACGGCCAGCAGCGCCGCTACGCCTTCAAGGAGGTGCAGTACGTCGTGTGACGGGAAGAATCGAAGCAATGTAATAACGATATAACGTGACAACGAAAACAACGATAAAAAACAACGAAACAACTATGGCAAGATTTAAGAGAATTCTATTGAAACTCTCGGGCGAGAGCCTGATGGGTAAACAGGGCTACGGCATTGACCCGGAGCGGCTGAGCGACTACGCACGCCAGATTAAGGAGGTGAGCGAGATGGGTGTACAGATCGGTATCGTCATCGGCGGCGGTAACATCTTCCGCGGACTGAGCGGCTCGCAGAAAGGCTTCGACCGCGTGAAGGGTGACCAGATGGGCATGTGTGCCACCGTCATCAACTCGCTGGCACTCAGCTCGGCATTAGGTGCCGTGGGTGTGAAGAACAAGGTGCTGACGGCTATCCGCATGGAGCCTATCGGCGAGTTCTACACCAAGTGGAAGGCCATCGAGGCCATGGAGCAGGGCTACGTCTGCATCTTCTCGGCAGGCACTGGCTCGCCGTATTTCACTACCGACACGGGGTCCAGCCTGCGCGGTATCGAGATTGAGGCCGACGTGATGCTGAAGGGTACCCGCGTGGATGGTGTCTATACCGCTGACCCCGAGAAGGACCCCACGGCCACGAAGTTCGACGCCATCACCTACAAGGAGGTGCTGGCACGTGGACTGAAGGTGATGGACCTGACGGCTATCTGCATGTGTCAGGACAACAACCTGCCTATCTACGTGTTCAACATGGATGTTGTAGGTAACCTGAAGAAGGTGATGGACGGCGAGGAGATCGGTACACTGGTGCACAACTAAGACAGATCTTTTACGACGTCGAATTTAACGAGTTAGAGACGTCTTTATTATAAGACAACGTATTGCACGGATTTCGCGGATTTACAACCTGCTTAATCAGCGACGGCAAGAATCCGTAAAATCCGTGCAATCCGTTGTCTTTTTAATATGTATGTGGCTTGTCGGAATCAGTTGTCAGGATTGCCCTGGTAGTGGTAGGGCTGCAGGTTGACGTTGTCGCCCAGGTCGTCTTCGGGGATGACGGGGTTCAGCAGCCGCTCGTTGTAGTCGCCACGGATGGCTCCGGAGGTTAGCACCAGGTCGTCGTAGTAGACGGTAGACAGTACGGCACCCATGATGCCAATGCCGATGCGCACGCCCTGCGGGTACTTGTAGTTGATGATGCGTGCGGTGCGGAAGAAGGTGTGGTCGTAAATCTCCAACCTGTTGAACTGGTGGTATGTATTTAGGGTCTCCTTGTCGTCGAACGTGGAGTCGGCCTCGGTGAACGTACGGCTGACGTTGGAAATCACTTCGTCGAAGACGTCGTTGTGCAGGCTGTCGTTCTCTTGCAAACACTGTCGCACGTTGTCGTCGGTCTCTTTCTGCATCATCTGCTCGTCGGGCAGTGTAAATACGCAGAGCAGGAACAGCACGAACAGGATGGCGGCGGTAATGATGATCTTGCCCAGACAGCTGCCCGTGAACTCTTTAGTCAGACTGTTGTTATTGTTGTTAAACTGGTTCATAGTGATTGTTGTTATGATTACTGTTGTATCGTTGTCTTACTTGTTGTTTCGTATGAGGTTCATGAACTCCTGGCGGGTCTTGGCTTGGTTGAAGGCTCCGCTGAAGTCGCTGGTGGTGGTGATGGAGTTCTGCTTCTCCACGCCACGCATCTGCATGCACATGTGACGGGCCTCGACGACCACCATGACGCCCAGGGGGTGCAGGGTCTGCTCGATGGCCTCCTTGATTTGCAGGGTCATGCGCTCCTGCACTTGCAGCCGGTGGCTGTAGATGTCTACCACGCGGGCTATCTTCGACAGTCCGGTGATGTAGCCGTTGGGGATGTAGGCCACGTGAGCCTTGCCGTAGAAAGGCAGCATGTGGTGCTCACAGAGTGAGAAGAAGTCGATGTCCTTGACGATGACCATCTGCGAGTAGTCTTCCTTGAAGAGGGCCTGCCGTAGTACCTCGTGAGCGTCCATCTCGTAGCCGCGTGTCAGCACCTGCATGGCTTTTGCCACGCGCATGGGTGTCTTCTGCAGCCCTTCACGCTCAGGGTCCTCGCCGAGTAGCTGGAGGATGTCTTTATAGTGCTGGGCCAGCATGTCGAGGCCCTCGCGGTATGTTTCGTTTTCGGGATACACGTTTCGCTCAGTTGTTTAATGATGAATAACTATGAACTAAGAACTATGAACTAAGAACTATGAACTATGAACTCCCTCAGTACGCCGGTACGGTAATCTTGCCCTTCACGATAGAGGCCTGCGAGTAGCCCAGATTACGCAGGCTTACCAGCATTTGGTGGGCCTCCTCGTAGGTACGGTAGTTGCCTATGCGGCATATCCAGCGGGGACTGTAGAAATGAACGTAGACAGGTACGTTGGGGAAGTGCTGCTTGATGTTGTTGCCGGTCTGCTCGGCCTGCTGGCGGTCCCTGCGTGAGTTGCCGCCGGCGAAGGCTTGTACGCGGTAGCCATTGACCTTGATGCCGCCACGCATGACCTTCTTGCTCATGTCCACAGGGGCCTGCTCCTGCTCGGGGGTGCCTGCCAGCTGGCTGACACGCTTCGACGGCGTGGCATTGCTGGCACCACTGGCGCTGTTGCCCGGCGTGCCGGCTGACGGTGTGTTGCCGCTTGCAGTTGTTGCCGACGTGGATTTCGACATGACCAGTGTCGTGCTGTTGACGAGCTTGTCGATGTCGGCACTCTGGTGGATAGTCACGGTGCCTTGTCCTGCCGTCTGCTGTTGGATGCGGTCGGTGAAAGTCTGGGCCTTGGCAGGAATGAGAAATGAGGAATGTGAAATGAGAAATGCCATCAGCACTCTCACAGCTATTCCTGTCAGGCGTTTGTCGGTTGTAGATGTTACTCTTTTCATTTCTTCATTTACACATTTCACATTTCTCATTTCTTACTTCTCATTTGTCATTTAGCCGAAGGCTTCAATGATGCCCTTGAAGTCGGCACACTTCAGCGAAGCACCGCCGATGAGGCCACCGTCGATGTCGGGCTTGGCAAACAGCTCGGGAGCATTGCTGGCCTTGCAAGAACCACCATACAGGATGCTGGTGTCGTCGGCAACAGCCTTGCCATACTTCTCGGCGATGATGCTGCGGATGTAGGCGTGAATCTCCTCAGCCTGCTCGGCGGTAGCCGTCTTGCCGGTACCGATGGCCCAGATAGGCTCGTAGGCGATGATGACCTTGCGGAAGTCCTCCTCGCCAAGGTTGAACACGCTGCCCTCCAGCTCGGCCTTGACGACCTCGTTCTGTTTGTTGGCCTCGCGCTCGGCCAGGCTCTCACCGATGCAGAAGATGACCTTCAGGCCGTTCTTCTGTGCCAGCAGCACCTTCTCCTTCAGAATCTCGGGAGTCTCCTTGTAGTATTCGCGGCGCTCGGAGTGACCCAGGATGACATACTGTGCACCGGTCGACTTCACCATCTCGGCGCTTACCTCACCGGTGTAGGCACCCTTCTCCTTGTCGGCGCAGTTCTCGGCACCCAGTCCGATGACGCTGCCTTCCAGTTCCTTAGCCACACAGGCCAGATGGATGAATGGCGTGCAGATGACGACGTCACAGTTGGGCTTGTCGGCAGCCAGTGCCTCCTTCAGTTCCTTGGCCAGTGCCACACCTTCTTGCAGGTTCAGGTTCATCTTCCAGTTGCCTGCTACGATTTTCTTTCTCATTGTCTTGTCTTTTTTGTTAAATAACTGATATACTTTGTTAGTCTCTCTCTTCTTCTTGATCCACTGTGACCACATCCACAGACGGTCGGCAATGGTCAGCAGCACCAGTGGCAGCACGTACCAAAGCAGCAGCAGCGCTATCTTCCCCGGCACCGAGTCGGCGACTTGACGGCCAGTCTCTATCAGGTGCAGAGGACCAGTCAGTTCCTCGTCGCCGGGCAACCGGTTGTGGCTCCACTTCCGGATGATGTGTCCGTCCTTGAGCAACAGCAGGCCGGGATTGCTGCGGATGATGGTGCGTAGCGTGGTCTCGTCGGTCTGGCAGAACGGATACTCGGCACCGGTGCGCTCGCGCCAGCCTTGGATGCCCCGCTGACCGCTGGCCGTCAGGCAGTAGAACGGGTAGTTGTAGTCCTCGGCATACTCGTGTACCTCGTTGATGCGGTCAAGCTGTGAGTCGTCAGCCTGTTCCAGGTGTGGCGACACCAGCAGGAAGGTATAGCCCTGGTTGCACAACAGCGGCTCGGTGATGTCCTCGCGTTCCCATGCTGTCTCGCCCTCGGCACTGACGTCGCTGTCGTCGTGAGCTGTACGCTCTGTCAGCCGCTCGATGAAGAGGTCGGTGTATGGCGACTCCTCACCATCCATCATGCGCATCCATCCTTCGCGCAGGTTGGTACCTACATGGTAGGGCCGGAAGTCGAAGTATGGGAGGTCGTATAACGACCATCCCGACAGGGCGATGATGAACACGGCAGAGTAGTTGAACACAATCCACTGGTTCGACCGCGACACGAAGCGCATGATGTCCAACGGCCAGCGCCATACCACGATGGCCAGCAGGAGCAGCACCACGTTTTTCCACAATGTCTGCCAGTTGGTGAGCACTACGGCATCGCCAAAGCACCCACAGTCGCTGATAGGGTTGGCCACTGCCAGCCACAGCGTCAGGGGCGTCATGCAGAGCATCATCAGCAGCACCAGCTTGGAGACCAGCCGGCGGCGGATGGCAAACAGCAGGCAGATGCCAAACAGGAACTCGACGGCAGACAATGCTACCGCGGTGCTTAGCGTCAGCAGATTGGGGGTCCACTGGCTGATGTGCAGGGCTTCGGCATAGTCGGCTATCTTGTACTGCGTACCCAGCGGGTCAACGGCCTTGACGAATCCCGACAGTGTCAGGACGACGGCCAGCACGATACGTGCCGCATTCACGACGACCTTCCTGATGCCACTTCCTGCTTCCTGCACCGTCTGCATGACCTACTCTGCCTCCTCCTCTGTCAGTTTGATGACACCAAACACGGCATAGTTGATGATGTCCATGTAGTTGGCGTCAATACCCTCGCTGACCAGCGTGTCACCTCCGAGATTCTCGATCTCCTTGATGCGTTCTATCTTGGTCAGTATGAAGTCTGTATACGAGCTGACGCGCATGCCGCGCCACGCCTCGTCGTAGTCATGGTTCTTGCGTTTCATCAGTTCGAGGGCTTCCCCGGCATACTGGTCGTAGAGGCTCATGGCCTTCTCGTTGTCGATGTCTACGGTGTCGCTGAATCCATGGTATATCTGTATCAGCCCAACGATGCCGTAGTTGATCAGTGCCACAAACTCGGGGCGTATGCCATCGCCCACCAGCGACTCCTTCTTGATCTCCAGCGAGCGTATTCGCTTAGCCTTGATGAATAGCTGGTCGGTCAGTGACGACGGCCGCAGGATGCGCCACGATGCTCCATAGTCATGAAGCTTCTTCTCGAATAGCTGGCGGCATTCCGCTATCGTCTGCTCAAACTGTTGGTTTGTCTTTACTTCATTCTTTACCATAATCGCCTGCAAAGGTACGAATAAGCGAGCAAAAAGCAAAAGAAAAAGAAATTTTTCTTTCGCTTTTTCGAGCGAAAGTACTTTCGACGCAGCCAAAGGTAGTGCAAACCGAATGAAAAACCAAATTTATTTGAGTTTTTCTGAGGTGCGGCCTACTTTCGACGCAGTCATAGTACGAAAAAGCGAGCCTTTCCCTCTTACTTTCCCTCCTGTTTCCGATGGATATACCTGATTTTTGCCCCCAGCACGTCAGCCTCCAACTTCAGCGAGTCCAACCGGATGCGCTGAACGACGTTGGTGGAGTCGATAGTCGCCTCAGCTATCTGTAGCAGACTGTCGGTGTATGCCAGTTCCGCCTGTGCCTTCTTCAACTCCCTGGTGTAGAACTCCGCCCGCAGCCTGTTTTGCAGCTCCTGCTTCCGTTGTTCCTTGTCCTTGCCGCACGAGCCACACAAAACAGCAACGGCTGCCATGGCAGCTATGAATGCCATACCAGCCGTATTCCTCTTTTGTGTCTTAGCGCTTATCATCTGTATCATCCGTGTTCGTTATTCACATGCTGCGTGTCATTTCCTGCCGAAGTCAGCAGGTACCTCGCCCCATAGCTTCGTCTCCCATTTGATGATAGGGTTACGCCATGTATGGGTGTGTAGCCATCGCTCGGCACGGGCGATAATCTGGAATAGCGGCTCAGTCTCCGGCGTACGCTCCAGCTTGGTCTTACACTGGCGCTTGCTCACCCACAGGATGGCATTGTACGAGTCGCTGTAGATGGTCTTGTATACCAGTCCACGCTGTTCCATGAGTGCCAATGCATGGACGATGGCCAGAAACTCACCGATATTGTTGGTGCCCCTGATGGGACCGAAGTGGAACACCCGCTCACCGGTGGCCAGGTCGATGGCCTGATACTCCATAGGACCGGGATTGCCGCTACAGGCAGCATCCACGGCCCAAGCGTCTGCTCTTACCTGTGGGGGTAAGGGCAGCACGGTGTCGTGGCGGTATTCCGGCGGGTTCTGTATCATTCCTGGTTGCCCCTTCTGTTCTCTTGCATGTTGCGACTTTGTCGCTTTTGTTTTGTATGTTGCGCCTTTGTCGCTTTTTGGTTTTGTATGTTGCGACTTTGTCG
>CAMJWJ010000128.1 GCA_946409435.1 uncultured Prevotella sp. | reverse complement strand
AAGGCCACTCACTGAGCTGAGAAGGCCACTCACTGAATTGAGAAGGCCACTCACGGAGCTGAGTGGGCCCAAACAGGTACAGCCCCCTTTTCACTCGTTAGCGTGTGAAACCTGTTGCTCGGTATCAGTACTCAAAGGACGAACCGCCGAGGAACTCACGTAGCAGTGACGTGGGTGGTATCTGGTCTTCGGGAATGGGGCGTATGTAGCGCAGGAACTTCCGCAGACGGTAGGCTTCGGCATACTCCTCGCAGTTCTCGGGCACCTGCTCCAGCAGTGGCTCGGCCTGCTTCTTGATGACAGCCAGTTCAAAGAGCATTGCCGAGTTGAACATCGCGTCGGCATTCTCCTGGAAGGGGAATATCCATCGGTTCTCGCCCTTGCGCACTGACGGCCAACGGCGGATGGTCTCCTTGGCCGACACGCCGCGGTACTTATGGTCGCGTATGATGCGCCGCAGCAGCCGGTTGTCCGTTGTAGGTATGTAGTTGTGGTTGTCCAGCAGGATGGTGGTCAGCGCCGAGGCGTAGATGCGGTATATCTGCTCGTCAGGGATGAGTTCCGTCAACTCAGGGTTCAGGGCGTGGATGCCTTCGACGACCAGTATCTCGTTGCCTTTCAGCTGCAGCTTCTTGCCGCTCTTCTCGCTGCGTCCCTGCTGGAAGTTGTAGTGTGGCAGCTCCACCTCCTCGCCGCGGAAGAGGGCATTCATCTGCTCGTTCAGCAAGGGGATGTTCAGCGCGTGCAGGTGCTCGAAGTCGTAGTCGCCGTTCTCGTCCTTCGGCGTCTTCTCACGGTCCAGGAAGTAGTCGTCAAGCGAGATGCCTATGGGCTGTATGCCGTTGACGGCCAGCTGTACCGACAGCCGCTTGCACGTCGTCGTCTTGCCGCTGCTACTCGGACCAGCTATAAGCACCATCTTGATGCCCTTGCGGCTGGCTATCTCGTCGGCTATCCGCGCTATCTTCTTCTCCTGCAAAGCCTCGCTGAGTTGGATGAGCTTGTTGGTGTGCCCTTTGTCGATGGCATCGTTCAGGTCACCCACCGTGCGCATCTTCAGGATGTTCTGCCAGCGGTGGTGCTCCTTGAATATCTCGAACATCTTGTCCTGGCGGATGAATGCTCCCAGCTTCGACGGGTCCTCCGGCGACGGTATGCGTAGCAGCATGCCGTCGTAGTAAAGTTCCAGCCCATAGAGGTGCAGCTGCGACGTGTTGGTGAGCAGCGCACCGTAGTAGTAGTCGGCATAGCCCTCGATGTCGTAGTATGTGGTGTACAGTGAACCGGAGCTTTCGAGCAGTTTGACCTTGGAAAAGGAACGCGACTCACGGAACATGCGGATAGCATCGTCGGTGGTCGTCTCGTGGCGATGGATGGGTACGGCGGCATCGATGATTTCCTGCATGTGCTGACGCAGGTCGTTAACGTCGTCGGGAGTCACAGGGCGGTCGAGTCGTAGGTCCACATAGTAGCCGTTCGACACGGGTATGTCAATAATCACCGTGCAGTCGGGCCACAGGTCGTGGGCTGCCTTGTTGAGCACGAAAAACAGTGTCCGTGTGTATACCCGTGCTGACGACGGGTTACGCAAGTCGAGGAACTCGATGTCCTTTGGCTTATAAAGTCGGTAGTGCATGCCTTCTACCTTATTGTTAACGTATGCGCTGACGGGGCCGTACTCCATCGTGATGCCTGTGATGGCAAATGCCTCTTCCAGTGTAGTTCCCATGGGTATGTCGTAACTCTGTCCGTTGTTACGGCATCTGATCTTGACGGTTGGTTCTGTCATGTTGTAATTGTTATTGGTTACATTTGTTTGCAAAGGTAATGCAATTCGGCCAAATTGCCAAAGAATTTCAGTTTTTCCTTTGGTTTTTTGAGCGAATTACACTACCTTTGCACCCAATTATTATCATACATCATTAAAATAGTCTATTGGCAGGATGGAATCAAAACTTGTAATTTACAATACGCTGACTCGGCAGAAGGAACGCTTCGAACCACTGAATGCCCCCAATGTGGGCATGTATGTCTGTGGCCCTACCGTATACGGTGACCCGCATCTTGGACATGCCCGCCCGGCCATCACGTTCGACGTGGTGTTCCGCTACCTGAAGCACCTGGGATATAAGGTACGCTATGTACGCAATATTACCGACGTAGGCCATCTGGAACACGATGCCGACGAGGGTGAGGACAAGATAGCCAAGAAGGCCCGCATCGAACAGCTGGAGCCTATGGAGATAGCTCAGTACTACACCAACCGCTACCATCAGTACATGGATGCGCTGAACGTGCTGCGCCCCTCGATAGAGCCGCATGCCACAGGGCATATCATCGAGCAGCAGCAGCTGGTCCAGCAGATACTTGACAACGGCTTTGCCTACGAGTCGAACGGTTCAGTGTACTTCGACATTGAGGCATATAACAAGCAGCACCGGTATGGCATACTCAGCGGACGCTCGCTGGAGAATATCAAAGACGAGAGCCGCGAACTGGCAGGTGTCGGCGAGAAGAAAAACCAGGCAGACTTTGCCCTGTGGAAGAAAGCCCAGCCCGAGCACATCATGCGGTGGCCTTCGCCGTGGAGCGACGGTTTCCCTGGCTGGCACTGTGAGTGTACAGCCATGGGGCGCAAGTACCTCGGCGAGATGTTCGACATCCACGGAGGCGGCATGGACCTGGTGTTCCCTCACCATGAGTGTGAGATAGCCCAGGCCGTAGCCTCGATGGGGCATCCTGCCGTGAAGTACTGGATGCACAACAATATGCTGACCATCAACGGCAAGAAGATGGGTAAGTCGTACAACAACTTCATCACCCTGGAGCAGTTCTTTACCGGCCAGCACCCCCTGTTGGACAAGCCTTATTCGCCTATGACCATCCGCTTCTTTGTCCTGTCGGCACACTACCGTGGCACGGTAGACTTCTCGAACGACGCCCTCGTGGCTGCCGAGAAGGGACTTGAGAAGCTGATGAATGCCATCCAGGACCTCGACCGCCTGTCCGGTGCGAATTCTCAGGCCGCTGCCCTGTCCGGTGCGAACCCTCAGGCCGCTGCCCTGTCCGGTACGAACACTCAGACCGCTGCCCTGTCTGGTACACCGTCGCATTGCGACGGTCAACAGTGCGACCCCGAGACGGAGCGCATCGTCAAGAACCTGCGCCAGAAGTGCTACGATGCCATGAACGACGACTTCGCCACGCCGCTGGTTATCAGCAACCTGTTTGAGGCCTGCACCGTTGTCAACCGCCTGGTAGACCATAAGGCCACTATCTGCTCCGACTGTCTGAAGGAGCTGCACGACGTGATGCACCTCTTCGCCGAAGATATCCTCGGACTGAAGCCTGCCGCTGCCAGTGGCCTCGCTGCAGGCAACGGCGCAGCCCGTGAGCAGGCCTTCGGCAAGGTGATGGACATGGTGCTTGAGCTACGAGCCAAGGCCAAGGCCGACAAGGACTGGGCCACCAGCGACAAGATCCGCGACGAGCTGGCTGCTGCCGGTTTCGAGGTGAAGGACACAAAGGACGGTGTTACGTGGAAGCTGAACATCTGATATGGCTAAGATAGAGATACGCCGGGTTACCAACCGGAGCGAACTGAAGCAGTTCGTACAGTTTCACTATGACTTATACCGCGACTGTCCGCAGGCAGTACCATTTCTGTATTCCGAAGAGCTGAAGACGCTGCGTCACGACAGCAATGCTGCCTTCGACTTCTGCGAGGCGGACTATTTCATGGCTTTCCGCGACGGCAGCATGGTGGGGCGTGTGGCCGCTATCATCAACCGAAAGGCTAACGAGAAGTGGAACCGCCGGCAGGTACGCTTCGGGTGGATTGACTTCATCGACGATGCCGAGGTCAGCCGGGCGCTGCTCGACACCGTGGCAGAGTGGGGGCGCGAGCGGGGCATGACCGAGATGGCCGGTCCGTTGGGATTCACCGATATGGATCGTGAGGGCATGCTCATCGAGGGTTTCGACCAGGATGCCACCATGTATATCAACTACAACTACCCCTACTACCCGCAGCACATTGAGCAGATGGGCGGCTTCGAGAAGGACAACGACTACATGGAGTACCTTGTCCGTGTGCCGGAGCGTGTCCCCGACAAGTTCCACAAGATAGCCGAAATGGTGGGCAAACGCTACAACCTGCACGTGCGTAAGTTTACGCGTGCCGAACTGGTTGAGGGTGGCAAGGGCCGTGAGATTTTCGACATCATCAACGCTACCTACAAGGATCTCTACGGCTATTCACAACTCAGCGACCGCCAGATAACGCAGCTGGTGGACGAGTATATCAAGATAGCCGACCTGAACCTGGTGACAGCCATTGAGGACTGGTCGACAGACGACCACCGCATGGTGGGATTCGGCATCACCTTCCCTTCCTTTACCTCCGCACTGCGCAAGACGCGCGACGGCCGCATGCTGCCCTTCGGCTGGTGGCACCTGCTGCGTACGTTGAAGTGGCACAAGACCGACGTTGTCGACCTGCTGCTCATCGGAGTGTTGCCCGAATACCGACAGAAAGGCGCCAACTCGCTCATATTCGACGACCTCATCCAGTGGTTCCAGCGCTATGGCTTCAAGTGGGCAGAAGCCATGCCGCAGATGGAAAGCAACGAGGGGGTACGCTCGCAGTGGCAGTACTTGGAGGCCACTCAGCACCGCCGTCACCGCTGCTATAGAAAAACGTTGTAACAGCGTGATAAAATGTTAAAAACGAAAATTTTCTACACTGATTAGAAGTGGTTTATAGATTTTTTTCGTATCTTTGCCGCGTACTATAGGAATGTGACCGTCACATGATTCGCTGCACAGACTACTGATACTCTAATTATAAACTAAAATCAAAGCTAATGAAAAAGTTTTTTACTCTTGCTTTTTTGGCAACATTCTGTCTTGGCGCAATGGCCCAGATAGAATTGGGAAACATCAAGTTCAGTCTTGGTGAAGGTAAGAAGATCAATCCCAACACGGGTAAGATTACCGTGACGTTCCCCGACGTTACGGGCGTTGAGGATCCTACAGCTACCTCATTCGTCATGGAAGGAAACTTCGGTGAAGGTATGGAGTTCGACGGTGTTGAGGCAACGTTTGCAGAGGGTGTCACTTTCGACCTCATTGATTACGGCCTCGAGCCTTCTACGGACTACACGCTGAGCATCACCTCTGTCAAGGTTGAAGGCGTTGAGCTGGCTCCCGAGGGTGGCTATCAGCTGAACTTCAAGACACGTGGTGCTGAGCGCAAGATGTCGTGGACCTTTACGATCGACGAAGAGTCAGCCGCCCAGATTATTGCGGATGCAAAAGCCAACACCGAAGGAAGCACCGACCACTATATTGATATTCAGAGTAAAGGTGCTACCACGCATCGTTATTATGTGCCTGCCTGTAACTACGACGAAATCATGCTTCCCGATGGGACGGCCCTTCCAATGACCGAGGACCTGACATTCAAGTTTGGCAATAAGGCTTTCTATGTTGGCGACACTCAGGGTTCGTATAAAGACCTCATCGCTTTTAATGGTAAGAACCAGTACATGGTCATCCCCGACTGTCAGGAAGGTGATATCATCATATTCAATGCCAACCGTGCCACAAAGGGTACTGCTGATAAGCAAACCTGCATCCAGGCCATGAACGGTGCTGCCATTGCTCCTGACGGACTTGAGTCTTCAAATGGCATCAAGGACTCCATCTGGCTGGGGTCTTCATACACTAACTTCAAGTTTGAGGTGTTGGCAGCTGGCGACGTCACGTTCCGCTTCAGCAACTGTCTGATGAAGTCTATCAACATCGAGGAGAAGCAGGAGAAGCTGCCTCGCTACTATAGTGTCCTGGCTATGTACAAGGAAGGAGATGAAGCCATCATTCTGAAAGAGCTGGTCAGCAGGACGTCTGGCATTACCGGCTCAACTGTCAAGACCAACTATCCCTACTGGCTTGCCGATAATGACGGCAAGGTTTACACACACGGATCGAAGGGCAGCGAGTTCATGGAGCAATTTGACCTGAAGAACGGCGTGGGTGATACCATCTTCGTCATCAACTACGCCAAGACAGACATCGAAGGTATCGTTTACCTCTCTGAGGGTGAGGACATCGAGGGTGCTGTGCTTTGCACCAGTGGCAATGCTGTCATCCGTTCGTCGATGGGTAAGTCTGGCTATGTCCTCGAGAACACCAAGCTTGTGACGCTGCAGCCCGGTTCTTATAAGATTCGCGCTATTCTCTTTGATGCCCAGAAGACACCCAGCTATACTTGCACCCTGAGCTATGGCGAGGGCGAGCAGAACGAGGTTTACCTCGCAGCTACTGCTACCAACTGGACGGAGGCTGAGTCTGACTTGTTGACCTTCGACACGGCTACCGATATCACACTGAAGGCTGGTGGCGGTGACAACTACGGTCTTGACGTCATTATGATCTATGCTACCGAAGACGCTCCCGAGGTACCCGATGAGTTCCGCAACTACAGTGTCGTTGCTGTTTACAAGGATGGCGAAGGCACACGTAAAGTGCTGAAAGAGCTTGTGACTACCACCGAGGGTAAGGTGGGCGATGAAATCAAAGTTCCCTATTCTTACTGGTTGGCCGACAGCGAGGGTGTGCTCTATACTAAGGGTGCTACCAGCAAGCAGTATATTGCTCCGTTCACGCTGGAGTCTGGCGATGGTGACGCACTGTTCGAGATTGAATACACCAAGGAAGGTACCGAGAACGTAGCCTTCGTTGCCGAGGGTGAGGAGATTGCCGGTGGCACCGCTTGCACCAGCAGTAATGCCGCCATCCGCTCGTCGAACGGCGCAGCCGCTTACTTCGCTCAGGACACCAAGATTACTACCCTGCAGCCTGGCTACTACATGGTGAAGGCCATCCTCTTCGATGCTGCCAAGGAACCTCAGTCTGTCTTCACGTTTGCTTATGGCAATCAGGAAGTCAGCTTCACGGCAACGACCACTAACTGGACTGCTGTCAACACGGAGTACACGCTGGACATCACCGAGGCTACCGACCTCATGATCAAGGCTGGTGGTAGCGAGACAGCTGGTCTCGACGCTATCGCTATCTATACTGTGAGAGAGGCTGTCAATCCTCCTGTCCCGGGTGATATGAACGGTGACGGCAAGGTTGACGCTCTGGACATCCAGACCATCATC
>CAMJWJ010000127.1 GCA_946409435.1 uncultured Prevotella sp. | reverse complement strand
TCTCCATCAGCAGACCCAGCATCTTGTTGTCAGCGTCGAAGTAGTCAGCGATAACGGCTGTTGAGGCATGTTTGCGGTGAGCGGTGCCAAAGGCATCCATCACATAGCAGTCAGCATAGCTGGCCAGCGTCTTGGCAAACTCCTTCTGGCTGGCTTTCATGGCCTTCTTGGCCTCGTCATATTCGGGGGTACCCTTCTCAACGCCGACGGGCTTACCTTCTTCCTCAGGATAGAAGCGCAGGTTCTCCAGCAGCAGAGCCTCGCCCATCTTCAGGGCAGCAGCCTGCTCCTGAGCCTTGGCGCAGTCGGGGGCAAATGCTACGGGAACACCCAGTGCCTTCTCTACAGCCTCGCGGATCTGACCCAGCGACTTCTTCATGTCAACCTTTCCTTTGGGTTTGCCCATGTGCGACATGATAATGGTGGCACCACCGTCTGCCAGGATCTTCTTCAGGGTAGGCAGTGCACCGCGGATGCGAGTGTCGTCTGTTATCTTTCCATTCTCGTCTAAGGGTACGTTGAAGTCTACACGTACGATTGCCTTCTTACCGGCAAAGTTCATTTCGTTGATAGTCATCTTAATAATTTTTATTTGATTTACAATTAAACAATAGGAATTACTTGTTCACCTGGAATTTGGTGTCACCATCCTTGAAGAAGGCGTTGATTTGACGGGCGGCAGCGATGCCGGCATTGATGTTTGCCTCGGCAGTCTGGGCACCCATCTTCTTGGGTGTTGAGAAGTAGCGACCCTCAAACTTCTTGAACTCGTCGTTGGCATCAGGCATGATGTCGGTGACGAACTTCAGGTCTTCGCGCTCCTCCATCAGCTTGATGAGGCCAGCCTCGTCGATGACCTCCTTGCGGGCTGTGTTAACGAGGATGCCGCCCTTCTTCATCTTACCTACCAGCTGGTAGTTGATGCTCTGCTTCGTCTCGGGGGTGGCGGGAATATGCAGCGATACGACGTCGCACTGCTCAAACAATGCTTCCTGATTGGCGACAGCGTGTACGCCAGCCTTCTCGATAACCTCTGCAGGGCAGTAGGCGTCGAAGGCATAGACCTCCATGCCAAAGCCCTTGGCGATGCGTGCTACGTTACGACCAACATTTCCGAAAGCTAAAATACCTAACTTCTTGGAAAGCAGTTCTGTACCGCTCTTTCCGTTGTAGAATCCACGGACGGCCATCACCAGCAGGCCGAATACCAGCTCGGCCACTGCATTGGCGTTTTGTCCAGGTGTGTTCTCGGCTACCACGTTGTGAGCGGTGGCAGCTGCGAGGTCGATGTTGTCGTAACCAGCACCGGCACGTACCACAATCTTCAGCTGCTTGGCAGCATCGAGCACTTCGGCGTCAACCTTGTCTGAACGGATGATGAGTGCATCGGCATCTTTCACTGCATCGAGCAGCTGTGCCTTCTCGGTATATTTCTCCAGCAGGGCCAGCTCATTACCTGCGGCCTCTACTTCCTTGCGAATGCCCTCTACGGCAGCTGCTGCAAAAGGCTTTTCTGTTGCTACTAATACTTTCATTTTATTCATTGAACATTGAATATTGAACATTGAACATTATTCATCGATGCCCTTTGTTGTCTTGATGATTTTTGTCAGGGTGGCTACAATTTTCTTGCAATTATCGTATATTGATTCAAACTGTTTTTGGTCTAATATGTCCGACTCATGCAGTAGTTCAAGCCAATATTCTGTTTCGTTTGCTTCCTTTAGAGCAATGTTTAATTTGTTAATAAAATCCATTCGACTTTGAGCATTGACACTTTCACGAACATTGGCACCAATGCTAGTACCACTTCTCAAAACCTGCTTAGACAAAACATAGACCTGCTTCTCTTCTTTTAAAAACTTGTATAGCTTAATGATTCTAAGAGCAAAAGCCTTGCTGTCTATCAGTATCTGATTGTCGGCACGCATAATGTTCAATGTTCAATGTTCAATATTCAATGGTTAGCCTCAAACTCCTTCATGCAGGCAACGAGAGCCTCGCAGCCCTCGATGGTCTGGGCGTTGTAGCAGCTTGCGCGGAAACCGCCCACTGAGCGGTGCCCCTTCACACCTACCATACCCTTCGACGTTGCAAAGTCGAGGAAGTCCTTCTCCAGTTCCTTGTACTCAGGAGCCATCACAAAGCAGAGGTTCATCAGCGAGCGGTCCTCTTCCTTGGCAGTGCCCACGAAGCACTTGTTACGGTCAATCTCACCATAGACGATTTCGGCACGCTGCTTGGCCAGCTTGTCCATAGCCTCTACACCACCGCACTTCTTGATCCAGCGGAGGGTTTCCAGTGCAGAGTAGATAGGCACTACGGGAGGTGTGTTGAACATCGAGCCCTTGTCTACATGAGTGCGGTAGTCAAGCATGGTGGGAATCTCTCGGGGAGCCTTTCCTAAGGCGTCATCCTTGACGATGACGATGGTGACGCCGGCCATGGCCAGGTTCTTCTGAGCACCGGCATAGATGGCATCGTACTTCTTCACGTCGACGGGACGGCTGAAGATGTCTGACGACATGTCTGCAATAAGGCGCACGGGAACGTCCAGGTCCTTGCGGATCTCAGTACCGTAGATTGTGTTGTTGGTCGTGATGTGCAGGTAGTCGCAGTCTGCAGACACTGTCCAGTCTTTGGGAATAAAGGTGTAGTTGGCATCAGCAGAAGAAGCTACCTCAACCACCTCGCCGAACAGCTTTGCCTCCTTCATGGCCTTCTTGGCCCATACGCCGGTGTTGAGGTAAGCGGCTTTCTTAATCAGGAAGTTGTAGGGAATCATGCAGAACTCCAGCGAGGCACCGCCTCCGAGGAAGATGACTGAATAGCCCTCGGGAACATCGAGGATTTCCTTTACCAATGCTACTGCTTCGTCGACGACTGGCTGGAAGTCCTTTGCACGGTGGCTGATCTCCATCAGAGAGAGTCCGGAACCGTTGAAATCAAGACACTGTTGTGCGGTCTTCTCAATCACTTCGCGTGGAAGCATCGAAGGCCCTGCGTTAAAGTTGTACTTCTTCATGTTTAAAAGTTCTTGTTTAAAATGAATATTTTGTTTTCTTTTCTATGCTTGTATCTTAAATATGGCGCGAAATTACACTTTTTATTTGAAATAGACAAATATTTGAGCAAGAATTAAGTATTTTACACTGTTTTGCTTGCTTTTTGTCAAGCCGAGGTGTCAATTTTATCTCACTTGTTCAATGATTGTCCTGATGCCTTTCACCTTCTCGCCTTGTGTCTGGCGTAGCACTTGTTTCAGTTTTTCACGGCGCACGGCGACGTAGGTGTAGCGGTCTTTGACATCGATACGCCCGATGTCGGCAGCGGTCAGTCCTCCTACCTTGCAGAGGAATCCGACGATGTCGCCTTTCGACAGCTTGTCTTTCTTCCCCTTGCCGATGTAGAGTGTAGCCATCTTGGGCTGCGGCGGGCGCATAGGGAGGGCAGTGTCGGCAGCCGTTTCAGGCGCGGCGGTGCTGCCCTGTCCGGTAGACAGAGGCACCGCCTCTGTATGCAGGATGGAGTAGGGGACGACGTCGCCTTCCACGTAGTCGGGGATGCTCTCTTCGCTGTTCAGGACGAAGAAGGCACGGCCCGTAGCATCCCATCGGGCAGTACGCCCCACACGATGGATGTATCCTTCCTGGCTTTCTGGCAAGTGGTAGTGTATGATATTCTGGATGTCGGGAATGTCGAGGCCGCGCGAAGCGAGGTCGGTGGCAACAAGGACGTTGGCAGAGCCGTTGCTGAAGCGGTATAGCTGGTCTTCGCGCTGGCGTTGCTCCATGCCGCCATGGAAGTGGCTGGTGGTGAATCCCTCTGCAACGAGGTAGCTGTTTACACGTTCTACGGCATCTCGGAAGTTGAGGAATACGATGCTGCTCTCGTCGCCAAACCCAAGCAGCAGGTCACGCAGTGTTTCCAGCTTGTCTTTCTTGGTGCTGCGTACCTCGTAGATGGTGACACGCTCTGAAGTTTGCTCGTCGTCGGACAGGAAGTCGATGAGTGTCCCCTTCCGCGACATGTTGACGAATTGTGGTATCTGTTCGGCATTAGTGGCCGACAGCAGGATGCGGCGCTGCAGGGCTGGCAGGCTCTTGATGAGTTGCTGCATCTCGGCCTGAAAGCCCATCTCCAGGCATTTGTCAAACTCGTCGATAACGAGGTATCGTATCTTGTACCGGCTGATGTTCTCCTTGTCCAGATGGTCGTTCAGACGCCCTGGCGTACCGAAGACGACGTGTGGCTGTATGTCCCTGATGACGCGGTGCTCGTCCATGGCAGGCCGGCCACCGTAGCATGCCGTAGAGCGTATGCCGCAGGCCATGGCCTTCAGCACGTCGTGTGACTGTAGGGCCAGTTCTCGCCCTGGCGTGACGACAAGCACCTGTATGTCGTTGCTGGTGCTGTCGACGAGCTGGGTCAGTGGCAGCAGGTAGGCCAGTGTCTTGCCTGTGCCGGTGGGTGAGAGTAAAACAACATCACCGTCGGAGCCTGTGATGGCTTCGGCGGCGTGTTGCTGCATCTCATTGAGTTGAGTGATGTGTAGCTTGCCCAGTATTTTCTCTATGTCCATGCCCATCTTAACTATGAACTATGAACTGTGAACTATGAACTGTGAACTATGAACTCAGCCTTATTTCTTCTCGTTTTTCTCGTCTTTCTTGGCGGGCATCTTCTTGTAGCGCTTGTTCAGGCCGTTGATGATGTCCTTTGTGATGTCGAAGCGCGGAGCAGCGTAGAGGATGTTGTCGCCCTGCTTGGTCAGGATGAGGTCGTACTTCTTGTCCTTGTTGTAGTCGTTCAGCAGGTGCATCAGCGAGTCGCGCAGAGCCTCGTTGTACTTCTGTGTCTCTTGAGCCAGCTCGTTCTCCAGGCGTGCCTGCAGTTCTTGCAGACTCTGCTGCTGGCGCTGGATGGCAGCCTGCTGGCTCTCGGCCTGCTCACGGCTGGTGAATCCGTTGTTGTTCAGCTTCTGCTGGAAGTTTGCCATTGCGTTCTGCAGTGCCTGCCCCTTCGAGTTGAGCGTGTTGCGTGCGTTGTTGCTCTTCTTCTGGAGGATGAGTGTGAACTCCTTGCAGAACTCGTACTGAGTCATCAGCGAGTCGACTTCCACATAGGCAATCTTCAAGCCGCCGGTGGCAGTGCTGTCGTTAGCGGGTTTCTCATCCATCTTAGGTGCTGCATTGTTGCAGGAGGCCAGTGCCAGTACGGCAGCAGCGGCCATCATCATGTACTTTTTCATGCTTTTTTGTTGTTTCGTTATTTCGTTGTTTTTTTTGTTTCGTTATCTCGTTATGACGATATCTTGTCTTCTCTCTGTCACGCGTGACTTCTCTCGCTCACAGCCGTCGGACTCTTGCGGCGCATCTCCCGGTCCTGTGTCATGACGCAGTGTATGCCGCGTTCGCGCATGGCCTGACTGTCGTGAATGTGTTGCGACGAGAAGGTGCCGTCGCGCTTTGAAAGTACTTTCACCAGCAAAAATGCCATGCCGATAGCAATTATTAACGTACTTATGAGCAGTATTTTCATTTGTTTTATTAACTTTGCAGTGCAATTCGGCTGCAAAGGTACGAATAAAAGATTAAACATTTCATATTAAACATTAAAATAAATATTAATAATGAGTAAAAGTGAGTTAAAACCGGTTGCTGTCTTCGAACAATTTGCGAAGATTAACCAGATTCCACGCCCTTCCAAGCGTGAGGAGAAGATGATAGCTTATCTGAAAGAGTGGGGCGAGAGCCGCGGTCTTGACACGCAGGTTGACGAGACGGGCAACGTCATCATCCGCAAACCAGCCACCAAGGGTATGGAGAACCGCAAGACGGTCATCCTGCAGAGCCACATGGACATGGTGTGCGACAAGCTGGTGGACGTGGAGTTTAATTTCGACACCGACCCTATCAAGACATACGTTGACGGCGAGTGGCTGACTGCCGAGGGTACCACGCTGGGTGCTGACGACGGCATCGGCTGTGCCATGGAGCTGGCCCTGCTCGACAGCAGCGACATCGAGCACGGCCCCATCGAGTGTGTGTTCACTCGCGACGAAGAGACTGGCCTGACGGGTGCCGAGGGCATGAAGGCAGGCTTCATGACGGGCGACTACCTCATCAATCTGGACTCCGAGGACGAGGGCGAGATCTTCGTCTCGTGTGCTGGCGGCCGTAACACTACGGCGACGTTCCACTTCCAGAAGGAGGATGCCCCGCAGGGTCTCTTCTTCATGCGTGCCCAGCTGAAGGGACTTGTAGGTGGTCACTCCGGCGACGACATCAACAAGCAGCGTGCCAACGCCATCAAGCTCTTAGGCCGCTTCCTCTATCAGGAGATGCAGCGCTACGAGGGCATCCGGCTGGCACAGTTCAACAGCGGCAAGATGCACAACGCCATCCCCCGCGACGGCATGTTCGTCATCGGCGTGCCCCACGACGTGAAGGAGAACGTGAAGGCCGACTGGAACGTCTTTGCCGCCCAGGTCGAGGAGGAGTTCTGCGTCACCGACACGCAGATGGTCTGGGCGATGGAGAGCACCGATGCCGAGCCGGTCATCGAGAGCACCGTGGCCCGCAACTTTGTCTATGCCTTGCAGGCTGTCGACAACGGCATCTACGCTATCTGCCAGGATCCCGCGCTGAACGGCATGGTGGAGACGAGCAGCAACATAGCCAGTATCGAGACTGCCGACACGGAGATCAAGATTGTCTCGTCGCAGCGGTCGAACGTCATGTCCAACCTCGACAACATGTGTGCCACCATCGGGGCCTGTTTCCTGCTGGCCGGTGCTGAGGTGAAGCACAGCGACGGCTATCCTGCCTGGAAGATGCGGTCGGGCAGCGAACTGCAGCGTATCGTCCGCGAGTCGTACGTCAAACTCTTCGGCAAGGAACCCGTTGTACGCGGCATCCATGCAGGTCTGGAGTGCGGCCTCTTCTCCGAGCGTTACCCCAACCTCGACATGGTGTCTTTCGGCCCCACGTTGCGCTACGTTCACACGCCTGACGAGCGACTGCACATCCCCACCGTCCAGATGGTGTGGGACCATCTGCTCGACGTGCTGCGCCAGATTCCTGAGAAGTAATCCATCCCTTTGCGTCATCGCATTTCCCCTATGCGCGCGCGTATATAGTAGGGAAAGGGAAAAAGAACCCACACTTCCCACACTTCCCACACCTAAAGGTATGGGATTGCAACG
>CAMJWJ010000126.1 GCA_946409435.1 uncultured Prevotella sp. | reverse complement strand
GTTTCGTAATATCGAAACAACTTATTAACTTTGCATGAAAAACAAGTTGGTATGGCATATAACACCCCCAAGGTCATGTACATGGAAGAGGCTCTGTCTAAACGCAAAAAGAAATAAAGCATGGAACAGGTAGGAAAGTTCAAGTTGTATAGTTCGGAAGAGGCACTTGACAGGCATTTCGGCAAGGTGGGCAATCCCCGCCGTGATGAGTTTGAACGTAGCGTAGCCGCATCAGTCCACGCTTACAAGTTGGGCGAGGCCATAAAAAAGGCTCGTTTGCAACAGAACCTGACGCAAGAGCAATTGGGCGAGCGGATTGGAGTACAACGTGCGCAAATATCGCGTATCGAAAAGGGTTACAGTATCAGCATCCCAACTATGAGCAGAGTTTTTCAGGCTCTGGGTGTATCAACAGCAACACTCGACCTCGGAGCAGTCGGAAAGGTTGCTCTATGGTAAAGCAAACACTTTAGAAGATTTTGAATAGATTAACAACGAAAGGTACTACGAGGCGTATGCCGGCGGAGTGGGAACGGCAATGGGCCGTGCAGCTAACGTGGCCACACAAGGACACGGACTGGGCTGACATGCTCGACGACATCACGGCCGTCTACGAAACGATGGCACGGGAAATCAGCAAGCGCGAAAGACTGATCGTCGTGGCTCCACAGACGGTCATCCAACAGCATGGTCCTTGGAAAGACGGCGACGGCACCGGCGACACAGCCACTGACACGCTGACACTGGCTGCCGACACCAACGACACATGGGCCCGCGACCACGGATTCCTGACTGTCGAGGAGAGCAGCACCACTGGCAGCGAACCGGCAGAGCGCGTGCTGCTGGATTTCCGCTTCAACGGCTGGGGCGAGAAGTTTCCTGCCGACCTGGACAACGCCATCAACCGACAGCTCTACGACCATGGCATTGTTCATGGGCGCTATGAGCCGCATCTGGACTTCGTGCTCGAAGGTGGCAGCATCGAGAGCGACGGCAAAGGGACGGTGTTCACCACAGCCTGCTGTCTGATGGCTCCACACCGTAACCAGCCGATGACGCGGCAGGACATCGAGGACGGGCTGATGCGATGGCTGGGTGCCGAGCGCATCGTATGGCTCAACCACGGCTCGCTGATAGGCGACGATACCGACGGGCACATCGATACCTTGGTGCGCGTATGTCCTGACGACACCTTATTATATATAGGGGGCGACGACGACCATCCCGACCTGCTGCTGATGGAGCGCGAACTGCAGTCGCTGCAAACCCTCGACGGACGTCCCTACCGGCTGCTGCGCCTGCCACTGCCCCGCCCCATCTACGACGGCGAAGAGCGGCTGCCGGCTACCTATGCCAACTACCTGGTAGTCAATGGTGCCGTGCTGGTGCCCACCTACGGACAGCCCGACCTGGATGCCGAGGCCATGAGGGTCATAGCCCAGGCATATCCAGACCGCGAACTGGTTGGCATCGACAGCCGCCCCATCATCCGCCAGCATGGCAGCATCCATTGCTGTACCATGCAGTACTATTGAAGTCAACACCCAAAAGAAAGATAGCGTAACGATGAGAAAGGTTTACAAGGCTAATATCCTCTTTACGAAAGAGAAGATCCGTTTCGAGGTTTTCGAGAATGGCTACATTGCCGTAGACGACGGCAAAGTGGCTGGAGTGTCCACCAAGCCGGACGAGCTGGCATGTACTGGTGCCGAGATCGTAGATTTTGGCAACAAGTTGCTCATCCCTGCCATGAACGACATGCACGTCCATGCTCCGCAGGTGCACAACCAAGGCGTGGCCATGGACCTCGAACTGCTGCCGTGGCTGCAGAACTACACCTTCCCCGAGGAGGCAAAGTATGCCGACGTGGCCTATGCCGAATGTATGTACCGCCGTTTCCTGCACACGCAGTGGCTGTTTGGCACCATGCGCAGCGTCGTCTTCGGAACCGTACATACCGAGAGCACACGCCTGCTGATGAGGCTATACCAGGAGGCCGGCATGGGAGCGATGGTCGGCAAGGTGGCCATGAACCGCAACTGTCCCGACAATCTCAGCGAGGATGTCGAGGCGGCCATAGCGGGCAACGAGCAGATCATTGCCGAGTTCAACAAGCCCGACTCGCTGGTGCGCCCCATCATCACGCCACGCTTCGTGCCGTCGTGTACACCGGAGCTGCTGCAAGCCTGCGGACAGCTGGCCAGGAAATACCAGCTGCCCGTGCAGTCGCACCTCTCCGAGAACACCTCCGAGATAGCATGGGTTGCCGAGCTGGAACCCGACAGCGAGAGCTACGGCGACGCATACAACCGCTACGGACTCTTCGGACAGACACCTACCATCATGGCACATTGCGTGTGGACGAAGGGCAGCGAGCTGGAACTGATGAAGCGCAACGGGGTCATGGTGGCCCATTGTCCTACGTCGAACTTCAACATCGCCTCGGGCATGGCTCCCATCCGCACGTTCCTCGACGAGGGGCTGCGCGTAGGACTGGGCAGCGACATCAGCGGAGGCCACGACCTGAACATGTTCCGGATGTTGGTCTATGCCATTCAGGTCAGCAAGATGCAATACCAGCAGGACCACAGCAAGGCGTTCCTTACGCTGCCCGAAATCTTCTGGATTGCCACCAAGTCGGCAGGCTCGTTCTTCGGCAAGGTAGGCTCCTTTGAGCCAGGCTACGATTTCGACGCCCTCGTCATCGACGACGACGTGCTGCATCCGGAAGAGTACTCCCTGCTGCACCGCCTGGAGCGTTTCATCTACTTGGGCGACGACCGCCAGATCGTCCACCGCTTCTGCCGTGGTAGGGAAATCAAGGAACCAACTATGAACTGTGAACTATGAACTATGAACTATGAACTCTGAACTATGAAGGCCGGAATCATACAACAACACAATACCGCCGACCGCGAGGCTAACAAGGCCCGGTTGGCAGAGAGCATCGAAAAGCTCGCACAACAGGGTGCCGAGCTTATTGTACTACAAGAGCTGCACAACGGACTCTACTTCTGTCAGGAAGAGAACGTCGACACTTTCGACGAGGCAGAACCGATACCTGGCCCGTCGACGGAGTTCTATGGACTGCTGGCCAAAAGGCTGGGCGTTGTCATCGTCACCTCACTGTTTGAGCGACGGGCCGCAGGACTGTATCACAACACCGCCGTGGTGCTGGAACGCGACGGCTCCATAGCCGGCATGTACCGTAAGATGCACATACCCGATGACCCAGGATACTACGAGAAATTCTACTTCACACCCGGCGACCTCGGTTTCCAGCCTATCGATACCAGCGTGGGACGCCTCGGCGTCCTCGTCTGTTGGGACCAGTGGTACCCCGAAGCCGCCCGCCTGATGGCCCTGGCCGGTGCGGAAGTGCTCATCTACCCCACGGCCATCGGCTACGACCGTCACGACACTCCCGACGAGCAGCAACGGCAGCGCATGGCGTGGCAGACCGTACAGCGCGGCCATGCCGTCGCTAACGGGCTGCCCGTCATTACCGTCAACCGCGTAGGTGACGAACCGTCAGGCAACGGAAAGGAGCAGACAGGCGACGGGAATGAGGATTTTATTCGTTTTTGGGGAACGTCCTTCGTGGCAGGTCCGCAGGGCGAACTGCTCTACGAGGCTCCTGCCGACGAGGAAGCAACGGCCTTGGTGGACATCGACATGCAGCGCTGTGAACACGTTCGCCGCTGGTGGCCGTTCTTACGCGACCGCCGCATCGATGCCTACTCCGACATCACTAAGCGCTATTTGTAAACGCTAAACGCTCACACCTCGTTCGACTTTCGCAAGCTCGCTGGCGAAAGTCGTTTTTTTAGGCTCAGGCCATACCCAGCAGTGCCCCCACCTGATAGGCTACGGCACTGACGACCCACGCCAGGCCCGTGGTATAGAGGGCGGCTACCAAGGCCCATCGCCACGAGCCGCTCTCGTTTTTGATGGCAGCAATCGTGGCAATGCAGGGGAAGTAGATGAGCACAAAGAGCAGGAAGCAATAGGCCGTCAGCTGGGAGAAATCGTAGCCGCTGTCGCCATAGAGTACACCAATAGTCGACGCAACAATCTCCTTGGCACCGACACCGGCGAGGAGGCTGACGTCAAGTCGCCAGTTGAAGCCCTGCGGCAGGAAGAGCGGTTCGATGGCCTTGCCCAATTGGCCGATAAAGCTCTGTTCGAGCGACGGTGCCACACCGGTAGTGCCGAAGTAGCCCAAAGCCCACACGATGATGCTGGCCACGAGGATGACGCCTCCCATCTTCTTCAGATACTGCTTGCCCTTCTCCCACGTATGGCGGCAGATGGCCTTAGTCGTCGGGAAACGATAGGGAGGCAGTTCCATGACAAACGGCGTGTCCTCGCCCCTAAACACCCACTGGCTGAGCACGCGGGCCACAATGACCGACATGACGATGCCCAACAGATAGAGAGATATCATGACCAGACTCTGGTATTCGGTGGCAAAGAAGGCACCCGTAATCATGACGTAGATAGGCAACCGCGCCGAGCACGACATCATCGGCAGCACGAGCATGGTGATTAGCCGTGAGCGCCGGCTCTCGACAGTGCGTGTGGCCATGATGGCAGGCACGTTACAGCCGAAACCCATGATGAGCGGAATGAACGACTTGCCGTGCAGGCCCATGCCGTGCATCAGCTTGTCCATGATGAAGGCTGCCCGCGCCATGTACCCCGAGTCTTCCATCAGCGAGATGAACGTATAGAGTATCAGGATCTGTGGCAGGAAGACGATGACGGCTCCCACACCGCCAATGACACCATCGACGAGCATGGCCTTCAGCGGACCGTCGGCCATGTGCTGACCGATGTAGTCGCCAAGTGCTTCCACGCCGGCGTCTATCCAGTCCATAGGATACTGGCCAAGGATGAACGTCGCCTCAAACATGAGGAACAACAGCAGGAAGAAAATGGGAAATCCCAACCAGCGGTTCGTGATGACAGCGTCTATCAGGTGCGTCGTCTTGTACGTGTCGCTGCTGGTTCCCATCACGTAGCCTGCCTCGCTCAGGGCACCATCGACAAAGCCGTACTTGGCGTCCATGATGGCTGTCTCCATGTCGTCGCCAGTCTCCTCTTTCACACGGAGAGCAGCCTGATTGCGAACCTCCAAGATCATGGCGTACTCAGGCAGGGAAGCCACCACACGCTCGGCCTCACTGTCGTTCTCGAGCAACTTCAGCGCCAGCCACCGCGTGCTGTAGCGCAACCGCAGCAAGTCGTTGCCCTTCAGATAGCGCTGGATGTTGCTGATGCCGTCCTCAATCTCGTGACCATGGTTGATATGGATATGGCGATAGTAGTTGTCGTGGCCTTCACGGGTCTCGAAGATGTGGACCACCTCACCGAGCAGGTTGTCAAGACCCCTACCCGTCTTAAACGACGTCGGCACCATCGGCATACCCATTAATGATGATAGCTTGTCAACGTCAAGCTGGTCGCCACGACGTTCCAGCTCGTCAAACATGTTCAGCGCACAAACCACCCGAAGGTGCATGTCCATGAGCTGCGTCGTCAGGTAGAGGTTACGCTCAATATTGCTGGAGTCGATGACGTTGATAACCACGTCGGGCGTGTCTTCCACAAGCTGCTTGCGGACGTACAGCTCTTCAGGAGAATAGGCTGAGAGGGAGTACGTACCGGGCAGGTCGATGAGTTTCAGCCGATAGCCGCCAAAGTCGGCAAAGCCCTCCTTGGCATCCACCGTCACACCGCTGTAGTTGCCTACACGCTCATGGGCACCGCTGGCAAAATTGAACAGCGAGGTCTTGCCACAGTTGGGATTGCCCACCAGTGCTACGGTGATGGTCTTGGAAGAATCAGTGTGGGACGGTTGATAACTGGGCTGGGCATTGCTGCTTTCGATGTCATAATGTATGCTTTCGTCCTCTGGCCGTGGAGCCTTCACTTCACTGGCTATCTCGACTTCAATCATTTCCGCCTCTTGCCTACGAAGGCTCACCTCGTAGCCCATAATCCTGTATTTTACAGGGTCTTGCAGCGGAGCATTCAACAGAACCTCAACTGGCTGCCCCTTGATAAAACCCATCTCGACAATGCGCTTGCGGAAACCGCCATGGCCCTTTACCTTCAGGATGGTGCCATGCTGTCCCGTATGTAGTTCCGACAATTTCATACCTATTACATTTTTATTCGCATGCAAAGGTACCAATTTTTTTCGACAAAGAAGACTTCTTATAGGAAAATACCGACAAATGATGATTTATAACCTTAAAAAATGAAAAAAGAAAGGTAGAATTGTTATTATTTCATTCTTTTTTATTAACTTTGCAGACAATATAGCAATAACAACAAACTAATAATTATAAAACAGCTTATGTCACAGATTAATGGACACATTTCGCAGATTATCGGTCCTGTCATCGATGTATTCTTCGACACCAAGGGACTGGATGCGGAAAAGGTGCTCCCGAAAATTCATGAGGCTCTGTCGATTATGCGCCCTAACGGCTCGCAACTGATTGTCGAGGTGCAACAGCACATCGGAGAAGACACAGTACGCTGCGTGGCCATGGACAACACCGACGGACTTCAGAGGGGATTGGAGGCAAAGCCCTTAGGCTCGCCAATCACCATGCCTGCAGGCGAACAGATTAAGGGTCGTATGCTGAACGTTATCGGACAGCCTATCGACGGTATGAAACAGCTCGACATGAAAGGGGCCTACCCCATTCACCGTGCAGCTCCGAAATTCGAGGAACTGTCGACGACTAAGGAGGTCCTCTCAACGGGCATCAAGGTTATCGACCTGCTCGAACCGTATCTGAAGGGCGGTAAAATCGGACTCTTCGGCGGTGCCGGTGTGGGTAAGACGGTGCTTATCATGGAGCTTATCAACAACATTGCCAAGGGGCACAACGGATTCTCCGTGTTTGCCGGCGTCGGCGAGCGTACCCGTGAAGGTAACGACCTCATCCGTGAGATGATCGAGTCGGGTGTTATCCGCTATGGTGATAAATTCAAGGAAGCCATGGCACAAGGCAAGTGGGACCTCTCGCTTGTCGACCCGGAGGAGCTGAAGAAGAGTCAGGCCACACTGGTGTATGGCCAGATGAACGAACCGCCCGGTGCACGTGCATCAGTGGCTTTGTCGGGACTGACGGTGGCCGAGGGCTTCCGCGACGGTGGCGGCAAGGACGGCGGTGCTGCCGACATCCTGTTCTTCATCGACAACATCTTCCGTTTCACTCAGGCCGGTTCTGAGGTGT
>CAMJWJ010000125.1 GCA_946409435.1 uncultured Prevotella sp. | reverse complement strand
ACTTCATTTTGGGCCCTGCAAAATTCGTTACTCGGAAGAAAAAACAAACAAGTTTTTGAAGATTTTGATTAGATTAACAATCAAAATCGTGTTCTTCTCTCGATTTTTCGTAACTTTGTCACTTCGTAACGAACTTACTTGGCACTCGGAAGAAAAAACAAACAAGTTTGTTTTGTTCTTCTCTCGATTTTTCGTAACTTTGCAGCGAGAAACTGGATTTAATGAAAGAATAATAAAAAAAATCAAGCTGAAAAGAAGAATATGCTTAGAATAGCCGTACAATCGAAGGGACGTCTTTTCGACGACACGATGAACCTGCTCAGCGAGGCCGACATCAAGGTCAGCGCCTCGAAACGTACACTACTGGTACAGTCAACTAACTTTCCGTTGGAAGTACTATACCTCCGCGACGACGATATTCCGCAGAGCGTGGCATCCGGCGTAGCCGACATAGGCGTCGTCGGCGAAAACGAGTTTATAGAGCGTGGCGAAGAGGCAGACATCGTCTCACGCCTGGGATTCTCGCGCTGCAGGCTCTCGCTGGCCATACCCAAGGAGGTCAACTACGCCGGTGTCAACTGGTTCAACGGCAAGAAGATAGCCACCTCCTACCCCAACATCCTACGCAACTTCATGCAGCAGCAGGGCGTAAACTGCGAGATACACGTCATCACGGGCAGCGTAGAAATCAGCCCAGGCATCGGACTGGCAGACGGCATCTTCGACATCGTCAGCAGCGGCTCAACGCTCGTCAGCAACAACCTGCGCGAGGTTGAGGTGGTCATGCAGAGCGAGGCTCTGCTCATCGGCAACAAGCACTTGTCGGCCGAGAAGCGTGCCACGCTGGACGAGATGCTCTTCCGGTTCAAGGCCGTAAAGGATGCCGAAGACAAGAAGTACGTACGCATGAACGCCCCGAAGGCCCGCCTGCAGGAGATTATCAGCGTGCTGCCCGGTCTGAAGAGTCCCACCATCATCCCCCTGGCCGACGACGAGTGGTGCTCCGTGCACACCGTGCTCGACCAGAAACGCTTCTGGGAGATTATCGGCAAACTGAAGGAAATGGGGGCACAGGGCATCCTCGTCACCCCCATCGAGAAGATGATTATATAACTTGCTACCGCTACATGAAAATATACAGATATCCCGAAAGAGAACAGTGGGAAAAGATAGTGGAACGCCCACGGTTGGACCTGACAAAACTGAACGAGACTGTCAGCACGGTACTCAACGACATCAGGCAGCGTGGCGATGAGGCAGTACGGCTCTACGAACAGCAGTTCGACAAAGTCATGCTAAAGGACCTTGCTGTAAGCGAAGCTGAAATGGACGAGGCAGAAACGTTGGTTTCCAACGAATTACGCGATGCTATCATCCTCGCCCACCACAACATCAAGGTGTTCCATATCTCACAGCGCTTCGTAGGCCAGAAAGTGAAGACACAGGAGGGTGTCACCTGCTGGCAGAAGAGCGTAGCCATCGAGCGCGTAGGACTATACATCCCCGGCGGTACCGCCCCACTCTTCTCGACCGTCCTCATGCTGGCCACCCCTGCCAGGATTGCTGGCTGCCGCGAGATAGTGCTCTGTACACCTCCCGACCGACAAGGCAAGGTAAACCCTGCCATACTGGTGGCAGCACGCATAGCTGGAGTCAGCAAAATATTCAAGATAGGTGGCGTACAGGCCATCGGCGCCATGGCTTACGGCACAGAGACAGTGCCCAAGGTCTTCAAGATCTTCGGACCTGGCAACCAGTACGTCATGGCTGCCAAGCAGCACGTGTCGCTCGACGAGGTGGCCATCGACATGCCGGCAGGGCCCTCAGAGGTCTGCGTACTGGCCGACGACAGCGCCAACGCCGAGTTCGTAGCTGCCGACCTGCTGTCACAGGCAGAACACGGCATCGACTCGCAGGTGCTGTTTATCACTACCAGCGAACAGAAGCTGGGTGAGGTACAGGCAGAGGTCGACCGACAGCTACAGCTGCTGCCCCGCCACGAGATAGCTGCTAAGGCGCTGGAGAACAGCTGCTACGTGCTCGTCAGCAACACGGACGAGATGATGGCACTCACCAATCTCTACGCCCCGGAGCACCTTGTCATCCAGACACGCGACTACGAACAGCTGGCCGACCGTGTGGTCAATGCCGGAAGCGTCTTCCTCGGGCCGTATGCCTGCGAAAGTGCCGGCGACTATGCCAGCGGCACCAACCACACCCTGCCTACTCACGGCTATGCCACTGCCTACAACGGCGTCAACCTCGACTCCTACTGCCGAAAGATTACCTTCCAGCACCTCACGGCAGAGGGTATCGACCACATAGGACGTGCCGTGGAACTGATGGCCGAAGCCGAACAGCTCGATGCTCACAAGAATGCCATGACGGTGCGCATAGCTTCGCTAAATAATAAATAAAATTGAGGAATAAGAAACGATGATTAGTTTAGAGCAACTGGTAAGACCGAACATCTGGAACTTAGCCCCCTACAGCAGTGCCCGCGACGAATACTCGGGCAAGGAGGCTCACGTATTCCTCGATGCCAACGAGAACCCTTACAACACAACCGTCAACCGCTATCCTGACCCCCTGCAGCGCCAGCTGAAGGCCGTACTCTCGAAAATCAAGGGTGTGCCTGCGGAAAACATCTTCCTCGGCAACGGCAGCGACGAGGCCATCGACCTTCCATACCGTATCTTCTGTGAGCCGGGACGTGACAACGTGGTCAGCATTGCACCCACCTACGGCATGTACAAGGTGTGTGCCGACATCAACAATATCGAGTGCAAGCAGGTACTACTTGACGACAAGTTCCAGCTGCATGCCGACCAGCTGCTGGCTGCCTGTGACGAGCATACGAAGATCGTCTGGCTCTGCTCGCCCAACAACCCGACAGGCAACTCCCTCGACCGCGACGAGATGCTTAAAGTCATCGAAGGCTTCGGCGGCATCGTCGTCGTCGACGAAGCATATATCGACTTTGCACAGCAGCTCTCACTACGGCAGGAACTGCCCACCCACCCTAACCTCATCATCCTGCAGACCATGTCGAAGGCATGGGGTTCAGCTGCTATCCGCCTCGGCATGGCATTTGCATCGCGGGACATCATCGATATATATAATAAGGTGAAATATCCCTACAACGTCAATCTGCTCACACAGCAGAAAGCTATGGAGATGCTCAGCGACCCCTTCGAGATTGACAAATGGGTGAAAATGCTGCTCCAGGAGCGCTCACGGCTGATGATGGCCTTTGCCGAGCTGCCCTGCTGTGAACAGATATTCAAGACCGACGCCAACTTCTTCCTGGCACGCATGACAGACGCACAGCGCATCTACGACTATCTCGTAGAGCACGGCATCATCGTGCGTAACAGAAGCCGCATACAGCTCTGCGACAACTGTCTGCGCATCACCATCGGGACACGCTCGGAGAACAACGAGCTACTCTCGGCACTACGACAGTATTAGCTACCTTTTTAAGACCTACGAAACGACGCTACGCCCATGACTACCAATAACCTGTCCCATAAACGACTACTCCTGCTGGCAACGCTCTTCGGCATGCTGTGCACCACTACGGCCAACACTCCCGAGAGGATATTCTGGTCGTACGACTCCTCACACGGCATGGCCGACAACAGCGCTCAGACCATCAAGCATACCAAGACCGGACGTATCGTCGTCAGCACCATAGGACACATCAACTTCTACGACGGCATGTCGTTCACCCACATCAAGCCGACGAAGAAGGACATCTTCCCACTGCCACGCTACAACGGCCACTACCACCTCTATTTCGACCGGTACCACCATCTTTGGCTGAAGGACAAGCATCAGGTAACCTGTGTCAACCTGATGACCGAGCGGTTTAACCCCGACATTAAGAGCGTTATCGAGGACTTCGGCATCAAGCACACCGTAGAAGACATGTTCATCGACGAGACTGGCGAGCCGTGGTTCCTCTCAGGCAACAAACTATATGCAAGGGGCGAGCAAATAGCGGTACCCGTCAAGACAACGGCCGAACTGCACGATGTCGACATCTACCTTGACCGTCTGCTGCTGCTATTCTATGGCGACGGCGTAGTGCAGGTTTTCAACCTCAATGACGGCAAGCCATTATTCCAGATTCCCATAAGCGACGAGCAGGAAGCAAGACTCTACAGCGTTTCTTCCGTGACAGAACACTGCGATAACGGGTTCCTGCAGCTACGCAATGGCAGCAGTACGGGCATGCTCCGCCAGCTGGATCTAAGGACACGAAGCTGGAAGACGCTGATGAAACAGCCCTACTACCTGAACAACATGAACATACATAAGAACAAGATATATATCGCATCGTCATACGGCTACTGGACTCACGACATGGACACCGGCGAACAGGTCCACTACGACAAGCTGAAACTCTACCGTGGACAGATGCTCGAAACGGACATCAACACCATCGATTTCGACAAGCAGGGCGGCATGTGGGTAGGTACCGAAAAGCGCGGCCTGCTGTATGCCAAGCCATATCCCGCACCATTCCATGTCTACGAATGGAAAGACCCAAAGGCACTCGAACTATACAACACGCTGCACAACAAACTGGGGACCATAAAGGACTACCACCGACCCGTCAACTGTATCTTTAAGGACTCACGGGGCTGGACGTGGACGGGAACATACTCCGGACTGATGCTACAGAAGACTGCTAACGACAAGGGCACGATGCTGACACATAATGACGGACTGTCCAACGAGATGATTCATGCCGTTGTAGAGGACGACAACAACGACATCTGGGTCAGCACCAGCTTCGGTATCGCCCACCTGTTCATCAAGAACGACAGCGTGGCACGTATCGAGAGCTACATAAACTCAGACAACGTGCCCAACGAGACCTTCGTCAACGGCTGTGCCGTCAAACTGGACGACGGCACCATCGTCATGCAGGCACTGGACCACATGGTGACCTTCAACCCAGCCTCCTTCCACCCCAACTTTCCCGACATGGTGCTATCACCCAAACTCATCAGGATGACCATCGGTGCTTCCGAGGTGCATCCCGGAGACACCATCAACGGCAAAGTAATCCTCGACAGGGCCATCACACGTGTGGCAGAGCTTAACCTCAACTACAACACAAACAGCTTTCAGCTGGTGTTCTCAGGACTCAACTACCAGCGGTCCATCCAGACCTATTGGCGCGTTCGCATCAAGGGTATCGAGAAGTTTAACGACTGGCAGTTGCTCAGCTACTACAACTCCGGACGACTGGTTGACAAAGACGGCATGCTACACCTGCAGCTGAACGGACTAAGACCAGGCACCTACGAGTTGGAACTGCAGGCTTCATTCTCGCCGGACAGGTGGCCACAGTCGCCTTATGTTTGGAGAATCAATATCGAGGAACCATGGTGGCGCACCTCTGGTCTGTATCTGACGCTGGCCGCTATCCTGCTGATACTCTTTATCGCCAATGCCGTCCTCTACAACCGCAACACCCAGATGAGCATCACGAGAATTAATGAGGAGCAGGACATCGTACGTAGAATCCGAAACTTCGCAGAGCGCTGCAACAGACTATCCAACGAGACGTTGGCACCGTTGGCCGGCAACGATAGTCCCGGCAGCATATCCGCCATGAGTAACGACTTCCTGAATGCAATGGTCAGAATTGTGCCCTTCGTCAAGGAGAAGGAAGAGAAACCATTCACGATGAAAGAACTGTCGGCAGCTATTGGCATTAAAGACATTGAGTTGTACGACCTAATAGGTGCTCAGCTGGAGAAGAACCCTCATCAGGTAGCCCTGCGCATTAGGCTGATGGAGGCAGAGAAACTGCTACGCAAGACCGACATGACTATCGAAGAAATAGCCGAGCGGAGCCACTTCATATCCACCAACTTCTTCATATCCTCCTTCTACCACTGCTACCGAGCAACGCCCTCCGACTATCGGAAATCCAGTTCCCGATAGCCCACCAACCGCCATGTGCGTCCACCGTCCGGCCGGTAGTACACCATTGCCTCGTAGCGGTTCTGCGTCTGGTAGTAGCTGCCCTCCGAGTCAGGCGTGCTGCCGTCAGCCCGTGTCAGCCGGTAGGAGTAGTACCCCTGTTTCAGCATCAGCGACTGGCGGTACGTTCCGTCGGCCTCGTCGTATACCATCATGTAGCGCGCCATGTCGTCATCAGTCGTCCAGTGGCCACCGATGTACAAGGGACCCTCGTAGGGAGCCTTCAGCTGAAAGTTCACCCAAACATAGTCGCACGTATAGTCAGACTCCTGGCGGTCGCTATTGCGGATACAGAACGCCCCGTCGGCATCAACGTCCGTCAGATAGTTACGCCGAACGGTAGCCACGTAGGGATAGGCCTGATAGTACTCGCCGTCCCACACGATGCGCTCGATGCCCATCGTAGGATGGCTGATATCGAGCACCTCAAACTTATGATATTCATTACCGGCATCGAAAATCAGCCCCCGACAGTGGTCCCACATCAGTTCACGGTCGGTAACGTAGGTGGCTGCCACGTTGCGGCGTGCTGTGTCGTCGCGCCAGTTCTGCATCACCACAGTCTGCAGTTGCTCCTCGGGAGACGTCACGCGCAGCCCGTTCAGCGCCACCGTCATGCTCAGCTGCTGGTGGCTCCTGTTGTGGTCAATATCGGTATTCGTCGTAGCTCGCAGCCCAACATTGCAGACAGGCTCCACCACATAGAACTCCACCTGCAGCAACCGCTCGTCATCGGCGTCATCGTCGGTCACTGTCAGCCGATAGTTGCCGCTCATGGTCAGCCGGCAACGGTCGTTGGGAATGGTCAGCTGGTAGTGCGTGTAGAGCACGGTGGTATTGATGGAGTTCTGGTAGTCCTCGATCTGCAGGTTGTTGAAACCTGCCAGCCAGTCGCTCTCGAAGATGTCCTCCGATGTCGTCCAGTCAGCCTCACAATGCTCTATGTGGTATGTCAGCCGATGGTAGTTGTGCGACAGCTCGTCAAACCCGACGACAAGCTCGTCGGCAGAACCTAACTGCATGACGGGCCTTGACAGCCACTCGCCGTTGACCACACTGGTCAGCGACCTCACGCGTTCGCTGAAGATGCGGTTGCCGCCTAAGGCCGTCTGGAACACCAGCCAGCAGAGGAGTATCAGTGTCGCCTTCATATTCTGTTCATTCTTTCCTTATTCTCGTATTATTCTTTTCTTGCTGCAAAGTTACGAATAAGCAAGTGAAAATGCAAATTTATTTGCATTTTTCCGAGCGTGAGTAACTTCGACCGTCAGGTCACAGTTACGAATAAGCAAGTGAAAAAGCAAATTTATTTGCAATTTTCCGAGCGTGAGTAACTTCGACCGTCA
>CAMJWJ010000124.1 GCA_946409435.1 uncultured Prevotella sp. | reverse complement strand
TCCGTGCATGAAGTGAACACCATTGTTACGGTGCATATGATAAGGGTGGCGGCCAGCACCCAGTTCTTGTTAAACAAGTGACCAAAGGTCGGGCGCAGAATCTTTCTCATTTTTATTGTTAATATTAAAATGTTTTATTTCCGTTTGTTTCTTCTTTGTAGCGGCAGCGGGAGTCGAACCCCCGGCCGCCTGTGCTGCGTGCGGCATAACGCCGCAAAGATACACAAATTCTTTCAATTAACGGTAAAATTTGTAGAATTTAACTTGAATTTGTAACCATCACCACATTGCAGCAGGATTGATATTTGAAGAAGCCTCCCCCAACCCCTCCGAAGGAGGGGATGTTGATATGATGAATACCGCGGACAATTCCGCCTCCCTATGTAACCAGACACCCTCTCCTTTGGAGGGGTTGGGGGAGGTTTCACCGGCTTTCAGTCCCTGCTTCAGCTGGAAGTAGCTTGAGACATTTCTGCCATTTCTCGCCCAAAAAGTGGTTTCACATGCCGCGTGAAAGGTTATTTTTATTTTTTTGGGGGATAAAGCGATATAAATTCCTAAAAATTTCGTATCTTTGCAGTGTTTTCTGAAGAATGCCGAAGCCCAAGGGCTGAGATAGCTGTTCCCGGCTTCTTTGACTAAACATGGATACAAGATGAATACAAAAGAGAAAAAAGAGTTTAACGTCCAGTTCTGGAGGTTCTTGTGGGCATCAACTCTCATCGGGTTGTCGGCCTGCCTGGGAAACGTGGTTGATGCGATGATTGTTGGCAACCTGATTGATGAGGACGCTGTGAGTGCCATCAACCTGTCTTTGCCTTTCCTTCAGTTTATGTTTACTGTCAACATGCTGCTGGCCACGGGAGCGGGCATGCTGGTAGGTATGGAATTAGGGAAAAAGGGGCTTTGTAATTCAGATTAATATAAGTCCCTCACCTGTTGCAACCGTATGTGAATACGTATTGCAGGGTGGGGGACTTATCAGGATAGCTATTAGCCAAATCGCTGTCAGTTGTTCACGCTGCCGCCGACAATGTCGAGCAGCTCGGAGGTGATGGCCTGCTGGCGCGACTTGTTGTACTGGAGGTTCAGCTGACGCAACAATTCGTCGGCATTATCAGTAGCCGTCTGCATGGCAACCATACGGGCGGCATGCTCCGAAGCAACACTGTCGAGTAGGGCAGTGTAGAGCATCAGGTGGGCCAGCTTGGGAATCAGCTGGGAGAGCACGGTGTTCATGTCTGGCTCGACGATGAAGTTGTCGTTCAGCGGTGCCACCTCACCTTCCTTCGCCTGCTTCTTGCGACGGTTCTTGCGGAGGTACTCCTGAGCCTTCTTCGTGGCCACGTTTGACGTGAGGTCACGCTCGTGGTCGCGCTCCAGCTCTGTCTCGATGTCGATAGGCAGGAAAGTCTTGGTGGTCAGTACCTGCGAACCGGCAGACTTGAAGTGGTGGTATATCAGCTCAACGCGGTCTACCTCGCCGTCGGCAAACTCACGGCCAAGCTCCATAGCTATGTCGATGCATTGCTGCACGTTGGGATGGTCAACGAGTGCGGCGTAGTCGCCCTTGACGGTATAACCCAGCTTGCGAGCCTTCTCTGCCACCTTACGGCCTATGGGCCATACATCGATATTGCCGGCACCCAGTTCCTCGGCATACTCGTCGTAGACATGCTGCATGCGCTTGATGATGTTGGCATTGAAACCTCCACAGAGCGACGAGTTGCTGGAGAAAACCACCAGTGCTACGCGCTTGACGGGACGTTCCTGGTCGTAGATGGTCTGCGCTTCGGCCTCGGCAGCAAGAAACGACTTGAGGATGTGCTCAAGCAGCGTTTCGTAGGGCAGCATGTTCTGGATAGCCACCTGGGCATGGTGCAGCTTGCTGGAAGCCACCATCTTCATGGCAGAGGTTATCTTGCGCGTGCTGTTGACCGAGGCGATGCGCCCCTTGATTTCTTTTAAACTTGGCATAATTATCTTTAATTAGTAATTAGAAATGAGTAATTAGTAATTATGATTAGTCGCAAGACACGATGTCGGACTATTCATCCATGCATTTACAGGGCTTTCGGCAATCATAATTACTCATTACTAATTAGTAATTAGAAATGAGTAATTAGTAATTATGATTAGTCGCAAGACACGATGTCGGACTATTCATCCATGCATTTACAGGGCTTTCGGCAATCATAATTACTCATTACTAATCACTCATTACTTATTTATAAGTACCAGCGATGTCGGCCATGACGGCTTCGATCTTCTGTGTCGTAGCGTCGTCAATCTTACCGGCTGCCAGCGTCTCGATGACTTCGGGAGCCGACGAGCGTAGCTTGTCGAGGAACTGACCCTGGCACTCACGAACCTTGTCGATAGGAACCTCGCGCATCAGTCCATGGACACCACAATACAGGATGGCCACCTGCTCGCCGACGGGCATAGGGCTGTACTGGGGCTGGATGAGCAGCTGGTTGTTCTTACGGCCTCGGTCGAGGGTCATGGCTGTCACGGCATCCATGTCGGAGGAGAACTTCGAGAAGGCCTCCAGCTCACGATACTGTGCCTGGTCAATCTTCAGTGTACCGGCCACCTTCTTCATGGACTTGATCTGTGCCGAGCCACCGACACGGCTCACGGAGATACCTACGTTGATAGCCGGACGGAAACCCTGGTTGAAGAGGTCGCTCTCAAGGAATATCTGACCGTCGGTAATGGAGATGACGTTCGTCGGGATGTAGGCCGACACGTCGCCGGCCTGTGTCTCGATGATAGGCAGGGCAGTCAGCGAGCCGCCACCCTTGACGTGGCCCTTCATACACTCAGGCAGGTCGTTCATCTGCTCGGCCACCTCCTGCTGCTCGTTCATCTTGGCTGCACGCTCCAACAAACGGGAGTGCAGATAGAACACGTCACCGGGATAAGCCTCACGTCCAGAAGGACGACGAAGGATCAGTGACACCTCACGATAGGCCACAGCCTGCTTGGAGAGGTCGTCGTAAACAACGAGGGCAGGCAGACCACGATCGCGGAAATACTCACCGATGGCGGCTCCTGCAAACGGTGCATAATACTGCATAGCGGCAGGATCGGCTGCAGTAGCAGCCACCACAATGGTGTAAGGCATAGCGCCGTGCTCCTGCAGCGTGCTCACGAGGGCTGCAACGGTAGAAGCCTTCTGACCGATGGCTACATAGATACAATAGACAGGCTTGCCTGCCTCATAGAAACTCTTCTGGTTGATGATGGTATCAACGGCGATGGCGGTCTTACCCGTCTGGCGGTCGCCGATGATGAGCTCACGCTGTCCACGTCCGATGGGAATCATCGAATCGATGGCCTTCAGACCAGTCTGCAGCGGCTCCTTCACAGGCTGACGGTAGATCACACCGGGAGCCTTACGGTCGAGCGGCATCTCGAATGCCTCGCTCAGATCGATGTCACCCTTGCCGTCGATAGCCTGTCCCAGCGGGTTGATAACACGGCCGAGCATATTGTCATTGACGCGGATTGAGGCGATACGCTTTGTACGCTTCACAACCATACCCTCCTTAATGCCTGATGTACCACCGAGGAGCACACAACCGACGTTGTCTTCCTCAAGGTTCATCACGATAGCCATCGTCCCGTTCTCAAACTCCAGCAGTTCGTTGGCCTCGGCATTGCGGAGTCCGTAGATGCGTGCCACGCCGTCGCTGACGGTAAGCACGGTACCCACCTCGTCGAACTGTTGGTCGTTCTGAATGCCTCGCAGCTGTTCGAGCAGCACCTGGGACACTTCGCTTGGTTTAATCTTATCTGACATAGTTTTTTTAATTAGAAATTAATAATGAGCAATTAGTAATTATGATTACTGCTGCGGCTGATAAAGCAGCAGAGACGAATGCTGTTGATAGGTCTTGTAAGGTAATCATAATTACTCATTTCTAATTACTCATTACTCATTAAATCATTTACATAGTGTGTTGAGAATGCTGTTGAGCTTCGACTTGACACTGGCATCCATGCGATAGGTGTCGTACTCGAGGATGAAGCCCCCGATGATGTCGGGGTTCACCTCGGTCTCAAACTCCACAGTACCATTAGTTTTACTTTCTACAAGCTGCCGCATCTTCTGTTCTGTCTCGACAGAGACGCGGGCGGCAGTAGTCAGCTTGCCACGGATGACGTTCTTCTGCTTTCGGTAAAGCGTGACATACGAGTTGGCCATGAACTGCATCACGTTCTCGCGGTCCTCCTTCAGCACAAGGGCTATGAAAGCCTTGGTGAGCGCACTCGCCTTCTCGCCGGCGGCGATGGTGAGCAGCGACTCCTTCTTGTCCTTCGAGAGCATGGGATTGTCTATCGTTTGGCGCAATGCAGGAACCTCGACATAGCTCTTGGCGATGGTCATCATCTCCTGATAGACCTGGTCCTCGAGCTGTGCGTCAGTGGCGCTCTTGAGCAGCGCCCTTGCATATCTCATCGATATCACTCCAATATCCATACGCTTAATAGTTTAATGCATCATTCGGCATGCATAATTACTTGGCAGAGACTTCATCCAGCATTCGGTCAATCAAATCCATCTGCGACTTGTCGTCCTTGAGGTTCTGCTTGAGCACCTTCTCGGCGATTTCTACGCTCAGCGCAGCAACTTGCTGGCGGATGTCGGCAATGGCGGCCTTCTTCTCCTGCTCGATGGCGGCTTTCGCCTCATCCAAGAGTCGAACACCCTCGCTCCTTGCCTTGTCCTGGGCTTGCTCTACGATGGCGTCACGCGTCTGGGCAGCCTCACGTAGTATCTGGGCCTGCTTCTCACGCGCCTCCTGCAAGATGGATTCACCTTCCTTCTGAATGTTGGCCAGGCGCTCATTGGCCTCATGGGCCTTCTTCAAGGACTGGTCAATGTAGTCCTTGCGGTCGAGCTCCATCTTGACGATAACGGGGAATCCCCATTTCCACAGGATGAAGAGCACGATGATGAACACCAGCGCCATCCAGAACAGCAATCCAAAATCAGGTGTTATTAATGACATAAGCTGTGAATGAAATGACTTTGAATCAAATACTCCGTATCACTCTCTGTCTGCTTATACGAAGAGAGCCGTCAGGGCGATAATGATGGCGAAGAATGCAACACCCTCAATCAGGGCGGCTGCCACGATCATGTTTGAACGCAGGTCGTTGATCTTCTCCGGCTGACGAGCCATAGCGTCCATGGCCTGTCCACCAATCTTACCGATACCGATACCTGCACCAATCACTGCTAAACCACCGCCGATAGCGGCACCCAAATTTGCAAAAGGAATTGCTGATAATAATACTGAAATCATAATCTTTAAGTTTTTAATTGTTAATTATTTAATTGTTGTTTTCTTTTTTTGTTTTATGCGCTTTTTGCCTCGTGCTCATGAACGTGAGACAGCGAGATGAATACCGCCGAGAGCATGGTGAACACCATGGCCTGGATGAAGCATACCAGCACTTCGAGCAGCATCATGAAGATGCTCATGGCTACACTCACGGGAATCATGGCTGTTCCTGCAGCGGCATGAATGCCGTACATGACGAAGATGAGGCATGTCAGCGAGATAGCTACGGCATGGCCTGCCATCATGTTGGCAAAGAGACGGATCATCAGGGCCAGCGGCTTGGTGAAGATACCGAACAGCTCAATGAAGGGCATCAGGGGTATGGGGACCTTGAGCCATGTAGGCACCTCCGGCCAGAATATCTCCTTCCAGTATTCCTTGGTTCCCGTCAGGTTGGTGACGAGGAAGGTACAGAACGCCAGGAACAGCGTGCAGGCAATATTGCCCGTCAGGTTGCCGCCTCCCGGTGGGAAGGGCATCACGCCCATCACGTTGGCCACGAAGATGAAGAAGAAGCACGTCAGCAGGTAGGGGGCATACTTCGGTGCCTCCTTGCCCAGAATGCTCTCGATGATGTCGTGGTAGACGTACATGATGAACATGTGCATGAATCCTGTAAAGCCCTTCGGCGCAGGATCATCGATCTTGTGCTTTCTGCACCAGTGTGCCGGTATGAGCACACAGAGCAGCAGCAGGATAGCATCGATGAAGAGCACGACGACGGTCTTGGTAATGGAGATGTCTATCGGACGGACTTCCTGTCCGTTGATGTTCTCCACGATCTTATTGGCGTTGGCCTCGCTGCCCGAGATGTACAGTCCGTAGGGGCCTGGACGGTTGCCGTTGGCATCGGCATGATGCTCAAACTCCGAGGAGCAGAACACATGCCATCCTGTAGAACTTTTCACGATGATGGGCAGATGGATGACGACAGGCTTGCCGCCAATGTCCGTAATGTGCCACTCATAAGAGTCCTGGATATGTCCAAACAAGATACCCTGCAGGTCGATGCCTTCCTTCTTCTCCTCGGCAGCAGTTGCCGGGAGTTGCGTATTCCCCTCGTCGGCCGAGGCCGGGAGGAGCGTCAGAAGCATCAGCACGGTGCAGAGAAGTGGTTTGAAATAATTCATTTCTTACTTGTTTTGTTGTTGTTTACTTTTCTGTGAACGGATGAAAAACACCACATCGAATATCAGCATGAGCAGATAGAAAGCCGAGAAGATGATGACGAAAGTGCGGCGCCATTGGTTGTCGTTGACTGCCACGAGACAGACGAGAATCACCGCTGCCGCCGACAGCATGCGCAGCACCATGGATACGAAGGCATAGAGGGTGAGTGCCCGCTCTGAATGCCTGACGGCGCGGTAGCCGGCCACGAAGACCAGCGTCGCTATCACGGTGTAGGCCACACTAATGGCAATACTTGTCGCTATCACTTTTCCAAAGAACACGCTATATTACTACCCTTCAACTTCTACGCAGAGGCTCACCTCGTTCTGCTGGACGGCAACGAATCCGCCCGACACCTGAACCTGGTGTTTCCCGTCGTTAGTAGCATATTCCACCACTCCCTTCCCGAGGGACGAGATGATGGGTGCATGTCCGGTGAGGATTTCAAACTGTCCTTTCTGGCCGGGCACGAGCACGCTGCTGACTTCTCCGTCGTAGGCTATTCTTTCCGGTGTGACAATCTTCAGTTTCAACATATTCTATATATTAATATAATGTATATGTTTATCCTTTCGCTGCCTCCAGAAGTTTCTTGGCCTTCGCCTTGGCGTCTTCAATAGTACCAACGTTGAGGAATGCCTGCTCGGGCAGGTCGTCCACCTCACCGTCGAGAATGGCGTTGAAGCCCTTGATGGTCTCGTCGATGGGCACCATGACGCCTGGCAGTCCAGTGAACTGCTCTGCCACAGAGAACGGCTGCGAGAGGAATCGCTGCACACGGCGTGCACGGTTCACCGTCAGCTTGTCCTCGTCGGAGAGCTCGTCCATACCGAGAATGGCGATGATGTCCTGCAACTCCTTGTAACGCTGCAGAATCTCCTTCACG
>CAMJWJ010000123.1 GCA_946409435.1 uncultured Prevotella sp. | reverse complement strand
GACACCCATCAGCCCCACCAGTCTGATGAATGCTGCAAAAAACGCTATTACTCGCACGCGCGCATGCGTATATATAGCTTATGCACTTTTTAACCCACACTTCCCACACTTCCCACACCTAAAGGTATGGGATTGCAACGCCACACTCATGCCTTTAGGTGTGGGAAGTGTGGGAAGTGTGGGTTCTTTTTTTCTTTCCCTACTATATACGCGCGCGTATAGGGTAACGCAACACCGAAGTCAGGAAATGAGAAAAGATAGGGATTTCCCCCGACGCGTTTAGGGAAATTCCTTTTTATATGCACATCTTTATGCCTAACTTTGCAACGTGAAACTTAGTATTAACCCATAAAGAAGTGAAGATTATGAAAAAGATGATGATAACCCTGATGCTCCTGCTGATGACAGCAGTCACAGGACACGCCATGAGTTACGAGCAGGCACGCAACGAGGCCCTGTTCCTGACCGACAAGATGGCCTACGAGCTGAACCTGACCGACGAGCAGTACGAGGCCGCCTATGAGATTAACCTCGACTACTTGATGGGCGTCACCAGCTATGACGATGTCTACGGCGACTATTGGGAGCGCCGCAACCTCGACATGAGCTACGTGCTGCTTGACTGGCAGTGGCAGTCGTTCCTGGCAGCCAGCTACTTCTATCGTCCTCTCTACTGGCGCGACGGATTCTGGCACTTCGGCATCTATGCCCGCTATCCACGCCGTGACTACTTCTATTTCGGACGCCCCGTGTTCTATGCCAGCTACCGTGGCGGCCATGCGTGGCACGTGGTAGGCGGTCATGGCTGGTACTACAGCCGTCGCGATCATTTCCGTCCCGCAGGGCGTTCGCACTTCGGCATGCTGGACCGCTGGAACCGTGGCGACTTCCGTCATCACAGCTCACGCATGGATTCGGGTAATCGTCATTTTGGTGGCAACCGCAACAGTTCGACGCGGACCACCGTTAACAGACATCAGGATAACGGCCACACTATCGGCGGTCGCGGAGGTAACCGTCAGTATAACGGCAGCTTCGGCAACCGTCCGAACCGTGGCACAACGAGTGGCGTGGGTACACAACGTGGAACGACAGACCCGACGGAGCGCGCAGGTTCTACCGGCAGCGGTTCGTTCAATAGGGGAAGCTCCACTGTCAATAGCGGCTCGTCCAGCAACAACGGCTCGTCCAGCAACAGCGGCTCGTTCAGGAGTAACAGTTCGTCGGGCAGCAGCTCTTCAGTAAACAGCGGTCCGCGCACCATTGGCGGTGGCTCGTTCGGCACCAGTCAGCGTAGCAGCGTCACTCCGCGCACCACAAGTACTCCGCGTAGCAGCAGTAGCAGCGGCTCGTTCGGCGGTAGCAGCCATCGTAGCAGTGGCAGCAGCGGCTCATTCGGCGGTAACAGCCAACGTAGCAGTGGTAGCAGTATGGGTAGCCGACAGGGCAGCAGCCGCAGCGGCGGTTCCTTCAGCCGTGGCAGATAGCAGGCGCACCTCCGCATTCATCATCCGCTGCACTTCACGCATGGGGCATTGCGCATAGACAGCCTGTATGGCTTTGTTGATGATGCCATGACCAACGGCCACCACCCGTTTCCCCGGGTAGGTGGTCGTTATGTATTGTAGGAAGTGGCATGCCCGTAGCAGCAAGGCTTCCTCCGTCTCGATATCATCCGTCCATTTCCTGCCTTTCAGCTGAGGGATGTAAAGACCCGTGAACGACCCCCAGTCGCGCTCGCGGAGCAGCGGTGTGGTCGTGACGGGCAGACCGTGCCGTTGGCTGATTATTTCCGCCGTCTGTATGGCGCGCCGCAGGTCACTGGCCACCACAGCGTCAATCCTCTCAGCAGCCAGTTGCTCCGCCACGGCTTCAGCCTGTTCGCGGCCATTCTCGTTGAGCATGCCGTGTGTCTGTCCTTGTATGATGCACCGTGCGTTGTCTACTGTCTCACCATGGCGTACCAGAAAAATCGTCGTCTGTACTATTGTGTCTACTTCTGCTTGCATTGATTCTCCGAAATGTTTGCTGCAAAGTTACGAATAAAATAGTGAAAAAACGAAAAACGTGGAAAAACTTGTCAAAGTGCTTGGCTATTTACGCAATTCTTTGTAACTTTGCTGAGTAAAACTCAGCGAAAATACTCACACTCGAGAAAAAAAGAATGGAAATTCTTTGTTTTCTTCTCGTTTAATCGTATCTTTGCTGTGAAAGAACGGATAAAACAACAAGTTAGCAGTGGAAGAACAAAGGTGGGGCATACTGTATTGCCCGAAAGGACGAGGCTCCAAGCAGCGTGAGAAGATTCAGCGTGTGCTTGACGAACGGCAAGTGCAGTACGACTTCGTGCAGAGCGAGTCGTCGGACAGCGTTGAGCGCTTGATGACCATGCTCATCCGTAACGGTTACAGGACCATCGTTGTCATGGGCGGTGACTCGGCACTGAACGATGCCGTCAACTGCCTGATGCACGAAGAGAAGCAGGTGCGCGACCGCATCGCCTTAGGCGTGATACCCAATGGCGTGATAAACGACTTTGCCCGTTACTGGGATTTTAAGGAGGGAGACCTCGAGCAGACCGTCGACTGGCTTGTCAAGCGCCGCGTCCGTACTGTTGACGTGGGTTGTATCCGCTATACTGATAAGCGTGGTGAGGCACAACACCGTTATTTCCTTAACTGTGTCAATATAGGATTGATTGCTGACGTGATGAACCTGCGTCGTCAGGCCCGCTCGCTACTGGGTTCCCGGTTGTTGTCGTTTGTGGTGTCCATCTTCCTGATGATATTCCACCGAATGGAGTATAAGATGCACATCAAGCTCAACGCCGACGAGGTGAACCGAAAGGTGATGACCGTGTGCATAGGCAGTGGGCCAGGCTATGGCCAGACGCCGAGTGCTGTGCCCTACAATGGCATGCTTGACGTGTCGATTATTTACCATGCAGAAATCGTGCAGGTGCTGGCAGGCATGTGGCTGTTGATCACTGGCCGTTTCCTGAATCATCGCAGTGTGCATCCCTATCGTACCCGCGAGGTGGTCGTCGAAGATGCCAAGCATGCCTTGGTGGGTGTTGACGGCCGGTTAATTGATACGCCGGTAGGCTCGTATCGTATCACGATTGAACAGGAAGTCGTCAACTTCCTCATACCAGACTGATGCCGCCATGGGTCAACGTCTGTGGCGCTGCTGTCTGCTAACCGATGGCTGATGTCTTACGAAGCTCATCCTCGTCGACAATGCTGATTCTGCGCCCTTCAATTGTAATGATCCCCTCGGCAGCAAAGCTCGACAACGTACGGATGGCATTGCTGGTTGTCATGTTCGAGAGGTTAGCCAAGTCCTCGCGGCTCAGCGCAATGGCCAGAGTACGGCCGTCATCCTCAGTGCCGTAGCTCTCTTTCAGCCGCAGCAGTGCCTCAGCCAGCCTGCCGCGTAAGTGCTTCTGCGTCAGGTTGACGGTGTTCTCGTCGGCATTGCCTAACAGACTGGCTAACTCCTTGATGAAGAAGAGGGCTACCTGGTGGTTCTCCTGGATGATTTGCTTGATGACTGGCAACGGTATCTTGCAGAGGGTGGTAGTCTCGAAAGCTGAGGCTTCCGTAGTGTAGTTGACGTCGACGAAGCCTGCGCGATAGCCGAAGAACTCGTGGGGGCGTACCATGCGTACTATCTGCTGGCGGTGGCCTACGCCCTCTTTGTATATCTTCACCTTCCCACTGAGCAGACAGAAAAAATAGATAGGAGCCTCACCCTCATGATAGATAATGTCGTTTTTCCTGTATCGTTGCATCGTCATGCTGCCACTCAGCAGCTGCCGTTGCTCATCGGTCAGCCAGAGCCACAGTTCACTCATCGACTGTGCCACTCTGGCCATTTGATTGTCTGTCTCTGATACCATTGTCATGTATGTCGTCTTGTTCAATTGTTATTGCAAAAGTACAAAAAATATACAAAAATGACCGCCTTTTTGTCGTAAATTCTCTTCCACAGTAGAAAAAAATGATGTTTTTTTAAAAAAAATGCTATATAATTTGGTTATGATGTCAGAATTGCGTACTTTTGAAAGAAATTTTGATACTAAAACTATTTCAATACCTAAAAAGGAACTATGAGTTATTTACGATTTGAAAAAGCGGTGATGACCAATCTGGAGGAGTCGCTCCGTCGTGAATTGCTTCGGACAAACCGTTCCGGTGCCTACAGTGCTTCTACGCTGGTAGACTGTAACACGCGCAAGTACCACGGTTTGCTCGTTGTTCCCGTACCTGAGCTCGACGACGAGAACCATGTGTTGCTCTCGTCGTTTGACTGTACGGTTATTCAGCACGGTGCTGAGTTCAATCTCGGACTCCACAAGTATCAGGGCAACAACTTCAGCCCCAAGGGTCATAAGTACATCCGCGAGTTTACCTGTGACGTAGTGCCTACCACGATTTATCGCGTGGGTGGCGTAGTGTTGAAACGCGAGACCATCTTCCAGGCCTACGAGGACCGCATCCTCATCCGCTATACGTTGGAGGATGCCCATTCAGCTACGACGCTGCGATTCCGTCCGTTCCTGGCGTTCCGTTCGGTGCGTCAGTTCACCCACGAGAATTCGACAGCCTCGCGTGAGTACCATCCCGTCGACAATGGCATCAAGACCTGTATGTATGCCGGCTATCCTGACCTCTACATGCAGTTCAACAAGAAGAACGAGTTTGTGTTCCAGCCCGACTGGTATCGCGGTGTGGAGTATCCGAAGGAGCAGGAGCGTGGCTATGCCTCTAACGAGGACCTTTACGTGCCCGGCTACTTCGAGCTGTCCATCAAGAAGGGCGAGAGCATCGTCTTTGCTGCTTCTACCAAGGAGATCAAGACCTCTACGCTGAAGACGCTGTTCCAGAAGGAAATCGACGTGCGTCCCGGCCGTGACAGTTTCTATCACTGTCTCGTGGCTGCCGCTCATCAGTTCCACAATCGCAAGCCCAACGACGACCGCTACCTGCTGGCCGGCTATCCGTGGTTCAAGGCTCGCGCGCGTGATACATTTATTTCTCTGCCTGGTCTGACGCTGTCCATTGGTGAGCAGGACTACTTCGAGCTGGTCATGAAGACTGCCGAGAAGGGACTGCGTGAGTTTATGGAAGGCAAGCCGCTGAGCGTCAAGATTTATGAGGTGGAACAGCCCGACGTACCCCTGTGGGCCGTATGGGCCGTCCAGCAGTACATCAAGGATGCCGGCCGCGAGAAGGGTTACAAGATGTACGGCAAGCTGGTGAAGGACATCGTGACATACATCGTCGGCGACGGTCATCCCAACCTGCATCTTGACGATAACGGCCTGCTCTATGCCAATGGCCGCGACCGTGCCATCACGTGGATGAACTCTACGGCCAACGGCCGCCCCGTCGTGCCCCGTTCGGGCTATATCGTTGAGTTCAATGCCTTGTGGTACAATGCACTGAAGCTCTGTGCCTCTCTGGAAGCCGAGTTTGGCGACAAGAAGCTGGCCGACAAGCTGGAGCAGCGAGCCGATGTTTGCAAGGAGTCCTTCGTTGCCACGTTCCTCAACGAGTACGGTTATCTGCTCGACTATGTCGACGGCACGATGATGGACTGGAGCGTTCGCCCGAACATGATTTTCCCCGTAGCCTTCGACTATTCTCCGCTCAATCAGGACCAGAAGAAGAGTGTCCTCGACATCTGCACGCGCGAACTGCTCACCCCCAAGGGACTGCGCTCGCTGTCGCCTAAGAGCGGTGGCTACAACCCCATGTATGTCGGTCCGCAGACGCAGCGCGACTACGCCTACCATCAGGGTACGGCATGGCCGTGGCTCGGCGGCTTCTATATGGAAGCCTGCCTGAAGCTCTACAAGCGCACCCGCCTGTCGTTCCTTGAGCGCCACATGGTGGGTTATGAAGACGAGATGAACTATCACGCTCTGGGTACTATCAGTGAGCTGTTCGACGGCAACCCGCCGTTCCACGGCCGTGGTGCCATGGCCTTTGCCATGAATGTTGCCGAGATTCTGCGCTCGCTGAAGTTGATGGAGAAATATACATATCAAAAATAAGGAGGACGCACGATGAAAGTATTAATGTTTGGATGGGAGTATCCTCCTCACGTGTTCGGTGGACTTGCCACTGCTAACTATGGTATTTCGCAGGGGTTGCATGCACAGGGCGACATGGACATCACGCTCTGTCTGCCCAAGCCTTTCGGCGATGAAGACCGCTCGGCCTGCAACATCGTAGCCATGAATGCCGTGCCTATCGCCTATCGCGATGTCTCAGCAGACTATGTACGCGAAAGGGTTGGGAATATCATGGATCCTGACCTCTATTTCCGGCTGCGCGACCATCTGTATGCCGACTTCAACTACATGCACGTCAACGACCTCGGTGCCATGGAGTTTGCCGGCGGTTATCCCGGCAACCTGCACGAGGAAATCAACAACTACTCAATCATTGCCGGTGTCGTGGCCCGCACGTTCGACTTCGACATCATCCATGCCCACGACTGGCTGACCTATCCTGCCGGCATCCACGCCAAGCAGGTCAGCGGCAAGCCCCTGTGCATCCACGTGCATGCCACCGACTTCGACCGTTCGCGTGGAAAGGTGAACCCCACCGTCTACTCGATTGAGAAGAACGGTATGGACAATGCCGACTGCATCATGTGTGTGTCAGAGCTGACGCGCCAGACGGTCATCAACCAGTATCATCAGGATCCGCGCAAGTGCTTCACGGTGCACAATGCCGTATATCCCCTGCCCGACGAGTATCAGGCCATTCCGCGTCCAGACCACACTGGTAAGGACAAGGTCGTGACGTTCCTCGGACGTATCACGATGCAGAAGGGTCCCGAGTACTTCGTCGAGGCCGCTAACATGGTTATCCGCCGTACCAACAACGTGCGCTTCTGCATGGCTGGTTCCGGCGACATGATGGATGCCATGATCCAGTTAGCTGCCGAGCGTGGCATTGCCGACCGTTTCCACTTCCCCGGATTCATGCGCGGCAAGCAGGTGTACGAATGTCTGAAGGACAGCGACGTCTACGTCATGCCTTCCGTTTCCGAGCCGTTCGGCATATCGCCGTTGGAGGCTATGCAGTGCGGCACGCCGTCGATTATCTCGAAGCAGTCGGGCTGTGCTGAGATTCTGACGAACTGCATCAAGGTAGACTATTGGGACATCCACGCCCTGGCCGACGCCATCTACGCTATCTGCGCCAACGACTCGCTCTTCCAGTACCTGAAAGAGGAAGGCAAGAACGAGGTTGACCAGATTACGTGGGAGAAAGTCGGTGCCTGGATAGCCACGCTGTATAAGCGGACCCTGGGTTGGGAAGTATAAATGAAGAATGAAGAATGAAGAGTGAAGAATTTGCTACCGCACACATACGACAATGCTCCAGCAGTCTTCTGCCTTCATACTGAGTTCTTCGATATGAGATAATTAATAAAATAATAACAACAGGATGAACGTCTGAGAACGTGAGAAGAGCGGAAGCAAATTCTTCATTCTTCATTCTTCATTCTTCATTTAAATGATTATGAAAACAATTTGTTTATATTTTGAGATACATCAGATTATCCATCTGAAGC
>CAMJWJ010000122.1 GCA_946409435.1 uncultured Prevotella sp. | reverse complement strand
TCACTGAATTGAGAAGGCCACTCACTGAGCTGAGAAGGCCACTCACTGAGCTGAGTGGGCCACTCACGATCGTGAGAAGGCCACTCACAACGACAAAAAAATGATTGGAAGAACTCGTGAAGGGCGTTGTCTCGTCAACTCTTCACATCGCATCACCGGCCCCTCACATTGCCTCGTCGAGACACTTCACCGCAAGCCATTGTTTTGCAACACATTACGGCGTCGGTGAAGGGTTTTCCGATGGATGAATCATGATTAAACACACTTACATCCGCCCGGTGCCTTCATCCGGGCGGAACAGCAAAGCTGTGTAAGTGGGTGCACGACTGCGCCAATTAAGTCTAGTAGAGTTTAGTTTTGTTTACAATTTGCCTGCAAAGTTACAGCCTTTTCCCTGACTATGCAATCCTTTTACGAAAATAATGCTACCAATTTTCGCCTTTCTGCTATCAATAAGTACACAAGTACATACTATTCGCCAAAATTGTAGTATCTTTGCAGCCGAAAAGTAATGCGATTTAGACTTATGAGAACCTATACGGAACTAAACACACTGATACAAAACATAGAGCAGAATGGGATAGACGTGAACAACGAGATACACGGCTTCGCCTTCCCCAACGCACACCTGTCCTTCCCCGGCTTAGCCATCCAACTGTGTCTAAGCGGAACGGCACGCATCGTCTATGACATGCAGGAAATAACTATCGAGAGGAACAACCTCATGATTATGATGCCCGGTCACTTCATGCGGGCCGTGGCGTGCTCCGACGACTTCACATACGCCCGCACCGTCGTCTCGTCGGCGCTGCTCAACGACATCAAGCCCCACCTCTTCAGCCACGACTTCGACAAATTCAACAGCGCACCGACCTGCCAGCTTACCGACGATCAAGCCGACCGCTTGATGGCCATCTGCAAACTGCTCTCCGCCATCGCCATGCACAATGCCACCGACCTGCAGCTGCGCCGCCAGATGCTGCTCACGCAACTGGCACTGGGCTACGAGTTCGTCAACTACTACCGCAAGGAGCAGGACCGTCCGTGGCGCGAGAATAGGACGGCAGCCCTCTACGCCCACTTCTGCGACCTCGTGGTGGCACACTACCGCGAGCACCGCGACGTGCAATTCTATGCCACGCGCCTCGGCTACACCCCCCGCTACTTCTCCAAGCTCTTCCTCAAGGCCAGCAACGGCATCTCGGCCCTCGACTACATAGGCCAGCACGTCTGCACACAGGCCAAGCGCATCATGGACACCTACCCCCACCAGACCATCAAGGCCACCGCCCTGGAACTCGGTTTCCCCACCACTGCCAACTTCTGCCGCTACTTCAAGCGCGTCACCGGCATCTACCCGCAGGAGTACAGAAAGCAGGACTATTAGTCACTCTGCTTGCGCGTACCTCTATAATCTTTCAAGACATGGCAAGGAAACAAATAAAATCTGAGCTTTTCATAAAAAATCGCCCTGAACAGCCGAAAAGTTTGGACGATTGAAAAATAATGCTTACTTTTGCATCCACGAAACCCAGACAAGTGGTGAACAAACAACAAGTCGGGATGAAACGGCACGTCTTCTCATCCGGAAGGAAGAGTAGAAAGAGGTGAAAGCATGGCAATACAAGTAACATACAGGAGAACCAGCAGACTGTCGATGCGCATCGTGAAGAATGGCGATGTGCACGTGTCGGCGCCTATCGGTATGCCGAAGAACGAGATAGAGCGGTTTATCGAGGAACACCGCGACTGGATCAGCAAGGCCCGTCAGAAGACCTATGAGAGCCAGCAGCGCAGGGCTGCGTTCTACAGTCAGCTGCCACTGCAGACACGGGCACAAGCCGACGAGGCCCTCAGACGGCTGAAAGCATTGATTGAGCCAATGGTGGAACGGCATGCAAGGGAGATTGGCGTAAAGCCATCCTTGGTCTACTACAAGGCGGTGATTTCACGATGGGGCGTCTGCAATGTCAAAGATAAAAGCATCTGTTTCTCTGCCTATCTGCTGCTGTTGCCGGAATGGTGTGTCGAACATGTGGTGGTTCACGAATTATGCCACCTGCTGGAACCCAGCCATAATGCCCGCTTCCATGCTCTGATGGACAGGTACTTCCCTCGTTGGAGGGAAGCCCGGAAAGAGACCCGCCGGCTATGCAGGATGGAGGACGACCAAGACGATGATGAAGAATGACTTAAGGAAAGTAACAAAAATGCTGTCGGAAGACAGGCGCTTATACGTCCTAACAATATAAACATAATACGACAAAGCAATGAAAAAAATGATGACCTTGGTGCTCGCCGCCACCCTGACAATCTGCGGCGTAACAATGCTGACAGGCTGCAAAGAAGCCAAAACCAACGAAGACAACCCCATACAGGATGTCGTGTCAACGGAACTGATACGCACCAGCCAGAGCTGGGACGGCGTGGAACTGCCCGACTACCTCGTAGGTCGCCCCGAGCTGGTGGCTGTGAAGTACGTGTTCCCTGCCGGCAAGAAGCTGGGATGGCACCACCACCCCGTCATGAACTACGGTATTCTGGTGCAGGGCGAGCTGACCATCATCGGTCAGGACGGCAAGGAAAAGACCGTGCATGAGGGCGAGCCCGTCGTTGAGATGGTGAACACCATCCACCACGGCGAGAACCGTGGCACGAAGCCCGTCATTCTCTACATGTTCTACCTCTCGCAGAAGGACATGCCACTGGCCGTGCAACACCCCGAGATTCCTTTGGATTAAAGGGGAGACATCAGCCAATACCATCATAGCAAGTGGCGCGGGTTATTTTGATGAGTAACTCGCGCCACTTGTCTGCATACGTTGCCTTTAATTTTAAGATTCTATCGTACTGGCTATCTTGTCGACGTTCATGCTTCGGGCACTGGCGTCAAAGATGTCCTTGTAGAGGCCACCCTGCCGATAGACCTCCTGCGGCGAGCCACTCTGTACCACACGGCCACGGTCCAAGACATATATCTGGTCGGCATCGATAATCTGGCCGATGTTATGCGAGATGATGATGACGGTACGTCCCTGCTTGATGGCGTCGATGCTGGCCTTGATCTGCTCAGTGGCGATGGCGTCGAGGCTGGCGGTAGGCTCGTCGAGGAAAATGATTGGCGGGTTCTTCAGGAACATGCGGGCTATGGCGACGCGCTGCTGCTGGCCACCGCTGAGCTGCAGGGCCGGTGTGTCGAAGCCGTGAGGCAGCTGCACCACCTGATCGTAGAGGAAGGCCTGGCGGGCAGCCCTGACGACGTCGTCGTGCGTGGCGTCAGGATTGCCGTAGCGGATGTTCGCCTCGATGCTGCCGTCGAAGATGTGGTTCTTCTGCAGCACGAGACCGACGTTCTCGCGCAGCCAACGGGTGTCCCACTCGCTGAGTTCCACGCCGTCGAGCTTCAGACTGCCACTGTCGGGAGCATAGAACTTGTCGAGCAGGTTGACGACGGTGCTCTTGCCGGCTCCGCTAAGTCCCACGAGGGCTGTTATCTTGCCTGCCTCGATGTTCATCGACACGTCGGTCAGTGCACGTGTGCCATTGGGATAGGTGAAGTTGACACCGGAGAGGCTGAAATTACCCTCCACCCGTTCGGGCCGGTGACTGCCGCTCGTCTCCACCTCATTGTCGGCATGGAGTATGCCGAAAAATCCCTCGGCATAGATCAGCGCGTCGTTCATGTCGTCGTAGATGCGGTGCAACTGACGGATGGGGGCGCTGACGTTGGCAAAGAGCATGACGTGGTACATGATTTTTCCGATGGACATACCGGGGTAGTCGATCAGCACGAGATAGGCCGTCAGGATGATAATCAGCACGGTACCTATCTGTTCGAGGAAACTCTTCAAACCGTTGAAGAAAAAGCTCTGCTTGCGGGTGTTCAGCTGCAGGTCGGTCATGCTGTTCTGCAGCCCTGTCTGCCGGGCGGCCTCTACCTGTTCACGGCCGAACGACTTGATGACGGTGATGCTCTCAAGAATGTTCAGGATGCCCTGGCTGACGGCCTGATGGCCACCGAAGATGCTGCGCCTCCCACCCTTCATGCGGCATGCCTGGACATAGGTAACGTAGAAGTAGACGGGGATGATGCATAGTGCCACCAGTCCGACATAGACGTTGGCAGCAAACATCAGTCCCAAAGCCAGAACGGCACTGGTAAACAGCGGCAATATCTCGATGAAGAAATTGTTGACCGTGTTCGACAGGCTCATGATGCCCCTGTCGATGCGCGACTGGAGCTTGCCCGTCTCGTTGCCGTCCTGCGAGAAGAAAGCCATGCGGAAGGCCAGGATGCGGTCGACGACGCGCAGCGACAGGTCACGGCTGACCAGGATGCGCATGCGCTCACCATAGTATCGCTGGAAGAACGTGACCACAGCACCCACCACCTCCTTGCCCAGCAGGATGATGCTGATGGCTGTAAGGATGCTGATGGCACTGCTCCACTTGAAGCCTCCGGGCGTCTGGATGAGTGCGTTGATGGCATCGACGGCCCTGTCGAGCACGACGGCATTGACCTGTGCCATCAGCGAACCGATGAAAGTTAGCACCAGCGTGATGACCACCAGCCTGCGGTAGGGCAACACGAAGGGCAGGATATTCCTCAGCAGGGTCCAGATGTTCATCCGGCCCGCTGGCTGCTGCTGTTCGTTCATGGCTGAAAAGCTTCTCCCAGCGTCCTTGTCTTAAAGACCGAACAGGGTGCGGAGACCACCGTCGACGCCCGAGAATCCCATGAAGGCCAGTGAGAGCAGACCGGCAGAAAGCATGACGATGGCCATGCCACGCATGCCCTTGGGAATGGTGACCAGCTCCAGCTGCTCACGCATGCCGGCAAAGACGGTCAGTGCCAGTCCGAAGCCAATAGCGGTAGAGAAGGCATAGACGACGGACTGCAACAGGTCGAAGTCCTTCTGGATGCACAGAATGGCGACACCGAGCACGGCACAGTTGGTGGTAATCAGCGGCAGGAAGATGCCCAGGGCCTGATAGAGAGCTGGCGACACCTTCTTCAGGATAATCTCGACCATCTGCACCAGCGATGCAATGACGAGAATGAAGGCGATGGTCTGCAGATACTGCAGTCCGAAGGCGTCGAGGACAAACTTCTGGACACACCACGTCACAATGGTAGCCAGTGTGAGCACAAAGGCCACGGCAGCCGACATGCCCAGCGAGGTGTCAATCTTCTTGGATACACCGAGGAACGGACAGATGCCAAGGAACTGCGACAGGATGATATTGTTGACGAATATCGCGCTAATGAAAATCAATATGTATTCCATAATTGTTCCGGTATTACGTTATGACGTTATTACGATACTACGCATTGCCACGCAGCTTGTTGACGATGGCAATGAGGAATCCCAGCATGATGAAAGCACCCGGAGGCAGCACAAAGAGCAGGATGTTGTACGTCTCGGGCAGCAGCGTGAATCCGAAGACAGAACCAGAGCCGAGCAGCTCGCGGCAGATGCCAAGCAGCGTCAAGCCAATGGTAAAGCCCAGACCGATACCGATGCCGTCGAACAACGAGGCCACGGGTGAATTCTTGGATGCAAAACCCTCAGCACGGCCGAGGATGATACAGTTCACCACAATCAGCGGAATGAACAGACCCAGGGCAGCGTCGATGTCGGGCAGGTAGGCCTTGATGACAAGCTGGAGCATGGTGACGAAGGCTGCAATGACGACAATGAACACGGGAATGCGTACCTTGTCGGGCGTGACAGACTTCAAGCACGATATCACAAAGTTGGTGCAGATGAGCACGGCCATCGTGGCCAGGCCCATCGACATACCATTGATGGCTGAGGTGGTAGTGGCCAGCGTGGGGCACATACCCAGCATCAGGACGAACGTGGGGTTCTCCTTGACGATGCCATTTTTGATAATTTGTATTGCGTTCATAATTTTCAATTATCAATTATCAATTTGTTTAGTTGCGCCAGTATTGCCGTCGGCAGCCGGTGTGGCCTTGTAAGCGTTATAGGCATTGTTCACTGCGAGCAGGAAAGCACGGCTGGTGATGGTCGATGCCGTGATGGCATCTACCTGGCCACCGTCCTTCGATACGGTCAGCGGCTCGGCAGGCGATTTACCGATGATGTCGCCCTTCTGGCCCTTTTGGAACCACTTGTCGGCCTTGGCACCCAAGCCTGGCGTCTCAGCATGTTCGAGCAGGGTGTAACCGAGAATCTTTCCCTCGGGGTCAAAGCCGACAAGCACCTTCAGATCGCCACCAAAGCCACCAGTGGTACTCTCTACGGCAGCTCCCAGGTCGTTGCCCTGAGCGTCCTTGATCTGATAGATGATGTAGACAAGTTCCTTGCCCTTGGGGTCGTTCTGCTTCACCTCGTCGGTCTTGCTGACCACCAGGTCGTCGCATACCATGACAGCCTTGATGCCGTCAGCCAGCGCCTTCTCTTTCTGTTCGTTGATGGGACCCTCGGTGAGATGGTTCACAAAAGCAAGGATGCCACCCATGACCACTGCTACTCCCGTGAGTACCAGCAGCATATTCGTTAAAGATGATTCAAGTTTCTTCATAATTCTGCGATTCTCTAATTCTCTATTTTTTGACCACTTCTCCGAAGCGCTTGGGTTTCACATAATTATTAATAAGAGGTGTAAAGGCATTCATGATCAGGATAGCGAACGACATGCCCTCGGGATAGGCACCCCAGTTGCGGATGACGACGGTCAGGAAGCCGATGGCCACACCGTAGATCAGCTGGCCCTTGGCAGTCATGGGCGAGGTGACATAGTCGGTAGCCATGAAGATGGCACCAAGCATCAGACCACCAGAGAGGATGACGCTGACGGGGTCGGCATAGATGGGGTTCACCAGGTGCATCAGTCCGGCAAACACGAATACCGTACCGATGATGCTGACGGGGATATGCCAAGTGATGATCTTCTTCCACAGCATGTAGGCCAAGCCTAACAGCAGGGCCAGCGCACAGATCTCACCCATGGCACCGGCACCGTCGGGATGGTTGCCCAGGAAGAGGTCCAACGAAGAGGGCAGCTTCTCCAGGATTGAGGCATCGCCACTCTTGATGGCGTCCTTCATGATAGCCAGTGGCGTAGCACCCGTCTCGGCATCGAGATAGCTGGTCAGCTGGCCGACCTTCGGCCATGTGGTCATCTGTGCGGGGAAGGCTACCAGCAGGGCAGCACGTCCGACGAGTGCGGGGTTGAAGAGGTTGTTTCCCAGTCCGCCGAAGGTCATCTTGCTCACACCGATGGCGAAGACAGCACCGATGATGACAATCCAGATGGGCAGGTTGCTGGGCAGGTTGAAGCCAAGCAGCAAACCCGTCAGCACGGCTGAGCCGTCGCAGATGGTGCAACGGTCGTTCTTGAGCATATACTTATTGATGGCCCACTCCAAGAGTACGCAGGCCGCTACGCTCGTGGCGCACACGATGGCCGAACCGATGCCGAAGAAGTAGAACGACACCAGCAGGGCAGGCAACAGGGCGATGATGACACCGTACATGTTACGCTCGACGGTATCCGTTCCGTGTGCGTGAGGCGATAGTGATACAATTAATTTTCCCATTGTATTTTTACCTTTTTACTTTTTTACCTTTT
>CAMJWJ010000121.1 GCA_946409435.1 uncultured Prevotella sp. | reverse complement strand
GGGTGTGGGCAGAACATGCACCCGACACCCAGAATGAGTGGGTCACTCACGGAATTGAGAAGGCCACTCACGGAATTGAGAAGGCCACTCACGGAGCTGAGAAGGCCACTCACGGAACTGAGAAGGCCACTCACGGAATTGAGAAGGCCACTCACGGAGCTGAGAAGGCCACTCACGGAATTGAGAAGGCCACTCACGGAGCCAGGGAAAAACAGAAATTATCAGAATTTAACGGCTATTATTTTGGTAGTTCACTTTTTTGTCGTAACTTTGTAGGCTATGATTGAAAACAGAGAAAAGTGGAGCAAGAACGTCATACTGGTTGACGCCGACTATGCCGACAGCGTGGCCTTCGACCTCATCGTCAACTTTGAGCGCATGCTCGAACGGCGCATACCCCAGGCCGACATGGCCAAGTGGCTGGAGTGCGTAGCACTGGACGGCGGACTGCGCCAGGACAGCCAGGCCGTCACGCAGGTTGTGCTGCTGCACTCCCGCGAACAGATGGAGAACTTCCGACCGGGCACCTTTGCCGGTCTCGACGGCACAGCCTTCAAGGGACCTCTGGGCGAGTTTCTCATCAGTTGCGTAGCCGTCGAGCCCATGACCACCATGGGGCAGCTCTTCATCGACTCCATGCAGTTGCTGGCCAGTGCCGAGGAGGTGAAGCGCCTCGTACTGGTGCCCAACGCCGAAGAACTATACAACAACGTGCGCGACAGCCTACGACATGCCGACCCCGACAAGCATATCACGCTGCTGGCCATGCAGCCCCAGGCAAGCTGTCCCTGCCGGCAGGAGATACTTGGATACTCGCTGATGGCAGCCCTCGGCATCAAGGGAGAGGAGCTGAACGGAAGGCCGTGACAACGGGAAGCTACGGAACATCGTGATAACATGACAACGAGACAACGAAAAAAACAAGATAAACTATGGCAAGAGTATTAATGATTGGCGCCGGAGGCGTCGCTACGGTAGCAGCGTTCAAGATTGCACAGAACGCTGATGTGTTCACTGAGTTTATGATTGCAAGCCGTCGCAAGCAGAAATGCGACGCCATCGTAGAGGCTATCCACAAGAAAGGCTATACGCTGCCCATCGAGACGGCACAAGTTGATGCCGACGACGTGGAGCAACTGAAGACACTCTTCAACAGCTATAAGCCCGAACTGGTCATCAACCTCGCACTGCCCTATCAGGACCTGACCATCATGGACGCTTGTCTGGCCTGCGGGTGCTCGTATCTCGACACGGCCAACTACGAGCCGAAGGACGAGGCGCATTTCGAATACTCGTGGCAGTGGGCCTACCGCGAACGTTTCGAGCAAGCCGGACTGACGGCCATACTCGGCTGCGGCTTCGACCCGGGCGTGACAAGCATCTATACGGCCTATGCTGCCAAGCATCACTTCAAGGAGATGCACTACCTGGACATCGTCGACTGTAACGCCGGCGATCACCACAAGGCCTTCGCCACCAACTTCAACCCCGAAATCAATATCCGCGAGATTACACAGAAGGGACTCTACTGGGAGAACGGTCAGTGGGTGGAGACGGAGCCGCTGGAGATTCACAAGGACCTGACCTACCCCAACATCGGCCCGCGCGACAGCTACCTGCTGCACCACGAGGAAATTGAGTCGCTGGTCATCAACTACCCCACTATCCGCCGCGCCCGTTTCTGGATGACTTTCGGACAGCAGTACCTGAAACACCTGGAGGTGATTCAGAACATCGGCATGAGCCGCATCGACGAGGTGGAGTACGAAGCCCCACTGGCCGACGGCAGTGGCAAGACGGTCAAGGTGAAGATCGTACCCCTGCAGTTCCTCAAGGCTGTGCTACCCAACCCGCAGGACCTCGGCGAGAACTACGAAGGCGAGACGAGCATCGGCTGTCGTATTCGTGGCATCGGCAAGGACGGCCAGGAGCACACCTATTATGTATATAACAACTGCTCACACCGTGCTGCCTACGAGGAGACGGGCATGCAGGGTGTCTCCTACACCACGGGCGTGCCGGCCATGATTGGTGCCATGATGTTCTGCAAGGGACTGTGGAGGAAACCCGGCGTGCACAACGTCGAGGAGTTCGACCCCGATCCCTTCATGGAACAGCTGAACAAGCAGGGACTGCCCTGGCACGAGATTCACGACGGAGACCTGGAACTGTAGTACCAACAAACGTATGGCCAACTTACCTACCATGATACAAGACCTGGCACTGATGCTCATCGTGGCAGGCATCGTGACAATTGTCTTCAAGCGTCTGAAACAGCCGCTGGTGCTGGGATACATCGTGGCCGGCTTCCTCGTGTCGCCCCACATGCCCTACACAGCATCAGTGGCCGACATGGAGAACATCCACTTGTGGGCTGACATCGGCGTCATGTTCCTGCTGTTCTCGTTAGGACTGGACTTCTCGTTCAAGAAGATTCTGAAGATGGGGGCATCGCCGATCATCTCGACCATCACCATCATCTTCTCCATGTCGATGCTCGGCGTCAGCGTGGGGCATGTCTTCGGATGGTCACGAATGGACTGTATCTTCCTTGGAGGCATGCTGGCCATGTCGTCTACGACAATTATCTACAAGGCATTCGACGACCTCGGACTGCGTCAGCAGCAGTTTGCCGGGCTGGTCATGTCGGTGCTCATACTGGAGGACATACTGGCCATTGTCATGATGGTGATGCTCAGTGCCATCGCAAGCGGCAACAACCCCGACGGCGGACAGATGCTGGGCAGCATCGTGAAGATAGGATTCTTCCTCGTACTATGGCTCGTCGTGGGCATATTCGCCATTCCCATCTTCCTGAGGAAGGTGCGCAGCATCATCAACGACGAGGTGCTGCTCGTCGTGTCGTTAGGACTATGCTGCGCCATGGCAGTACTGTCAACGACGGTAGGGTTCTCGTCGGCCTTCGGAGCATTCATCATGGGCAGCATACTGGCTGAGACAGTAGAAGCCGAGAAGATCGAGAAACTCGTAGAGCCTGTAAAGAACCTCTTTGGAGCCATCTTCTTCGTCTCAGTGGGCATGCTCGTAGATACGCAGATACTCATCCAATACGCTCTGCCCATCCTGCTACTGGTTCTGACCATCCTCGTAGGACAGGCCGTGCTGGGCTCGGTCAGCTTTATGCTGGGAGGCGAGAGTCTAAAGTCGGCCATGCGCTGCGGATTCTCCATGGCACAGATTGGTGAGTTCTCGTTTATCATTGCATCGTTGGGTCTGTCGCTTGGAGTCATCAGCGATTTCCTCTATCCCGTGGTGGTGGCTGTATCCGTCATAACGACCTTTCTCACACCTTACATGATACGGCTTGCCACACCGGCCTATAATGCCATCGAGCACCGATTGCCGGCACGTCTGATAGGCCTGCTCAACAGACTGACAGTAAGCCATCCCAACTCGCAGGAGCAGAACCTGTGGAAGCGGCTGCTGACACAGATGACGATGAACACGGTGGTCTACAGCATCCTCACGTCGGCCACCATAGCGATGATGTTCACCTTCGTGCTGCCCTTCTTCCGAGAACTACTACCCGGCTGGCAGCTCCACTGGTATGCCAACGCCATCACGGGCGTGCTGACAGTGTTGTTCATCTCGCCATTCCTGCGCGCTATGGTGATGAAGAAGAACCGTTCGGAAGAGTGGAAACGGCTGTGGTCGGAGAGCAACAGGAACCGACTGCCACTACTATTCACCATCCTGGTGCGTGTCGTCATTGCCGTGGCCTTCGTGTTCTACGTCTGCCACTACCTTAGCCGCTTCAGCAACGCCATCCTCATCACGCTCGGACTGGGTATCGTCGTGCTGATGGTGCTGTCGCGCTCGGTCAAGCGACGTAGCATCCTGCTGGAGCGACTGTTTGTCAACAACCTGCGCAGCCGCGACATCGAAGCACAGGTGCACGGCAAAAAACGCCCACTGTACGAAGGGAAACTGCTGGACCGTGACATTCACATCGCCGACTTCGACGTGCCCAGCGACTCGCAGTGGATGGGACAGACGCTGAAGCAGCTGAACCTCGGCCGCCGATATGGCGTGCACGTCAGCAGCATCATGCGTGGCGGTCACCGTCTGAACATTCCCGACGGCGACTACATCATCTTCCCCAACGACCGTCTGCAGGTCATCGGCAGTGACGACCAGCTGACGGCATTCCGCAACGCCTTGGAGAATGAGGTGCTGGGCGAAGATACGGAACTGGAGAAGCGTGAAATGAAGTTACGACAGCTGATAATAGGTGCCGACAGCCCATTCATTGGAAAGAACCTGAAAGAGAGCGGCATCCGCAACATGTACAGCTGCATGGTGGTAGGACTGGAGGAAGGCAAGGAAAACCTGTCGCCATTCCCTCCCAACCGCTGTTTTCAAGAGGGTGACATCATCTGGGTCGTCGGCGAAGAGGAGTCGCTGCAGGCGCTTTTGGCTTGAGCCAAAGCTAAATGAGAAATGAGCAATGAGGAATGAGCAATGAGGAATGAGTAATGAGTAATTAGTAATGAGCAATGAGTAATTATGATTAGATGTTGAGGCTGACATCCTCGTAGGAAGGACATTCTTTTCAATGGCATACGGTAACCATAATTACTAATTACTCATTACTAATTTGTCAAATGAAACTTAGTACCACTGCACGGCATTGGAGTAGCTGGAGCGTTTGTCGTACTTCAGCGCATCGGTCAGCGTAGCGGCATTACAACGGAACGAGAAGTTGTAGCTGGTGTAAGGAGCCAGCACCATCGAGCACGACATGTTGAAGCAGTGCAAGTCACGCGATAGCGATGCAGTAGTCATCGAGATCTTCTTGTTCTCAAAGTCATAGCCACTGGAGAAAGAGATGTTCCATCCGTCGGAAATACGGATATTACCGCTGATATTCAGGTTCTGTGTGAACTTATAAGGATAGCGCATGCTATTGTAGTTGAACTTGCCACCAGTATTCTCGCGCATGGTGATGCCATAGCCTATGCTGAGGGACCAGGGCACGTTGAACACCATATAGCCGTCCTCGTCGGTCTCGGCCATCTCGCCTTCTTTCTTTCTTGCACCATGCTTACCGGCCTCCAAGTCCTTGTCGACATTAGTCTCAGCTCCAGTATCGTATTCGTCATCGTCGTCGCCGCTCTTGTCTTTACCACCCTTGTCTTTATCGACACGCTCGCCGCGCAACCACTTGAAGAAGTTGGCCACCTTCTTGTTGTCCAGCGTGTACGACAGGTTCTGCGACATTCCCTGGAAGCGGCCAAAGCGACCCTTGCTATACTCTGTGCGGTTGCCTATATACGGGCGGGCGCCCACCGAGTCGGCCTCATAGGCGTAGGTGGCAAATGTTGCATTCAGGTTGAACGTGTAGCTCTTCGTCAGCTTCAGTCGCAATGAAGTCGACAGGTCGCTCCACGGGTGGTAGTCTGTAGCCATATTGTACGACATGCTGGCACCTAACTCGTCGATAATGCTCACCTTGACCAGTGAGTCGTCGCGGTTGCGGTACTTCATCTCGATATTGTTCGAGATGGACATGCTGATAGTGCCCCGCTTCTGCTTGCTGGGCGGGCTGTACAGCGTGCCTGTATATGGCGAGTATTCTACCAGCGACACGTTGCCCTCGGCATCCGTCTTTTGGTACGTTGTCCAGTAGCCATAGCGACGGGCACCGAAGCTCGGCGCATAGGAGAACGACACAGTCGGTGTGAAGACGTGGCGGATGCGGTCAATCTTGTTGCCGAATATCTTACGGTTTGGAATGAAGAATCCGTAGAGTTTCGTCGAGGCACTGACGCTGAAGTCCCAGTCGTAGACGTTATAGAATCCCTGTAGCGTATCTACCACCTCGCGCTGGGTATTGGCATCCCACGAACGTTTGTACTTCTGGGTCAACATGCGGTCGGTGAAGTTAAACGAGGGGTTCAGGTTCAGGAATCCAAAGAGCGTGAAGTTGCCCTGCGTCTGAATCTTGTGCTGCATGCCGTTGCGCCAGTCCTTCGTCAGACTCGACTTCAGCAGCTTATCCTCCTTGGTATCAATGCTGTTTTGCAGATGACCCGTATACTGCATGGAGATTTTCTCATACCAGCGCTCCTTGCCCACCATCTTCTTCCGCTTCAAGGGATAGAAACGTGCGATGGAGATATTCAGGTCAGGCAGTGTCAAACCGATGGTGGAGTCACGCATGTTCTGGCTCAGGTTGAAGGTCGAGCTTAGCGACAAGCCGATGCTCGAGAATGACGTGTTCCATGAAACGGAAGACGTACGGGTAGACTGAGTCATAGACTGCGGGTTGTACATCGACGTCAGGTTGTTACGTTCGTAGCTCGTCGTGGCGAAGTTCACACTGGCCGACAACGAGGAATAGGGGTTGGCCTTCGCATCCTGACGGTGGCTCCACTGTATCTTGAAGCTGGTCGTCTTTGAGTAGTCGGGCATGTTCTTATCGCCCGTCACCGAGTTCTGGTAACTAAAAAAAACCGAACCGTTGTAACGGTAGCGCTTGCGGTAGTTGCTCGCACCGGAAATACCCCACGACCCCTTGGTGTATATCTCGCCGATGAGCTTCAGATCCATTTTATCGCTGATGGCAAAGTAGTAGCCACCGTCGCGAAGATAGAAACCGCGCGACGTCTCGTCACCGTAGGTAGGCATGATGAAACCGCTGGAGTAGCTCTTCGTGAAGGGGAAGAATCCATAAGGAATGGCAAAAGGCAGCGGCACGTCGGCCACCACGAGATAGGTGGGGCCGAACACTACATCCTTGCCTGGACGTACCTTGGCACGCGACATGGCGAAATAGAAGTCTGGATGAGGCAGTTCACAGGTGGTGTAACGCCCATGGTAAAGGAACATCTCGCCCTTTTCGTTGCGCTTGGATATCTCAGACGTCATGAAACCGTCTTCTTGCTCGGTATAGGCATTGCTGATGATACCCTTCTTGGTCTTGAAGTTAAAGGCCATCGTGTCGGTCTCGTAAGTATCGGAACCCATCTTGAAAACAGGTGTTCCATACTTCGTACCGGTAGAATCTACTGAACCGGTGGCATGGACGAGACTGGAGTCCAACGACATGAATATCTGGTCGCTCTCCAGGTCCATGTTCTCGTACTTCACAGTAGACTTACCGAAGAGGTGAGCCATCCCAGTGACGCCGTCGTAGGTCATAGAGTCCTCGGCAGTATAGTGTACGGGGGCGTCAATGCCGTTCTTGCGCTGACGGTTCAGCGAGTCGGCATACAGCGAGTCGTCGACAGCTTTGTTGCGCTTCCAGATGGCCAAGTGCAGTGAGTCCATACCAGCCGTGTCGGCAGCAGCCAAAGACTTCCTGGTGGAATCTGCATGAACCTTGGCGGCAGTGTCGCCGGGAACCTTGACGGCCGAGTCACCCACCACGCTGACTGCCGAATCGGCGAGTGCTTTCAGCGCTACACCGCCCTTGCCGTTCAGGGCCGTGCTATCGGTGGTCATGACTGCTGAATCCGAGGCGATGCTGTCCCGTGCACTCTTCGTATTAGCAGAGCGCATATTCGGTACTTCTGCCATGACAAATATCATGACAAAAGCCAGCAGAAACAGCAGTGTCTTTCGTTTCACGGCTGCAAAATTACGAAATTAGTGAGAGAAATGCAAAAGAAATGTCCTTTTTCTTTCTCATGTAACAGACTTTTAAAATCTTAATACTTATTTAAGAACTATGAACTGTGAACTATGAACTGTGAACTATGAACTATGAACTGTGAACTA
>CAMJWJ010000120.1 GCA_946409435.1 uncultured Prevotella sp. | reverse complement strand
GTTGGTGAAGGGTTTTTCTTATGATGAATCATCATAAAAAGAAGGGTTTCAGAACAGGTCAACTGCCATATTATTGTCTTTTTGTTTTGCATTGCGCTCGCTTATTCGTACCTTTTTGCTGTCGCAAGAAGGAACTCCCGCTCGGCAATGAAAACAAAAATGTCTTTTTGTTTTGCATTGCGCTCACTTATTCGTACCTTTTTGCTGTCGCAAGAAGGAACTCCCGCTCGGCAATGAAAACAAAAATGTCTTTTTGTTTTGCATTGCGCTCACTTATTCGTACCTTTGCAGGGAAGATATGGAGTCGAACCTGAACATAGACAATATAACACGGAGCACGGGTGGGGTGGAGTATCACCCGCTGAGGCCGTTTCTGCCCGAGGATGCAAAGGTGCTGTTTCTCGGCAGCTTCCCACCGCAGCGTAAGCGGTGGTGCATGGACTTCTACTACCCGAACTTCATCAACGACCACTGGCGCATCGAGGGTGCCGTGTTCTTCGGCGACCGAAACCACTTTGTCGATGAGGCGGCGAAGCGGTTCCGGTTAGAGGAGATTGTGACGTTCTGCCGGCAGCGAGGCATAGCCTTCTTCGATACCGCGACAGCCGTGCGGCGGCTGCAGGACAACGCCTCCGACAAGTTTCTGGAGGTGGTTGAGCCGACGGACATACGGGCACTGCTGGCCCGGCTGCCGCGCCTTCGGCTGGTGGTCACTACGGGCGAGAAGGCTACGGACACCATCTGTACGACACTGGCCATTCCGGCTTTGCCGAAGGTGAACACGTGGGTGCCTCTCCCTGATGTCTTTAACGGCGAGGGACGACAAGTGAAACTGTACCGATTACCGTCGTCGTCGCGTGCCTATCCCCTGGCTTTCGACAAAAAGGTAGCCGCCTACCGGCGTATGTTTGAATACGCGCAGGTGATGTGAGATGGATGATGTGCGATGGGTGATGGATGATGTGTGATGAATGATGGTCAGTCACCACTCGGTGGGAATGACAACTGTTCGGAACCAATCCTTTAGCCAGCCTTTATACTGGTTTTGCGAGTCGGCTACGAGCAGCAGTAGCTGTCGGCCGTCGGCCAGCATGGGTCCGGCGCACAGCCCCTCGTAGTTGGCAAAGCTGCGGGCGGTGAGGTTGATGCGTGTGCGGAACTCGGTGAGTAGCCGCTTCTGCAGCAGTTCGCCAGGCTGATGGCTGTCGGGACGTACCACGTAGAGCTTGACGTGGACAAAGGAACCGATGCCTCCCGAGGTCTTGAACACCTCACGTTCCAGCACGACGACACGCCCGTCGCTCAGCGCTGCCAACCCGCTGACCCCCAGTATGCTACGCCCCTTCTTGTCCGTTGTGGCCGACGAGTCGGTCTCATACCAGTATTGTTCGCGGGGCAGCAGGTCGTCGCCAAAGCTCTGCAGCCGTAGCATGTTCGTCGCCTTGTGTGCTGTGTCGGGCAGTAGGGTGTCGGCTCGTAGCGTGTTTTCCGAGGTAGTCCAGAAGCGATGGCTGTCGGTATTGTAGGTCAGTGCCTCAAATCCGCTGTTGCTGTAGGCCGTTGCGAAGACTTCGGGGATGTGCAGGCGACGTCCTGTCAGTCTGCCGTTCATGTCGTACTCTACTATCTGCCCGTCGGCCTCGCCGCTGACAAAGAGCGTGTTCGACTGGGGCACATAGCAGATGCCCTCCTCGTCGCGGTTGGGCTGGCCGCTGGTCATGAAACTGTCGGCACGTACCTCAATGATGTCGCCCGTCGTGCTGTCGGTGCGGATGGTCATCAGGTGGAAGCCGGCCGTCGGCGACTTGTCATCGACAACGGCATAGCGGTCGCCGCCAATCCATGTGATGCCGCTGTAGTTGCCGGGAGGCACGCTGGCAGCAAAGTGGCGCTGCCTGTTGAGCAGCGCCACTTGTTGTGCCACAGCCTGCATGACGACCGTCAGCAGTAGGAGTAGTAAGGCGTTTTTCCGCATGCCACACCGTGCTCGTTTAGAAGTCCAGCTGACAGCCGAGACCCAGCACGCGGTTGGTGCGTGTGAAGGTGTCGCTGACACCCTCGACCGGGTAGTTGTTGCGCTTGTAGTCGGTGTAGTTGGTCTGGAAGTAGGCGGCGCTGACCTTCACGTGGTCGCTCACCTTGTAGGTGATACCGGCACCGACGCTGTAGCTGTTGACGACGAACGACATGTCGTTCATGTATTCGTCGGTCAGTCCGTAGCGTGTCAGCTGACCGCCGGCAGAGATGTTGATACGGTCGCTGACATCCCAGTCGACACCGGCCAGGTACTCATTGGTACCCTTCGACAGCTTGTCCTGGGCGTTGCCGTACCAGTTGGCATTCTTGTCGTAGTAGTGGTGGTAGCCTAAGCTGACGCGCAGGTCGGGGCGTACGCTCCACTGTGCACCGACGGTGAGCAGTGCAGGAGCATCCTCGTTGACCTCGGTACCATCCTGGAACTTGTTGATGGCATCAATCTCCATGGCCTTGTCCAGCGTGGAGTGGTTCTTCATCTTCATCTCCGTGTTGAACTCATACTTCAGGGCAAAGTTGAAGTTGCCGGTCTTGTAGTCCACGCCAATGATCGGAGCGAAGCCGAAGCCCGTCTGGATGCTCATCAGGTTGACACCCTGCGAATACTTCTGCAGGGCCTCCAGGCGGTCGATGCCTGGCTGCGCCTGGGCATAGAATCCCTGGAGCTGCTGCATCGTGTAGATACCGGCAGCGGTGGCTGCCTCGGCCTGACCGAGCTGCTTGTTGATGCTGGCGATGTTGTCGTTGATGAAACGGTCGAAGTTGACGTAGTACATCTCGCCCTGAGCGTCTTTCATCCCTACCTGGATATTGTTCAGACGGGCCTTGTAGGAGGCATCACCGTAGAGCATGCGCAGACCGCCGTAGACCGACCAGTGGTCATTGATCTTGTAGGCGGCACCCAGCTGGAATCCGAAGTAGTACTGGCGGCCACGCATGTAGGCATCGACGTCGTAGCCCTCGACACCCAGTCCGGCAGCCTTCAACTGGTGGGCAATGTCGCCCACGGCACTCTCGAAGGACCCCAGACCCTTGTCGTACTCGCAGACACCGCCGCCGCCGGGCATTGAGAAGTTGAACTGGATGCTCCAGTCACCTTTGTTGTAGGCAGCCTGTACGGAGGGTATCATGTAGGCATTGGCAATACCCTCGTAGGTCTTGGTGGTATGGCCGTCGTTCTTCTTGCCAAGGGCAAAGAGCGGATTGGTGCTTGTGATGGTACGTGTCTGGCGTGCCATCTGCCAGTTGATGGCCAGGTGGAAACCTTCGGGCATGAAGGCCACACCAGCCGGATTGCTGTATACGCCGTCGAGGCCGATAGCGGCGTCACGGGCGGGATTCTTCAAAAACTCTACGCTTTGATTGGTGTTGGTGAGGATGCCGCCAGCCAAGGTGCTCACCGTTGTCATCGTTAAAACAATGAATGAGAGAACAATCTTTTTCACCTTTTTTAGTGTTTTAAATACCTGTTTTGACAAAAAAATCTTAAAAACGGCTGCAAAGGTACTGATATTGCACAAATCAGCCATTAAAGTGCAATATTAATTAACCAACATTAACACAAAAACGTCTATTTCCTGCACAAACTGGCCAAAGTGTGCAGGAAATAGAGGTGAGTACAGGTTGTATTGATGGCTGTCAGCCCTTCTTCTCCTCAGGGTAGCTGACGCGGGTATGGTAGACCGTCTTCAGCTTCTCGATGAGTACGGTCTTGGCATACTGGATGTCGCGGAACGTGATGGGACACTCGCGGAAGAAACCATCGGCCACCTGCGAGTCGATGATGCGCTCGACGAGCTGACGGATGCTCTGCTCGGTGTAGTCGGGCAGCGACCGCGAGGCAGCCTCCACGGAGTCGGCCATCATCAGGCAGGCCTGCTCGCGGGTGAAAGGGTTAGGGCCTGGATAGGTGAACAGCAGGTCGTCGACAGGCTCGTCGGGGTGCTCGTTCTTGTAGCGGATAAAGAAGAACTTGGCCTTGCCCAGTCCGTGGTGTGTGGCTATGAACTCGCGTATCACCTTCGGCAGGTTGTACTTGTCGGCCATCTTCAGCCCCTCGGTGACGTGGCTGATGATAATCTGTGCCGACTCGATGTCGGTCAGCGTCTCGTGTGGGTCGATGCCCGACTGGTTCTCGGTAAAGTAGATGGGGTTCGACAGCTTGCCGATGTCGTGATACAAGGCACCCGTGCGTACCAGCTGGGCCTTGGCACCGATTTTGTTGGCTATCTCGCCGGCCAGATTGGCCACCTGTATCGAGTGGTTGAAGGTGCCTGGTGCCACCTCGCTCATGCTGCGCAGCACCTCGTTGTTGGTGTTCGACAGTTCGATGAGCGTGATGTCGCTGGTGAATCCGAAGGCCTTCTCAATGAGGTAGAGCAGGGGGTAGGCAAACAGCAGGGTGATGCCGCTGGCCAGCAGGTAGTTGTAGGTAGAGTAGTCTATCTGCGTCAGTGCATCGGCCCGCATCCAGTCGAAAGCCAGGTTGACGCCTATGGTAGCCAGGGTGACGATGAGGGCTGTCTTGAAGAGCTGGGAGCGCTGCGACAACTCACGCAGCGAATTGATAGCTACCAGACCGGCCACCGTCTCGACGACAATGAACTCGTAGGGATGCTGAAGCACGGTGGCGCAGATCAGCACCATGATGACATGTGCCATGAAGGCCGTGCGAGAGTCCATGAACACGCGGATGAAGATTGGCACCATCACATAGGGCAGTATGTAGACATGGATGACCATGTTACGCATGAAGAGGGACGTCAGCAGCGAGAAGATGACGATGAGGGCATAGATCATGATGACACTGCGTGGCCGCTCAAAGTAGTCCTTGCGGTAAAGGTTGAGGTATAGTGTGAAGCACACCATGAGAATGGTGACGTAGAGTATCTGGCCGACGATGCTGATGCGGTTCTGTGTGACGTCTTCGTTGCGGCGCTCGTTCTCACGCTTGTATGACTCAATAATGCGGTAGGTCTTTTCCGTGACAATCTCACCGCGGTCGACGATCTTCTGGCCTTTCAGCACCACGCCGCTGGCCAGTGCAATGCCCGAGAGCATGTCGTTCTTGCTTGCCTCAGAGCGCTCGCGGTCGTACACCAGATTTGGCACGATGTAGTCGTTGAGGTTGCACTTCTGGAGAATGGCACGCTGCTGTGACAGTTTGCTGTCCATGAACAGCTGTTCGTAAGCCGTCTTGGGCGAATAGATTTCATGCAGAGAGACGCTGACGGCCTGCTTGCCGTCAACCACACGTATCATCTTTGACGTGTCGGAAGCCAGCTCGGCATACTCCTTCTGGTCGATGATGCCCTGCTGGTAGAGGCTGTGCAGCCTGTTGATGATGACAAAGAGGTAGTCGGCCGACAGCCCGTTGATGCCCTGCGAGAAGTCGGTCATAAACTTGTTGATGTGCTGCGTCTCAATCTCCTTGTGACGCTTGTAGTAAGGCTCGTAGTTGCGCATGGTGCTGTCGCGCTCTGCCTGGATGGCAGCTTCCGACTTGTAGATGGGGAAGTCGTAGGGTGCGTTGAAGGCAGCATACTTCCAGGGCTTGCCCTCTTCAACGTGGAAATAGGTACTCTTGTCGTGAGGCATGGCCCACACGATGACGACGACACTGACCACCACCATGGCAGCACGCTGCAGCAGACCGTGCCATGTCAGACTCTCGGTTATCTTGATTTTAGCCATTTTTACGATTATTTGGTGCAAAGTTACGAAAAAAGTTCATAGTTCATGGTTCATAGTTCATAGTTTTTTTGGCTAAATTGTTAAATATAGTTTAATAATGCGTTCTAATGATGAACTATGAACCATGAACTATGAACTTTTTCGTACCTTTGTGGGCAAATATAAAATAGTAACCAGTAAATCGTAAAACAGAAGAGATGGCTGAAAGAAGAGTGAGGGTGCGTTTTGCACCCAGTCCTACAGGAGCTTTGCACATCGGCGGCGTACGTACCGCACTATATAACTACCTGTTTGCCCGCCAGCATGGCGGCGACTTGGTGTTCCGCATCGAGGACACCGATTCTACGCGCTTCGTGCCTGGTGCCGAGGAGTATATCATCGAGAGTTTCAAGTGGCTTGGCATTCAGTTCGACGAGGGTGTCTCGTTTGGTGGCGACAAGGGTCCCTACCGGCAGAGCGAGCGCCGCGACATCTATAAGAAGTATGTGCAGCAGCTGTTGGACAACGGCCGTGCCTACATGGCTTTCGACACTCCGCAGGAGCTGGAGCAGAAGCGCAGTGAGGTGCAGAACTTCCAGTACGACTGCCACACGCGTCAGCAGATGCGCAACTCGCTGACGCTGCCGAAGGAGGATGTTGACCGCCTGATAGCCGAGGGAGAGCAGTATGTGGTACGCTTCAAGGTGGAGCCGGGCCAGGAGATACTGGTCAACGACCTCATCCGCGGCGAGGTGCGTGTCAAGAGTGACATCTGCGACGACAAGGTGCTCTACAAGAGTGCCGATGAGCTGCCGACCTACCATCTGGCCAATATCGTCGACGACCACTTGATGGAGATTTCCCACGTCATCCGCGGCGAGGAGTGGCTGCCCAGTGCTCCGCTGCACGTCATGCTCTACCAGGCTTTTGGCTGGCAGGACAGCATGCCGCAGTTTGCTCACCTGCCGTTGCTGCTGAAGCCCGACGGCAAGGGTAAGCTGTCGAAGCGTGACGGCGACCGCCTGGGATTCCCCGTGTTCCCCCTGCGGTGGACCGACCCCAAGACGGGCGACGTCTCACGGGGCTATCGCGAAGACGGCTACTTCCCTGAGGCCGTCATCAACTTCCTGGCACTGCTGGGCTGGAACCCTGGCGGCGAGCAGGAGATCTTCTCGCTCGACGAGCTGGTGCCGCTGTTCGACATCACGAAGTGCTCGAAGGCCGGTGCCAAGTTTGCCTACGAGAAGGCTGTATGGTTCAACCATGAGTATATCCTGAAGAAGTCTAACGAGGAGATAGCCAAACTCTTTGAGCCGATAGTACGTGAACATTGTCCCAACGAGACTTCCGAGCGCATACTTGAGGTTACGCGTATGATGAAAGACCGCGTCAGCTTCGTCCACGAGCTGTGGCCTTTGTGCTCCTTCTTCTTCGAGGCTCCCACGTCCTACGACGAGAAGACGGCCAAGAAGCGCTGGAAGACCGCTCAAGGCGAGGAGCCGGGCAGTGCTCAGCAGCTCACGGAACTCATCGACGTGCTTGAAGCTATCGACGATTTCTCACTGGAGAACCAGGAGCGTATCGTGCACGCTTGGATTGAGGAGAAGGGCTATAAGCTGGGTAACATCATGAATGCCTGGCGACTGACGCTCGTCGGCGAGGGCAAAGGCCCAGGCATGTTCGACATCTCTGCTTTTCTTGGCAAGGAGGAGACTATAGAGAGAATGCGCAGGGCGATTCGTAAATTAGAAATGAGAAATGAGGAATGAGAAATGTATAATCTCATTATATATTTATATCAGTTAGGAGTTGTCGTTGCGAGCCTTTTCAACAAGAAGGTGCGTAAGATGTGGCGCGGCGAGCGCCAGGCCATCCGCCTGCTGAAGGAGAAGGTGGACCCGCAGGCCAAGTACGTGTGGTTCCACGCCGCCTCGTTGGGTGAGTTCGAGCAGGGACGCCCGCTGATGGAGCAGCTGCGCCATGACCATCCGGAATACAAGATACTGCTGACCTTCTTCTCGCCGTCGGGCTACGAGGTGCGCAAGAACTACGAGGGGGCCGACATCATCTGCTACCT
>CAMJWJ010000119.1 GCA_946409435.1 uncultured Prevotella sp. | reverse complement strand
CAAAGGTACTACAAAACTACAACTGTTACAACGTGTATTTCTACGAATGCTTACTTTGTTTCACTTGATAAAGAAAAAGTTTTTGGCGAAACATTTCTTACTAAGCAGATTTTTTAGTACCTTTGCCACAGAAACGAAAAAACCTACGACACGCTATGAACAGAAAGATGACGATATGTGTCATGATGCCCCTGATGTTGCTGGCATCGTGCAAACAACACTACGAGGTGGCGGCCATTCAGCGTAGCCGCATACTCGTGGACAGCCGCTACGACGCACAGCCCGACCAGAAGGCTGCCGAATTCTTGAAACCCTACAAGCACCAGGTGGACAGCATCATGGGACCGGTGGTGGGTAGCTCGGCCAGGTACATGACGGTGGGGCGACCCGAGAGCGAGCTGTCGAACCTGCTGGCCGACATACTGGTGTGGGCCTCCAAGAACTATCAGGAGTCGCCCGACTTCTCAGTCTACAACATGGGCGGCGTGCGTGCCGACCTGCCGAAGGGTAAGGTGACCTATGGCGACGTGCTGGACATCGCACCGTTTGAAAACAAGATAGCCTTCACCACGCTGTCGGGCCAGGAGGTGCTCGACCTCTTCGCCGAGATAGCCAGCGTGGGCGGCGAGGGTGTCAGCCACTCGGTGCGCATGACCATCAGCAATGACGGCAAGCTGCTCTCGGCAACCCTCAACGGTCAGCCCGTCGACCCACAGCGCGACTATCGCGTGGCAACCATCGACTACCTGCTGGGCGGTGCCGACAAGATGACGACGTTCCTCAAAGGCCGTAACACCAACGCGCCGAAGGATGCGTCGAACAATACGCGGTTTATCATCATGGACTACTTCCGCGACATACAGCAGCAGGGGCGTGAGGTGGATGCCGAGATTGAAGGGAGAATCGTGGTTAAATGAGAAATGAGTAATGAGTAATGAGTAATGAGTAATTAGTAATTATGATTAGATACATTTTCCTTGTATTGGTGATGATGGCTTCCTTGGCCGGGCAGGCTAAGAAGCACAAGCAGCTGGTGATACTGCACACCAACGACACACACTCGACGATACTGCCCATCAACGAACAACTGCCCGACACGATGAAGGCTGGACGCGGAGGATTCCTCAGGCGCTTAGCATTGCTGAAGGAGGAACGAAGGAAACATCCCGACCTGCTGTACTTCGACTCGGGCGACTTCTTCCAGGGGTCGGCATACTTCACCATGTTCAAGGGCGATGTCGAGATAGAACTGATGAATCAGATGGGCGTTGAGGCCTCGACCATCGGCAACCATGAGTTTGACTTCGGTCTGGACAACATGGCGCAGATGTTCCGGAAGGCTAACTTCCCCATCCTGTGTGCTAACTACGACTTCACCGGCACGGTGATGGAGGGCGTCTGCAAACCGTGGATCATCATCAAGCGCAACGGCGTGAAGATAGGTGTCTTCGCCCTCTGCCCGAAGCTGAAAGGGCTGGTCAGCGACAAGAACTGCCCCGGCGTCAAGTACCTCGACCCAGGCAAGGTGGCCCTTGAGACGGCTACGATGCTGAAGGAACAGAAGAAGTGCGACATGGTCATCTGCATCTCACACCTCGGGTGGAACAACTACCGCGCCGAGGACGACCAGTATATGATCAGCCACTCGCGGAACATCGACCTCGTGCTCGGTGGCCACACCCATACCTTTATGTCGACGCTGGAGTACCATAACAACATGGACGGCAAGCCCGTCGCCGTCGACCAGAACGGCAAGCATGGCGTCTACGTCGGCAAGATTGTCGTGGACCTCAAGTAGCGGTCAAGAGATCTTGTATGATCAAGAATTAGAGAATTGTTTATATAATATCAGACAACTGTGACAACAGTTGTTGAAGTGTCTGTGCGAACAAATTCTTAAATTCTCTAATTCTTGATTTACTCAAAGTAGAAAGTGAGCACCACCATCTTCGACTGTGCGCTTGCCACCGAACCGGCATACGCCTTGAGGCTGTTGTCGCGCAGTTCGTTGATGTGCTTCGTGTCGAGCGAGTTGCCCAGCCCGAAGCAGAACTTCAGCTCAGGAATCAGTTTGAAGAACGGCAGGTAGAAGTCGCAGCCCAGACCTACCTCGAACATGGTTGTGAACTTCTTCAGCCGTACCATGTCCTGGTCGCCACCCGTCAGGTTGAACATCGGGTTGATGCCCGCCATGACGTAGGGCCGGTGGTTGTTCCAGCGTGGGGCGGCAAACTTCAGGTCGATGGGCACCGAGACATACGTGCTCTTCAGGTCCTGTGTCTGCTGGCGTGGCATGCCATTGGCGTCGAGGTCTTTCTTGTTGAGGAACGTCAGATGCTTGGCACCGAAGTGCATGGTAGGCGTTATGCGCAGCGAGAAGTTCTGGTGCAGACGCAGCTCGGCCAGCACACCCACCGAGAAGCCCGGACTCCAGCGGTCGGCCTCGCAGAGAATGTCCTGCGGCGAAGGGTTACCCTCCTCGTCGGTCATCATGTATGGCCCGATGTTCTCCAGCTCCAGGTCCTGCAAGTGCATGCCGACCAGTATGCCGAAGTGCATGGGACGCAGGTCGATGTACGGCTTGTTCTGAACGTGGCGGTCAGTCTGTGCGCCGACATGGCCAGGCCATAGCGACAGCAGCACGGCGGCCACGACAGCCAGCAGACTGGCGGTGAGGCTGTGGGGAAATGCTTGTTGGCAGTGATGATATGTATTCTTGTTCATTGATGTCACATTTACGGTGCTACCACCTTTTTAGATTTAAACGCATTTCGGCTTGTTTTATTATTTCGACGTCGTATAAATTATAAAAATATCTCATGGAAATTAGGTAGAATTGAAAAATAATGCTTACCTTTGCATCACCATTTTTAGGTAATTATTCATTTATTTAAATAGAAAAAGACTATGGCATACGTAATTGGTGACAACTGCATTGCATGCGGTACGTGTATCGATGAGTGCCCCGCTGGAGCAATCTCTGAGGGCGACAAGTATTCAATCAACCCCGACATGTGCACGGAGTGTGGTACATGTGCTGACGTTTGTCCGTCAGAGGCTATCAGCCTTCCCTAAGGACACGCGACATGCATCGTATTATTGACTTGTAAATTCGGAAACGGGTCCGCCAGCTGGCGGACCCGTTCTCTATTTGTTCTCTGTGATGGCGGGGCGGCTGCCACGCTTGCCGTACCACTGCATGCGGGCCACCTGAGGCGAGAAGTATCCCTTGCGGATGGTGCCCACGAAGACCTCCTTCGGATAGAGCACGACGAGCATCTCGCCAGTGGTCATCATGAACTTGGCGTACGACGCATTGCTCGTCGACGTCTCGTAGGTGTCGAAGCTGATGACGGCATCGACACGCTCGCCACCGACAGCGACATCCTTTACGACGATGGGTTCAGGAAATGCGTACATCACGATGGGGCTGTGGTACTCGTAGTTGACGTAGACCTTTGCCATGAGGTCTACATTACCCATCTTGGCGATGGAGTCGCGCAGGTCGTCGATGTTGTTGCCCAGCATGGTACCTACAATCTGCTGCAGGGGAATGTTCTTCAGCACGATGACACTGTCGCTGGCTGCCGACCACTGCACGGCCAGCGAGTCCGTCTGCTTGCTGGACACCGATGCATAGTAGTACAGTTTGCCGTTGTAGTCGCCGACCATGGCGTTTCGCTGGGTGTCGACAGCTTTCTGCCACTCTTCCCACTCCTGTTGTGTCTCTTCTGTGTTGTCGTCCTTCAGGCACGACGTCATCATGAGGGCTGCCATACAGCCCAGCACGATGCTAAATACTCTTAGTCGTTTCATTGCTATAGCGATTGTTTTCGTTCTCTTCCATGTAGTACTTGGCGTAGGCCACGTAGTGCTTCGCGTTGTCCGTCTGACCGGGCCGCACGTCCTTCAGGTACTTCGCCGGCACACCACCCCATATCTGTCCGTCGGGAATGACGGTATGCTGCAGCACCAGTGCACCGGCAGCCACAATGGAGCCACGGCCCACCTCACAGCCGTCGAGCAGCGTGGCACCCATGCCGATGAGTGCACCGTCGTGAATGGTACAGGCATGCACCGTGACGTTATGGCCGATGGTGACGTCGCTGCCGATATGTGTGGGACCCGTGTCGTGGGTGACGTGTACGCAGCTGCCATCCTGCACGTTAGAACGGTCGCCGATGGTGATGGGGGCCACGTCGCCGCGCACCACCGCGTTGAACCATATCGAGCATTCGTCGCCCATCGTGACGTCGCCCACTATTGTCGCATTCTCGCTGAAGTAGCAGTCCTTGCCCCAGCGCGGGGTCATGCCCTTATATGCCTTTATCAGTGCCATATCTGTCAATACTTCTTTTCAAATCGCCTGCAAAGTTACGAAAAAACGAGAGAAGAACAAAACAAACTCGTTTGTTTTTTATGCCGAGTGCCAAGTAAGTTCGTCACGTAGTGACAAAGTTACGAAAAGTCGAGCGAAAAGCCAAATATATTTGAGCTTTTATCAGACAACTTTGACAACTAAGACAACATTTGTGCGCATCATCGAAATGGCCAAACCGCTTGATCAGTTGTCCAAGTTGTCCGAGTTGTCTGATTTCCTCGTTTAATTGGTGTCAAAACAGAGTGGTTTACGTCTTATTAGTAATATGAGAAAGATCTTATTGCTATTATTATCCTGCAGCCTACTGTCCACCGCCTCGGCCCAGCCTGCTGACTACGAGTGGAACACGCCGAGCCGCAACTCGTCGGAGTCAATGCCCTGCGGTGGCGGTGACATTGGTATGAACGTATGGGTAGAGCAGGGCGACATCCTTTTCTACCTCAGCCGCAGTGGTTCGTTCGACGAGAACAACACGCTGCTCAAGCAGGGCCGTTTCCGTATCAGCCTCACGCCGGCCATCGACCTGAAGCACTTCCGGCAGATACTCCACCTGAAGGATGGCTATGTCGAGGTGACCGACGGCTTCATCTCCGTGCAGCTGTGGGCTGACGTGCAGAAGCCCGTGGTACATGTCGAGATAGAGAGTCTGCGCGACCGCCTCAGCGTGGCGGCAAGCTACGAGAACTGGCGCACCAGCGACATCCTGCTGACCAAGCGCGAGGTGTTTCAGAGCAGCTATAAGTTCTCGGCACCCAAGGGGCTGAAGACACAGCACGACCGCGTCGTGGCCGACGACCGTGGCATCACCTTCCTTCACCGCAACGGCGAGACAACCATCTTCGATACCACCGTCAAGCAGCAGCAGCTGGACGGCGTGAAGCACCAGTTGACCAATCCGCTGAAGGACCTCACCTTCGGCGGACGTATGGAGGGTGCTGGCTTCGTGCTGATCGACAGCATCGAAGGCCGCTACGGCAGTGCCGACTGCAAGGGGTGGATGTATGTCAGCCAACGGCCCGTCAGGAGGTGCCACCTGCAGGTGACGCTGGCCTCGGCACAGGGCACCATGGATGACTGGCAGGCTCAGCTCACCGAGACAGCCCGCAAGGTACGCCTGACTAACGACCGGCGTAACAGCCGCCGCTGGTGGAACCGCTTCTGGCAGCGTAGCACGATAGAGAGTCTCAACGACTCGCCGCTCACACCGGCCATCCGCAACTACAGCCTGTTCCGCTACATGCTGGCATGTAATGCTCGCGGCCCGTGGCCCACAAAGTTCAATGGCGGCCTGTTCACCTTCGACCCGGAGTTTGTCAATGTCGCTCCCGAATACCGGCTGACGCCTGACTACCGCAACTGGGGAGGTGGCGTACATACGGCACAGAACCAGCGGTTGGTCTACTGGCCTATGCTGAAGAACGGCGACTACGACCTGTTGCTGCCGCAGCTGGACTTCTACCTTAATATATATAAGAATGCCGAGGTACGCTCACGCCACTACTGGGACCACGAGGGTGCCTGTCTCACCGAGCAGGTCGAGAACTATGGGCTGCCCTGCTATCCGGAATATGGCACGAAGCGTCCCGACGGTTTCGACCCCGGGCTGGAGCACAACGCCTGGCTGGAGTACGAGTGGGACACATGTCTGGAGTTCTGCATGATGGCATTGGAGGCCCACCGCTACAACGGTACTGACATCAGCCGCTATGTGCCGATGATACGTTCCTGCCTGCGTTTCTTCGACGAGCACTACCAGTATCTGGCCAAGCGGCGTGGTGCCAAGGCCCTCGACGATGGCGGCAAGCTGGTGCTTTACCCTGGCTCGGGTGGCGAGACGTTCAAGATGGCCTACAACTCCACGTCGACCATTGCCGCCCTGCGTACCGTGGCCCAGGCCATGGTGGACATGGGCTACGATGCCGACGACACCGTTCAGGGAAATGACGAGGGAAGCAGCAACATTTCTCATTCCTCATTCCTCATTTCTCATTTCCTCCGTCGTCTGCCCGACATCACCGTGCGCGACGGCATGATAGCCCCTGCCGTACACTACGAGCGGGTGCAGAACACGGAGCCTACACAGCTGTATCCCGTATTCCCGTGGCGCATCTACGGCGTGGGGCGCCCCGACCTTGACGTGGCACGCCGCACCTACGAGCAGGATACACTGGCAGTGAAATTCCGCTCACACGTCGGCTGGAAGCAGGATGCTATCTGGGCGGCCTGTCTTGGCATGACCGACGAGGCTGTGCGCCTGGTACGACAGAAGATGGGCGACGGCCCGCACCGCTTCCCTGCCTTCTGGGGGCCGGGCTTTGATTGGACACCGGACCACAACTGGGGCGGATCGGGCATGATAGCCATGCAGGAGATGCTGCTGCAGGAGGCTGACAACAAGCTGTACATCTTCCCTGCCTGGCCACGCGATTGTGACGTGCACTTCCGACTGCATGCTGCACGAGGGACTACCGTCGAGGCCGAACTGCGCGGCGGACGGGTGACGGTCATCAGAGTGTTGCCCAAGGAACGGCAGGCTGACATTGTACTCCCTGACTTTGCCAAGTAATAACAACAACGAATTACGCGAATTTTACGTATTATTATTCAAACAACGAATTACACGAATTAAACGAATTGATATTTAAACAACGAATTAATCGAATTACATGAATTATTCGAATGAATAATAAAACAACGGATTGGATTATAAATACTACAGCCCCGTCATCACGACGGGGCTGATTATTGTTAGTTCTGGAAAACTTAACCAAATAAACCTATGAAAAAACTACTAACGTAATCCTATTACTCACTAAAATCAATCTTCTTACCTATTCAATAAAACTATTAACCTAACTAATCTTATGATGTAAATCTTGTGTTGTCTCCTTGTTTTGCTGATGCAAAGGTACAACAAAATCGGGGCGCTCGCAAACCTATTCAGCGAACGCCCCGATTCTTATAACGAAAAGGTTCAAATTCTTGTAGTGTGACCTCTCCCTTTCAGAATTCTCTTAATTCTCGAATTCTTGATATAAAAGTCCTTGGATTACAGGTTGGGATTGATCTTGCTCCACTCACTGATGGGCGGCACGATGTTCAGCGTCACCAGTTCGTCGCGCATCTTGCACAGGTGCTCGTAGCTCTGGTCCAGCTTGGCGTTCTCCTCAGGTGTACCCTGCGGCACCTCGAACTTGGCACCGTCCTCGGTCATGGTGGTCTTCATGGCCATCATGATGTGGTCGTACTTGTCGGTCTTCACGTAGGTTCCAACGGGGAAGCGGAACGGCTCGCCACCCATGGCGGCACGAATCATCTCTACCGACAGGTAGCTGGGGCTCTGGAACGACGAGCGGCCGCGCAGCTCGATGATTTTGGCACCACCCTTGGTGACGTCGGTCTTCATCTGCTCCCACTCCTCGGCGGGGA
>CAMJWJ010000118.1 GCA_946409435.1 uncultured Prevotella sp. | reverse complement strand
CGCGTAGGCCGCAAGGTGTTCTTCAAGGGCGACACGAAGGATGGTGAGTTCACCGAGACGCTGTGGGTGACCGACGGTACCGAGGCAGGCACCATCATGCTGAGTGACATCAATACCACCGTCGTCGATGAGAACACGGGCAAGACCAACAGTGCCCAGCTCGACTGGATGACGAACGTGAACAACAAGTGGCTCTTCTTCAAGGCCGTGTCGGAAGAATACGGTTCGGAGCCCTGGTACTCTGACGGCACCTTGGAAGGTACACGTATCATCGGTGACTTCACCGAGGGCGAGAATGCCAATGGCATCAAGAACGGTAATGGTGCGTTTACCACCTGTGTGATGGGCGACTATGTCTATTATCGCGGTATGTCGCCCGACAACTCGTATGGTATAGAGCTGATACGTACCGACGGTACGAAGGAAGGCACGTCGCTGGTGCTCGACATCAACAAGGTGCCCAACGAAACCGGTACCAACGACGGTATGCCCGACGTGTTCCCCTACTGCGTCTTCGACGGCTATGTATGGGGTAAGGGCCAGTGGGGAGTAAACACCTCCTATGACTTCTGCCGTGGCCTGGAGATTTTCTATACCGACGGTACTCCCGAAGGCTCGGCCATGCACAGCGACCTGAACCCGGGAACGGGTGCCGGCGCTCAGTGGGAGGGCACTGTATGCGGCGGTTCGATGTATTTCCGCGGACAGAACCAAGTACCTGCCGGTACACAGACCTGGGAGCTGTTCCGTCTGGACAACAAAGCCGATGAGATGCCTGTGCTGGTGATGGATCTGGCCGAGGGCATCGACTATGTGCACACGCTGCGCAACTTCAACAACGACCTCGTGTTCACCTCCGTGGCCTATCCGCGCCTGTTTAAGTACCACTATCGCAAGCCTGGCTTCAATGCCGATAAGGATATGCCCTCCATGGAGCTCGACTTCGACGGTATGTCGAACGTCTATAATGGTCATGCCACGGCTATCCAGGCCGTCAAGGACAACGGCAAGGCCCTCGTCACCGTCAAGCGTGGCAGCGGTGCGCTGACACTTCAGACCACCGAGGGTGTCAACGGCTATCAGTTGTGTGATGTCTCCGGCCGTACCCTTGCCCGTGTGAAGCACGTAGGCACAGAGGTCGTCGTTCCTACCATCGGCATGACTCATGGTGTCTATGTCGTCAAGGTTGCTACACAGACAGGACGTGAAATCACCGTTAAGATAACGTTATGAAAAAACTTCTCAGCTTATGCTCATTGCTATGCATTGCCATGATAGCAATGGGACAGGGCCTGAAAGGTGTCGTCGTCGACGAGGCGACACAGGAGCCCCTGATGGGTGTCACCGTGGTGACCGAGAAAGGTCACACTGGCGTCATTACCAACATTGACGGTGAGTTCACCATCGCCGTCAGTGTTGGCACACCCCTGAAGGTGAGCTATATGGGCTATGCCACGCAGAGCGTGAAGGCCTCGGCCAACATGCGTATTGTCCTCAAGGAGACATCGCAGGAGCTGTCTGACGTGGTGGTCATCGGCTATGGTGTGCAGCGCAAGAGCGACATCACCGGTGCCATCTCCTCGGTCAGTGCCAAGGACCTCACCGCAGCCCCCGTTGCCAATACCGTGCAGGCCCTGGCAGGACGTGCTGCCGGCGTGCAGGTAATGACCAACACCGGTGCCCCTGGCGGCAGTACCACCATCAAGATCCGTGGTACAGGAACTGTCAACGACTCTGACCCGCTGTACGTCGTCGACGGATTCATCGTGAACAACATCGACCACCTGAACCCCTACGACATCCAGAACTTAGAGGTGTTGAAGGATGCTGCCTCCAGCTCCATCTATGGTGCACGAAGTGCCAACGGTGTGGTGCTCATCACCACCAAGGGCGGTCAGTCGGGCAAGATGAAGATCACCCTCGACACCTACTGGGGCATCTCCAACCCCTGGAAGGAAATCAAGGTGATGGGTGTGGAGGACTTCGCACTAATGCGCGACTACAATACTGGTCTGAGCAATTACTCCTCCGACGGCCAGCTCTACTACAGCAAGGACGCCGAGGGCAACTATTATTTTGACGAAGGCAAGAAGCACCGTCTGGACTCCATCTCGGCCAACAGCCCCGACAGCTGGTGGAATGCAGTGACGCGCACAGGCTTCAAGCACCTGTACAACCTCTCAGTCAGTGGAGGCACCGACAAGACCAAGTTCATGGTCAGCGGCAACTACTACGGCGAGAACGGTGTGGTGCGCACCTCCGACTATGAGCGTGTCTCGCTCCGCATGAACCTCACCAACAAGCTGACACGCTGGCTGTCGCTGCGCACCTCGCTGCTCTACACCTCCGACGACCGCTCGCTCGTTTCCGAGGGCCAGAACTCGGTGCTGAAGCGGGCCCTCAACCAGAGTCCCCTCGTCTGCACATACAATGCCAAGGGCTACTGGACCGAGGACCATCCGCTGGCACAGTTGGCCAGGAACCACAACCAGGCCAAGTCCAACCGTATCGATGCCAACTTCGATCTCACAGCCAATATCAACAAGTACCTCACCTACCAGTTCAAGTTCTCCGACTACGCCAACTTCTACAACACCTATGGCTTTGGCGAGGTGGGCAAGCTGGAGGAGGAATTTGTCATTCCCGACGATATGACATCGGTGAATCGCGTGTCGAGAAAGACCAACAAGTGGGAAGTCAACAACCTGCTCACCTTCCAGATGAAGACAGGTGCACACAATATCGGCATCACTGCCGGTCAGACAGCCGAGCAGCAGAGCATTGAGAATATCTCGGCCTCGAAGCAGGGCACCTCGTCGAACGAGGAGAACCTGCGCTACCTCTCGGCCGCCTTCTTCGGCGACCGCACCTCGGGAGGACTCACCGAGTGGTCGGCCCTGGGATACCTGGGACGTGTGAACTACAGCTTCAATGACACCTATCTGCTACAGGTCAACTTCCGTGCCGACGCCTCGTCGAAGTTCCACAAGAACGAGCGCTGGGGCTATTTCCCCTCGGCATCCGTAGGATGGCGCTTCTTCAACGAGCCCTTCATGGAGTCGCTCAAGTGGCTCAGCAACGGTAAGCTGCGCCTCGGATGGGGTATTCTGGGTAACAACCGCATTGGCGACTATGCCCGCTACACCATACTGAACAACGACCTGAACTATTCCTATGGCACCGGTGCCCACGTCACCCAGTCGGGTGTCGCTGCCACCTCGATGGGCAACGACCATATCAAGTGGGAGAAGACCAAGTCGTACAACATCGGTCTCGACCTCGGCTTCCTCGACAACCGGCTGACAGCCAGCTTCGAGCTCTATACCAAGCGCACCGACGACATGCTGCTCAATGTTCCCGTCACCAATGCCGCAGGCCTGGTGACGGCACCAATGGTCAATGCCGGTTCGGTAGATAACAAGGGACTCGAGATTCAGATGGCCTGGAAAGACCGGGTGGGCAAGGACTTCCGTTACGAGGTAGGCTTCAACATCTCGTTCAACAAGAACAAAGTGGTCTCCCTGGGCACTGGCAACGAGCCCGTCTATGGTGCCCACCTCAATGAGAACAGCATCCTGAACTATGTCACCAAGACCGAGGTGGGCCGGCCTATCGCCTGCTTCTTCGGCTATGTCACCGACGGCATCTTCCAGAATATGGACGAGATTGAGCACTCTGCCCAGAACGACGGTGTCACCAAGCCTGGCGACTTCCGTTTCAAGGACCTGAACAACGACGGAAAGATTGACTCCGAAGACCGCACCTATCTGGGTTCGCCCCATCCCGACTTCACCTTCGGCGTGCCCATGACCTTCGGCTACAAGGACTTGGAACTCACCGTGTTCCTACAGGGACAGGTAGGCAACGACATCTTCAATGTCATGGAGTACTACCTCAACTCCAATCACGGCACAGGCAACGTCTATACCGAGTTGCGACAGAACCACTGGGCTGGCGACTACGTGGCCAACCGCTCCTTCTGGCCCGCCAACCCCACGGCCTCCGTGCCCGACCTGCGCCAGGCCGACAACTCCAAGAACTACCGTGCCAGCGACTTCTATGTCAAGAACGGCTCCTACATGCGTCTGAAGGATGTGCGACTCAGCTACAACGTACCACAGCATCTGGTCAGCAAACTCCATCTGCAGGGGCTGCAGGCCTACATCTCGGCCTACAACCTGCTGACCTTCACCAAGTACAACGGACTGGATCCCGAGGTAGGCCGCAACAGCGGTTCGGAGTCCAACAACCTCTACATGGGAGTCGATCACGGTAACTATCCTCAGGCACGCAACTTCACCTTCGGTCTGAACCTGACGTTCTGAGAAATGTAAAAATTTTAAATACCAATAATGTAAAAGACTCGACGATTATGAAAAGGATAAAACCATTTATATTTTGTAATTTTTACATTGTAGTGGCAGCACTGTTGTTCACCTCCTGTAGCGACTTCCTCGAGAAGGAGGTGCAGGGAGCCTCTACCCCCGACAGCTTCTATAAGACGAAATACGAGCTGCAGGAAGGGCTCAATGCCGTCTATGACATATTGCAGAGCAACCAGTTCACCAACTGCGCATGGATTTTCGGCGAGGCCTGCGGCGATGATGTCGTAGGAACCGACGAGAACGGCACGTCGCAGATAGCCGAACTGGTGAACTTCCGCTTCGATACCTCCAACGATTGGCTGTTGCGTCGCTATCAGATCATGTATCGTGGCATCAACCGTGCCAACCAGCTCATCTCACATATCAACAGTGTGAAGTTCTCCAGCGACGATGCCAGCAACTACACCACAGTGCGGGCCATCCTCGGTCAGGCCAAGTTCCTGCGTGCCTACTTCTATTTCGAGCTCGTACGCACCTTCGGCGGTGTGCCCATCCGTCCTGAGACTGAGGACATCAACCGCCTGACCATCCCCCGCTCCAGCAAGGAAGAGGTCTATGCCTACATAGAGCGCGATCTGCGCGAGGCTGCCTGCATGCTCGATGCCAAATATACCGATGCCTCCAGTGGCAAGGTGGGCTGCGGAGCCTGTGTGGCCCTGCTGATGAAGGTGCTGATGTACGAGGCTACGCCTGGCGAGCATTCCGACAAATGGGAGGAGATGGCCCTGCTCGGCGACTATTTCATCACCGGACGTACGCTCACCTACCGTGACATCCTGCACCTCGACCAGTACGACGAGACCTGGGACCAGCTGATGCGCCGACTGTGGTTCAAGCCACGCGAGAAACTGCTCTCAGGCGAGGTCTATACCACCGAGGACACCGCCCTGCCTGCCCTGGCCAACATCTATTCGCTGGTGTCGAAGTCCAGCTACGACGGCTCCACGCTCCATTACCGTGACCTGTATTATCAGGCTGGCGAGTTCTGCTCGCGCTCGGTCTTTGAGATTGTCTTCAAGGAGAGTGCCACAGGCAAGAGCGACGATGACAACGAGGGTATGGGCATCATGAACGACCTGTTCTGGAACCGCCTCTGGGCCTCCACCTCGTTCCGCAATGCCGTGGCCAACGACCCGCGCCGCGATGTTATCATCCTGCTCCATGCCAGTGCCACCTTCGACAACGAGCGTCTGGAGGTGCCCGCCACACGCTATGGGTGCATGAAATGGTACACGCCCAAGAACGAGCGTCCGCTGGACGAGAACGACAATGCCAAGAACCGCCGTGTCATCATCTACTCTGATGTGGTGCTGATGTATGCCGAGGCCCTCAACGAGGTTGGTCGCCGCGAGGAGGCCCTCACCCAGCTGAACAGAGTGAAGGCAGTAGCCAACGAGATCACCAATGTCTCCACGCTCTACACTGCCGGCACCTATCTCGAGATGCGTTCACAGATATGGACCGAGCGTCGCATAGAGCTCTGCCATCTGTGGGACCGCTATTTTGACATCGTGCGTCAGGGACGTGCTGCCACCATCCTCCACAACCTGGCTTCCGAGCAGGTGTGGGGACGTGGAAAGAACTACATCGAGGGCATACACGAGCTGTTCCCTATCCCTCAGACCGAGGTCGATGTCACCAATGGTGTCGTTGAACAAAATCCAGGTTACTAACATTTACACATCTATGAAGAAATATCTAAATATCGTCTGTTTGACACTTGTCGCCGCCCTGTTTGCTGCCTGCAGCGACGAGGAGGTGCTGATGCCCACAGCCGACTTCACTGTTTCGGCCACCGACGTAGGCATTAACCAGACCGTCACTTTCGCCTTTACAGGCAGCAATGCCGTTCAGGCAGTGGTGTTCCCGGGTGATGCAGGCCACGACTGGGACCTGGTCAACCAGGGCAGCACTGGTCTTGTCATGAGCAAGGGCGTAGCCACTTATGCCTATCCCACTGCAGGTGTCTATACCGCCACTATCGTAGCCACCAACTACGACAAGGAAGGGCGCGAGAGCAAGATGGCTGTTGCCAAGGTCACCATCACCGTGACCGATGATAACAACCAGCTCAGGTCGGTCATCCTGCAGAAGGATCTTTACAACAAGGAAATGGCAGCCGAGATAGGCGACGACTACGTGCTGGTGGCCATGCCCTACAAGGTGAGGGTCAACAACCGCGATGTTGCCGTCAAGGCCAATGCACAGCGTCTGGGCATTACGGCCATGTCGCCCAATGCCACTATCGACATCAGCGGTGAGCCCTATTCCGACAAGACGAAGTACGACCTCACCGCCTCACCGACCATTGGCGTCACAGCAGCCTCCGGTCTGGTAAAGACCTATCAGGTCTATACACTCAGCTATCCTGTGTTCGAGACGTTCTCCATTGACGGTGTCGCAGGTACGACGACCTATTCAGCCTATAGCTACGACAAGACCTTTGTCAGCGTGACACTGCCCTCAGGCACCGACCTGACCCGCCTGAAGCCAGTCTTCAGTTCGGCCGATGCCCTAAGTGTGAGCATCGATGGCCAACCGCAGACTTCGGGCATGTCTGAGGTGGATTTCTCCCAGACCGTCACCTACACACTGACCAACCAACTGGCAGACCATCCCGAATGCAGATGCGAGAGCCAGGTAGTGGTGGAAGTGACTGTTAAATAAACACAAATCTTTGTCATGCCGTGGCCTTTAGTGCCATGGCATGACTATTTTTGCATTCAAAACTAAATAACTATTGCCCTATGCGACGACTGATCCTTCTGCTTACCATAGCCTCAGTGGCTGTATGTGCCCAACCCTTAGTTCCGCGTGCAGCCTACAATCAGCCCATCCAGTTTTCGCATCTCACCACGGGAAACGGCCTCTTGCAAAGCCACATCACCTGCATCCTGCAAGACCGCCGCGGACTCATCTGGTTTGGCACCCGCAACGGACTCTACCGTTACAACGGCTACGACTTCCAGCCATTCCTGCGCAGCATCAACGACAGCACGTCGCTGCCCGACAACTTCATCCGCTCACTCTGTCAGGACCGTCAGGGCCGCATCTGGATAGGCACCGACAAGGGCGTGTGCCGCTACCGTACCGAAAGCAACGACTTCCTGCGCTATGGCGGCATGACAGGACAGGTACATTCCATCGTTCAGCATGCCGACGGCAATATCTACTGCTCGTCGGGAATTCTCTACGTCATCGACACCAGCCGACAGCAGCTCGTAGCAGTCACCATGCCCGACGGGCAGACAGTCATCAAAGGAGCTAATGTGCTGGCTGCCGACCGCAACGCACTGCTATGGGTAGGGGGGCGCCAGGGACTGCATGCCTACAGGCCGCAAGGCAAGAGCCGGCTGACCGAGGTGTCGCTCAGGAATGCCGAGGAAAGACTCGACACCGACTTCATCACCGCACTCTACTGCGATGACCACGATCATATATG
>CAMJWJ010000117.1 GCA_946409435.1 uncultured Prevotella sp. | reverse complement strand
TTGGCAGCGTCCATGAGGTTGACGCGCGTCAGGTATTCGTTCGACGACATGATGTTGATGGCGTTCTCGCCGGGTATGTTCATGAAGTTGGGCAGTCCGGCGCCGCTGCCTACGAAGATGCCGCGGAAGCCTTGCTGCTCGAGGGTGTCGATGCTGATGGTCTTGCCCACGATGACGTCGGTCTGGAAGTGGACGCCCATCTTGGCCAGGTTTTCTATCTCGACGTCAACGATACGGTTAGGCAGCCGGAACTCGGGGATGCCGTATTTCAGCACGCCGCCGATCTCGTGAAGGGCCTCGAAGACGTAGACGTCGTAGCCCTTCTTGACCATGTCGCCGGCAAACGACAGTCCGGCAGGACCGGAGCCTACGACGGCTATCTTGATACCGTTGGCGGGGGCTATCTCGGGCAGCGAGATGTTGCCGCTCTCGCGCTCGTAGTCGGCGGCAAAGCGCTCCAGGTAGCCGATGGCCACGGCGGGCTCGTTCATCTTCAGGTGGATGCAGCGGCTCTCGCATTGCTTCTCCTGCGGGCATACGCGGCCGCACACGGCGGGCAGGGCGGAGGTGTGCTTCAGCACCTTGGCGGCGGCGAGGAACTGGCCGCGCTCGATGTTCTTGACGAACGACGGTATGTCGATGTTGACGGGGCAGCCCTCGACGCAGGTGGGCTTGGCGCAGTCGAGACAACGCTTAGCCTCAGTCATGGCCATCTCCTTGGTCAGTCCGATGTTCACCTCCTCCAGACGGGTGGTGGCACGGTAGACGGGGTCCAGCTCGGGCATGACGACGCGCTCGATCTGCGTGCGCTCCTTGGGCTTCATGCTCTTGCGCAGCGCGTCGCGCCAGGGGGCGTTGCGGTCGGTCAGCACGTCGATGGTGTCGTTGGTGGGGTCGTCGTCCATGACGATGTCCGTAGTGTCGGGCTGCGACGTCTCGGACGTGCCGTTGCCCAGGTGCTCCTCGAAGTGCTCCAGCTCTTCCTGCTCAGCCTTCTTGAAGGTACCCATACGCTTGAACATCTCGTCCCAGTCGACGAGTGCTCCGTCGAACTCGGGGCCGTCGATGCATACGAACTTGGTCTTGCCGCCGATGGTCAGTCGGCAGGCACCACACATACCCGTACCGTCCACCATGATGGTGTTGAGCGATACTTCGCAAGGGATGTTGTGCTTCTGGGCGGTGAGGTTCGAGAACTTCATCATGATGGGAGGTCCGATGGCAAACACCTTGTCGACGTGCTCCTGCTCGATGAACTTCTCGATGCCGACGGTCACCACGCCCTTCTCGCCATACGAGCCGTCGTCGGTCATGATGATGACCTCGTCGCTGCTCTCGCGTACCTTGTCTTCCAGGATTATCAGGTCCTTGGAACGTCCGGCCATCACCGACAGCACACGGTTGCCGGCGGCCTTCAGCGCCTGGATGATGGGCAGCATGGGGGCAACGCCCAGTCCGCCGCCGGCACAGACTACCGTGCCGTACTGCTCGATGCGCGTGGGGTTGCCCAGCGGACCTACAACGTCGGTAACGTAGTCGCCCTCGTTCAGCATGCACAGCTTCTTGGACGACAGTCCCACTTGCTGGACGACCAGCGTGATGGTGCCTTTCGACTTGTCGGCTCCGGCGATGGTGAGCGGCATGCGCTCGCCCTTCTGGCCGACGCGGACAATGACGAAGTTGCCCGCCTTGCGGCTGTTGGCTATCAATGGGGCCTCAATCTCGAAGAGGAACACTTTCTCGGAGAATTGTTCCTTGCGAATAATCTTGTTCATTTTATTTATTGAAGATTTAAGATTGAAAATTGAAAGTCTAGTCTAACTTTTCTTTTTTCGTTTTAATTATTTTTACTAATGTAGCGACAATCCTATTGCAATCAGCATAAATGGATTCAAATTCCTTTTCACCGATGTATTCAGATTCATGCAAGAGTTCAAGCCAATATTGTGTTTCATTGGCTTCTTTCAGTGCAATGTTAAGCTTGTTAATAAAATCCATTGCACTTTGAGCATTTAAACTTTCTCGAGCATTAGCACCGATACTTGTCCCACTCTTTAATACCTGTTTTGACATGACATATTCATTCTTATCATCTCTCAGGTATTTGTAGAGTTTGATAATACGTAGAGCAAAGGCTTTACAGATTATTTGTATTGTATTGTCTTCCCTCATGTATTTCAATATTCAATATTCAATTTTCAATCAATTACATCGAAACCGCAGTAGGGTACCAGCGCGGCGGGTATCCGGATGCCCTGCTCCGTCTGGTTGTTCTCCAGCAGGGCGGCAACGATGCGCGGCAGGGCCAGCGCCGAGCCGTTCAGCGTGTGGCACAGCTCGGTCTTCTTGGTGTCCTCGCGGCGGTAGCGGCACTTCAGACGGTTGGCCTGGTAGGTGTCGAAGTTGGAGACGCTCGACACTTCGAGCCACCGGCCCTGAGCCTCGCTGTAGACCTCGAAGTCGTAGCAGATGGAGCTGGTGAAGCTCTGGTCGCCGCCACAGAGCAGCAGGATGCGGTAGGGCAGCTCCAGCTTCTTGAGCAGGCCCTCGACGTGCTCCAGCATCTCCTTGTGGCTCTCCTTCGAGTGCTCGGGCTTGTCGATGCGTACGATTTCTATCTTCGAGAACTCGTGCAGACGGTTCAGTCCGCGGACGTCCTTGCCGTACGAGCCGGCCTCGCGGCGGAAACACTCCGTATAGGCGCAGTTCTTGATGGGCAGCTGCGACTCCTCCAGGATGACGTCGCGGTAGATGTTCGTCACGGGAACCTCGGCCGTCGGGATGAGGTAGAAGTCGTCCACCTCGCAATGGTACATCTGGCCTTCCTTGTCGGGCAGCTGACCCGTGCCGTAGCCCGAGGCGGCATTGACCACCGTGGGAGGCATAATCTCGGTATAGCCGCTCTTGCGCGCCTCGTCGAGGAAGAAGTTGATGAGGGCACGCTGCAGACGGGCACCCTTGCCGATGTAAACGGGGAATCCGGCGCCGGTAATCTTCACGCCGAGGTCAAAGTCGATGAGATTGTATTTCTTGGCCAGCTCCCAATGGGGCAGGGGGGTGGCGATACCCAGCGAGGGGTTCACGTCCCAGTTGCCTACCGTGTCGGTCGGCGTGCATTCCTTCAGGTTCGACTTCACCACGTGGTTGTCCTCGGCGGCAGCACCCTCGGGCACCTCGTCGTAGGGGATGTTGGGTATCTGGCAAAGCAGCCGAGTCATCTCCTCCTGCGAGTCGTTCATGGTCTGATCCAACTGCTTGTTGGTCTCCTTCATCTGGGCTACAGAAGACTTGATGCGCTCGGCATCGTCGCGCTTGCCTTCCTTCATCAGCGCACCAATCTGGGCTGCCAGTTTCTTGGCCTCGGCCAGGTTCTTGTCCAGCTGCTGCTGGGCCTCGCGACGGCGCCTGTCAACGGCCAATACCTCGTCGATAGCCTCTTTGGCGCCTTTGAAATGTTTCTTCTCCAATCCGCGGATGACGCGTTCTGTCTCTTCTGTAATAAGCTTTAGTGTGAGCATAACTTTATTTGTGATTTTGATTTGCGTTTACAATTACAGCCTGCAAAGGTACGAATAAGTGAGAACAATACACGATTTTGATTGTTAATCTAATCAAAATCTTCCAAAAAACACTTTTTTTTTGTTTTTATTGTCGAACGAAAGTACCTTCGAGCGTAGCTCAAAGGTACACGAATAAGTGAGCAAAATGCAAAAGAAAAACATGTTTTTCTTTTCATTTCATACATCAAACATCATCCATCAAACATCTTCCTACACCGTGTACGTCAATTCATCCTTGCCCTCCACCTTATTTATATATATAGTGGAACCTTCGGCGATGTCTCCGTTGACGATAAGGTCCGACACGCCGTCCTCGATGTAGTTCTGGATGGCTCGCTTCAGGGGGCGTGCGCCGAACTGAACGTCGTAGCCTCGCTCAGCCACAAACTTCTTGGCGTCGTCGCTCAGGACAATGTGGTAGCCAAGGTCGTCCATGCGCTTGAACAGGCCGCGAAGCTCCACATCGATAATCTGCATGATGGCCGTCATGTCCAGCTGGTCGAAAGTAATAATCTCGTCGAGACGGTTCAGAAACTCCGGCGAGAACTGCTTCGACAGGGCTTTCTGCACGATCTGGCGGGCGTGCTCCTTGTCACGCTCGTCGAGCATCATGTTGCTCGTCTGGGCTGCCGCGAAACCGATGCCGCGGCCGAAGTCCTTCAGCTGGCGCGTGCCGGCGTTGGAGGTCATGATGATGACCGTGTTGCGGAAGTCGACGAAACGACCGTTACCGTCAGTCAGCCGCCCCTCGTCAAGCACCTGAAGCAGCAGGTTGAAGACGTTGCCGTGGGCTTTCTCTATCTCGTCGAGCAGCACGATGGAGTAGGGGTGGCGACGTACACGCTCAGTCAGCTGGCCACCCTCTTCGTAACCCACGTAGCCCGGAGGGGCACCTATCAGACGGCTGACGTTAAACGACTCGGTATATTCGCTCATGTCGATGCGTATCAGCGCGTCGCCGGAACCGAACATAAACTCGGCCAGCTTCTTGGCCAGATAGGTCTTGCCGACACCTGTCGGACCCAGGAACATGAACACGCCGATGGGGTGGTTAGGCTCCTTCAGTCCTACGCGGTTGCGCTGGATGGCACGCACCATCTTGTCGATGGCCTTGTCCTGGGCTATGACGTGGTGCTTCAGCTCCGTAGCCATTCCCTTCAGCCGGATGCCTTCTTCCTGGGCCAGCCGCTGGACGGGGATGCCCGTCATGATGGACACCACGTCGGCTACGTGCTCGGCGGTCACTTGCTGCTGGATGTCAACCTCGCCGTCGAGCCATTTCTTGTTCAGCTCCTGCAGCTGTCGCTCCAAGTCGGTCTGACGGTCACGGTAGCTCGCGGCAAGCTCGAAGTTCTGGTTGCTCACGGCCTGGGTCTTACGCTCCTTGACGGTACGAATCTCCTTCTCCATGTCGCTGATTTCGGGAGGTATCGAAGCCGTCAGCAGATGCACGCGGGAACCGGCCTCGTCCATCGCGTCGATGGCCTTGTCGGGCATGAAGCGGTCGCTCACGTAGCGGTCTGTCAATTTGACACATGCCTCAAGGGCCTCGTCGGTATACGCCACGTGGTGATGATACTCGTAGCGGCCACGGACGTTTTTCAGTATCTGAAGGGTTTCCTCCAGACTGGTCGGCTCGACAAGCACCTTCTGGAAACGACGCTCCAAGGCTCCGTCTTTCTCGACGCTGTTGCGGTACTCGTCCAGCGTGGTGGCTCCGATACATTGGATGGTGCCACGGGCCAGGGCGGGCTTCAGGATGTTGGCGGCATCCATCGTGCCAGCGGCAGAACCGGCGCCGATAAGCGTATGGATCTCGTCGATGAAGATGACGATGTCGGGGTTCTGCTCCAGTTCCTTGACCAGCATCTTCATGCGTTCCTCAAACTGTCCGCGATACTTTGTGCCGGCTACCACGCCAGTCATGTCGAGGGTAAAGATGCGCTTGTTGAAAAGGGTCGGCGAACAATGGTGGCTGACAATCATCTGGGCCAGCCCCTCGACGATGGCGCTCTTGCCCACGCCTGGCTCGCCGATGAGGATGGGATTGTTCTTCTTGCGGCGTCCCAGTATCTCGACCACACGCTGAATCTCACGCTCGCGTCCCACACAGGGGTCGAGTTTGTTGTCGGCGGCCAGCTGGGTCAGGTCCGTACCGAAGTTGTCGAGCACGGGGGTCTTCGACTTGCTTTGCTTCGTCGGGGCGGATGTCGTGGCGGCAGTATTATGGCTGCCACCCTGGCTGTTGTCCCTCTCGTTCTCCTCTTCGTATTCTTCTTCCGGCAGTCCTATGCCGTCTTTTACGCTGAACATCGTCAGCACGTCTTCGTAGTTCATGTTGTTCAATTCTAATACTTGTTTTGCACCATTGTCGGCTGCGTCGTGCAGTATAGCCAACAGCACGTGCTGCTCCTCTACACGCGTGGTGTGCTGTAGTCTGGCTTCCAGCACGGCGAGCTTCAGGATGTTGCTCGCCTGGTCGTTCAGCACCAACTGCCGGGTGTAGACAGGCTGGCCTATCTCGTCTTGCCGGACTCGCGACTCCAACGCCGTCTTCACCTGTAGAGGGTCGATGTCGAGCCTGTGAAACACTTTGATGACGGGGCCGTCCTTCATGCGCATCAGCCCCAGCAGCAAGTGCTCAGGAGTGATGGTCTGGCTGGCCAGCCGAGCGGCTTCTTCTCGTGAGAATGCGAGAATCTCGGATACTTTGGGTGAAAATTGACTTGACAATTTATTATACTATTTTTACGGTTTACGGTTTTCTCCTTACAAATTCCGTGCCAAAGATTTTTTTTGCGTGATGACGGCGGGTAATTCCTCCTCATAGTGTGTCACCATGAGCAACGTCTTGTTCCGACGCTGACAAAATGTCTCAATAATGTCTTTCACCAGACGACGGTTCCACAGGTCAAGCCCGTGCAGAGGCTCGTCGAGTATCAGCAGCTGAGGGTCCTTGACGAAGGCGCGTGCCAGCAGTACCAGCCGCTGCTCGCCGCTCGACAACTGAAGGAAAGGACGGTCGGCCAGACGGCCGATGCCGAACAGCTCAAGCCACCATCGGCACTTGCCGTAGTCCTGCTCGTCAGGCACGGCATACAGGCCTACGGAGTCCATCAGCCCGCTGGCAACGATGCGTATGGCTGGCAGGTTGCGGCGGTAGGAACGGTGCATCTCGGGCGACACGTAGCCGATGTGGCGCTTGATGTCCCAGATGGTCTCGCCAGAGCCTCGCGGACGGTCGAAGAGCGTGATGTCGCAGGCATAGCTCTGAGGATTGTCGGCACACACGAGCGACAGCAGCGTTGACTTGCCGCTGCCATTTTGTCCTGTCAGCGCCCACCGCTCGCCGTTCATCACCGTCCAGCTGACAGCATTCAGGATGGTGCGCTCGCCATAGCGTATGCTGACGTCGTGCATGTCGACCACACGCCGGCAGTCGTAGTCCTTGTCGGTATAGGGGAGCGCCAGCAGGGCATCACGCTTGTCGGGTGACAATACGTGCGGCGGTATGGGCTGTTGGCGTTCATAGTATTCCGCACGGCTACACGGAGGCATCGGCTCGCCGTCGCGTAGCTCGACGACCTCCGTGGTATATTCCGGTATGTCGTCCGTCTTGGCCAGCACGAGCATGATGTCCGTCTCGCTACCCATGGCCAGCTCCCGAAGCAGCACTTTCAGCTGGTCGCGCGTCTCGGCATCCAGTCCGATGAACGGGTTGTCCATGATGAGCAGCCGAGGGTTGGCAAAGAGTGTCTTCGTCAGCTGGAACTTGCGCAGCTCGCCGCTCGATAGCGTGATGATGTACTTGTCCAGGAACTCGTCCATGTGGAACAGCGTGTAAAGGTGCTGGCGCAGCATCCGCCGTTCGGCCGTGTCTTCGCCGGCCATGTGGTAGGCACGTTCCAGCAGTTCGCCCACGGTAGGGGTCTCGTGGTCGATGTCGTGCTGGTTCCAGCGTAGCTGCAGATAGTATTGTCCGTCGACGTTCGGACCGTACGAGTCGCTGAAGGCGATGTAGCGTATCTTGTCTGAAGCCAGCCGGCGGCGCAGCTGTTCAATGTATTGTGTCTTCCCGCTTGCGTTGCGTCCTACGATTGCTGTTACTTTCATTCTATATATATTAATAATGTGTGCAAAGGTACGAATAAGCGAGGGAAATACCAAATTTATTTGGGTATTTCCGAGCGGGAGTGCCTTCTTGCGACAGCATAAAGGTACGAATAAGCGAGGGAAATACCAAATTTATTTGATTATTTCCGAGCGTGAGT
>CAMJWJ010000116.1 GCA_946409435.1 uncultured Prevotella sp. | reverse complement strand
TCGAGGCTTTGGAAGATGAGTGTCTCACAAAATGTTAAAACCGCCGAAGTCAGGAAATAACTTGGTATGACTTCTGTTAGTGACCCCACTAATCTGATGGACAATAAAAGCCCCGCGTTGGCGAGGCTTTTACTGTCAGTTCAATGTGTTGTGTTATTCAGCCAGCTTGTTGTCGGAACCAAGCACCTCCACAATCTTGTGGATGTACATCTTCTTCATGTTCTCGCGGGCAGGCTTCAGGTACTGGCGCGGATCGAAGTGGTCGGGATGCTCAGCTAAGTACTTACGTACGGCAGCCGTCATGGCCAGACGTGAGTCAGAGTCAATGTTGATCTTGCAGACAGCACTCTTCGATGCCTCGCGGAGCTGCTCCTCGGGAATACCAACGGCGTCGGGCAGGTTGCCGCCGTACTTGTTGATGGTATCCACCTCTTCCTGGGGAACGCTGGAAGAACCATGGAGCACGATGGGGAATCCGGGCAGCTTCTTCTCAATCTCATGCAGCACGTCGAATGCCAATGGGGGAGGAACGAGCTTGCCGGTCTTCGGGTCGCGTGTGCACTGCTCAGGCTTGAATTTGTATGCACCGTGAGAAGTACCGATGGAGATAGCCAGCGAGTCGCAGCCCGTACGGGTAGCGAAATCAATCACCTCCTCGGGCTTGGTGTAGTGGCTCACTTCAGAGGCTACCTCGTCCTCGACACCAGCGAGCACACCGAGTTCGCACTCTACGGTAACATCGTACTTGTGAGCATATTCTACCACCTGACGAGAAATCTTGATGTTCTCCTCGTAGGGCAGTGACGAACCGTCGTACATGACGCTGGAGAAGCCCATGTCGATGCAGTCCTTGCACAGCTCGAAACTGTCGCCGTGGTCGAGGTGCAACACGATTTCAGGATGAGCGCATCCCAGTTCCTTGGCATAAGCCACAGCACCCTCGGCCATGTAGCGCAGAATGGTTGCGTTGGCATAGTTGCGGGCACCCTTTGATACCTGCATGATGACGGGTGACTTCGTCTCCACAGCAGCCTGCACGATAGCCTGCATCTGCTCCATGGTGTTGAAGTTGAAGGCGGGGATGGAGTAGCCGCCGGCCACTGCTCTCTTAAACATCTCGCGGGTATTTACGAGACCTAATTCCTTGTAGTTTACCATAACGTTTTTTTAATTTTACAGTTTACAATATGTCTTGTTTCTCTTTTCTTTCGAATTTATGTGCAAAGGTACGAATTATTTCTTAATTCATAGCCGCCAACCCTGAAATTCTTTCTGCCTTTTCACGGTTTTTAAACATTTCGTCAGAGCCACTCTGCTTGTGCAGTGGAAAATGCTATACGAAGTTTACAATTGCCTACTTGTTGAAGTCCAAATATACCTCACTATTTGCTGCACCCGAAAGGGTGGCCTCGGTGGTGTATATAGTGTGTTGCTCGGCGCTGTAATAGCGTACGTAGATTTTGCCCTGGTGCATGTCGTCGTAGACGCGCCCTGCCCACGAGATATCGTCTTTGGAGAACACGTAGGCATGGAGAACACCGCAGCAGACCCCGTCGGCGAAGACGGCCATCTGGTCGCTCGAACACTCCGTTGAAGGGATTGGCTTTCGTACCGACAGGAATCCATGCTCCCTGCTCCAGTGTGATGTCGCTAGCGAGACAGACCCTTTGTCCGTCGTAGGTACCATCGTTTACCGAGGCGGCAAAAGCTCTCAGCTCGTTTTCATTTGTAATGAGCCTGTCCTGGGCTACGGCGTATAACGCCGTTGTAAGCACTCAGAGAAAGATAGATAGTTTCTTAATCGTCATATAGTTTAGTGTATAATAGTCTTTGCTGTTGGTGTTTCATTTCGTCCCCCCACCGAGTGCGATGTAGAGGGCAATGACGGCCTGCGTGCCTTTATACATGTTCATAGCCTCGCTGAGCTGTGCGCTGAGCAGGCTCTCCTGTGCGGTGAGCACTTCGAGATAACTCGCCTTGCCATTGTCCATCAGCTCGTGTGTACCGGTGTAGGCATCATGCAGCACTTGCACCTGACGGTGGTAGTACTGGTGCTTCTCGCGGGCTGCCTGACAGTCGGCCATGGCTTCGTTTACCTGATTGCCGGCATCGATGACGGTTTGTACGTATTTCTTCTCCAAGTCTTTCTCGGTCAGTTGCGAGACTTTCAGGTTGGCTTTTAGCCTCCCTCGGGCAAAGATAGGCTGCGTGAGTTGTCCGATGGCGGTAAGCAGTAGTTTGCCAGGGTTAACAACCATGCCGCCTGCCGAGTTCGTCCAACCTGCCGATCCTGTTAGCGTGATGCCTGGGAAGAAGGCGGCACGGGCAGCCTGTGTGTTATAGAAAGCCTCTTCCATGGCAGCGTTTGCCATGCGGATGTCTGGGCGACGCTCGAGCATGGCTGAAGGTACTCCGGTCTTGAAGAACTGTGTGTCAAACATACGCTGTCCAGAGTCACCTTTGGCTTCCGGATGATGCAGGGCGGCACTGCCCCACCGTGAGCGACTGATGTGCTGGGGTGAAATCGCTAACAGACGGCAGAGCGCATTCTCTGTAGCACGGATGTTGCGGCGTGTGTCGACTATCTGTGTCTTCACGTTCAGGTATGACGACTCCATCTGGTTGACAGCAGTGGAGTAAGCCATACCGTTCTCCCACAGCGACTTCTGTGTTTCTAATGAGGCGTTCCATAGACTGTCCGTCATGGTAAGTATTTCCAACTGCCGGTCGAGCACCTGTAGCATGTAATACTGCTGAGCGACGGCACTGATAAGGTTGGTACGCAAGGCTTCCTCGCCAAGCTGTGCTTGCAGCAGAACGGCTTTTGCAGCACGCTTCTTGTTGGTGATGCTGCCAAACACATCGACGTCTACCGACAGTTGTAGTGGCAGGTCGTAGGTCTTCGACCATGGATTGTTGTCAAACTTGGCCAGTGTGCCTTGAGGGGAGAAGTAAAGCGACGGCAGATAGGCCATCTTGGCCATCTTCAGCGAGGCCTCGCTCTTCTCGATGGCGATGCGTGCTGAATTCAGGTCGGTGTTATTGGTCAACACCTGCTCGATGAGCTGCTGCAGCTGGGGGTCTGTGAAAAATTCGCGCCACGACATCTGGGCAATGGAGGTTCCTCCAACAGTCTCCGTGGGGACTTCTGTGCCAAACAGAGTTCTAACTTCTCCCTCGGAGGTAGGGTGGGGAGCTTCATACTTATTATATATACCACAGCTTGTGAGCATCAGACTCGCGGCTGCTGCGGTGACAAGTTTCTTTGTATTCATATTCGCTGGTGACGATGTTACATTATTTTTTCGTGATTACGATTTCATACGGTTTTCCCCTGGAATCGCTCATGCAATTTCTGGAACACGATGAAGAATGCGGGAACAACGAAGAGCAGCGCAAGGGTGCCGATACCCATACCGCCGATAACTCCAAGAGCCAGAGCACGGTTGCCGTTTGCACCGGCACCTCCCTCGATGACGAGGGGTATCATGCCGATAATCATTGTGGCCACCGTCATCAGAATGGGGCGCAGACGTTCCTTGCATGCCTCGAAAGCAGCATCGGCGATGCTCATGCCCTGAGCACGGCGCTCAGTGGCGAACTCGGTAATGAGGATGGCAGTCTTGGAGAGCAGTCCAATCAGCATGATAACTCCCGTCTGGAGGTAGATGTTGTTGTCCATACCAGGCAGTTGCATCAGATTGCCGAGATAGGCGAAGACGAAAGCACCCATCAGTCCGAAGGGAACGCTGAAGAGCACGGCCAACGGTGTGAACCATGAGTTGTAGAGTGAGCCAAGGATGAGGTAGATCAGGATGGCACAGATGACATAGATGAGGGCAGTTGCATTAGAACCGGCAGCCTCTTCCAGTTCGCGCGACATTCCGCTGTACTCATAGGTAGCGGTGTTCGGCATGGTCTCCTTAAATACTTCTTCGATAGCCTTGTGGGCATCTCCTTCGGTATAACCGCTGCCTGCCGTGATGAAGCAGCTGATGCTCTGGAACAGGTTGAAATGTTCAATGTTCGGCGGTCCGACAATATCTTTCAGGGTGACAAACTCGGAGATGGGAGCCATCTTGTCACCTTTCACCTTGACGAAGATGTTGTTCAGTGACTGTGGGTCGAGACGATATTCGGGCGAGGCAGCAGCCATGATGCGGTATACCTTGCCGAACTGATTGAAGTTACCGATGTATGCGCCACCGCAGAACGAGCCGAGCGTGCTCAATACGATAGCCGGCGAAACACCGGCACGGTCGCATTGGACAGCATCGACATCAACCTGATACTTCGGGTAACGCTCGGAGTACGACGACATGGCCGAGCCTATTTCAGGACGTTCGCTCAACTTAGTCAGGAAATGCTCTGTTTTTTTAGCAAATTCCGACAGGTTGCCGTCGGTGGGGTCTTCCACCACAAGGCTCACGCTGTTGCTCGAGCCATAACCCGGAATCTGAGGCATCTGGAAAGGCAGCACCTGCACATTCTTGATGTCCATACAGTCGAAGTAGAACCGATAAAGGACGAGGTCTATCAGATGGTTCATGCCAGGACGCTCCTCCCAGTTCTTCAGGCGCACAATCAGGGTGGCAAAGTTGGAACCCTCACCCGACACCATGCCATAGCCGCAGCAGACAGCAAAGCTCTCCAGTTCGGGAATCTTCTTCACCTTTGCCTCCACTTGCTTCAGAATCTCACGGGTCTGATGTAGCGTGCTGCCCTCCGGAGCACGTACCTCAGCAAGGAAGACACCTTGGTCCTCTTGGGGGACAAGGCCGGACGGCAGACTCTTCATGAAGAATACGAGCAGCACGGCAGCCAGAGCCAGCAGACTCCATGCCAAGACGGGGCGCTTGATGAACTTCTGTACGCTCCGGCTATATTTGTTGTATATGGCGTTGTAGCTGACGGTATAAGCCTTCTTGGTGTAGTAGGTCAGGCTTTTGCCTTCTTTCTTGCCTTCGGTCACCTTCATCATGATGGCGCAAAGGGCAGGGCAGAGCGTCAGTGCCGATATGCACGAGAGTCCGACAGACGAGGCTATCGTCACGCCAAACTGGGTGAAGAACGTACCCGAGGTGCCTGGCATGAACGTCACGGGGATAAACACTGCCATGAATACCAAGGTACACGAAATGACGGCTACCGACACCTCGCTCATGGCTTGGCGTGTGGCTTCGCGGGCATCGCTGATGCCACCCTCCATTTTCGCCATAACGGCCTCGACCACCACGATGGCGTCGTCGACCACGGTACCGATGGCCAGCACGAGGGCGAACAGTGTCAGGATGTTGAGCGAGAAACCTGCCATCTTGACGATGGCAAAGGTGCCCAGCAGCGACACGATGATGGATATCGAGGGTATGATGGTAGCCTTGAAGTTCTGCAGGAAGAAGAACACTACCAACACCACGAGGATGATGGCAATGACCAACGTCTCGACGACGTTGTGGATAGCAGCAAAGAGGAAGTCGTCGCTGGTCATCATGGTGACGAACTCCAGACCGGCAGGCATCGTCTTCTTCATCTCCTCACACGTCTTGTTGATGCGGGCATTCACCTCGGTGGCATTGGCACCAGGAGCCTGGAATACCATGAAGAGCGCACCCGGAAGGTCCTGAATGTTCGAGGTGAAGTTGTAGCTCATGGCACCTATTTTCACGTCGGCCACGTCGCTAAGGTGCAGCATGTGGCCACCGTCGCTGGTGCGTAGCACGATGTCGTTGAACTCTTCGACGCTTTTCAGCGTACCCTTATACTGCATGGAGTACTGGTATGAGTTACCCGACTGCTCACCCAACGAACCGGTACCGGCGACGAAGCTCTGACCACCAATGGCCGAGAAAACGTCGTTAGGTGTCAGACCGTATTGTGCCATTATGTCAGGCTTCAGCCAGATGCGCAGGGCGTAGGTGTTACCCAGGCTCATCACGTTACCCACACCGGTGATACGCATCAGGCGTGGCTTGATGTTGATGTCGACGTAGTTGGAGATGAAGTCCTCGTCGTATTTGCCGTCAACACTTTTCACGGCAAAGATTTGTAGGATGTTGCTCTGCTGCTTCATCACCTGTACGCCAACCTTGTTCACTTCGGCTGGCAGGAGTGCCATGGCACGGGTCACACGGTTCTGGACATTGACCGCCGCCATGTCGGCATCGACGCCCTGCTTGAAATAGACATTGATGCTGACGACTCCGTTGGCTGCTGCCTTCGAGGTCATGTAGGTCATGTCCGTCACACCGTTGATGGCCTCTTCCAGTGGCTGGATGACCGACTTCATCACGGTGTTCTCGTCAGCACCGTCGTAGGTGGTGGAGACGAGCACCGTAGGCGGTGCGATGTCGGGATATTGTTCAACGGCCAGCGTGCTCATCGAGATGTAGCCTACCAGCGCAATGACAATCGAGATGGCACACGCCATCACGGTCTTGTTGATGAATATATTGTTCTTCATACTTCTTTATGCTCAATTCTCATTAAACAGCACCTGCTGTCCTTCATTGACATTATTGGCACCAACGGTCACGATTTTGTCGCCGACTTTCAGTCCGCTGGTTACGATGCAGTCTTTGCCGTTGCCGATGTCCTCTGTCGTAACGTCGACAGCTGTGGCGGTACTGTCGGCTTTCACCTTATATACCAGCGACTTGTCTTGCAGGTTCACTACGGCATACTGGGGGATGACGATGACGTCTTTCTCTTCTAAAGGTAATACAAGCGTACCCTGCATGCCGGAGTACAGGTGACCTTCGGGATTGGGGAACGAAGCCTTGCAGGCAATAGAGCCGGTGGCTGCATTGACGACACCTGTCAGGCTGGTGACACGTCCCTTGTGAGGATACTCGGTGCCGTTCTTCATCATGAAGGTTACGTCAGGTAGTTCGGCGATGTATTTTTCCCTGTCAGCCTTTGTCACGCCATATTGCACCATTGACTCAATCAGCGCCTCGGTAATCGAGAACTCGGCGTCCATGTTGGTATTGCCACTCACAAGGGTGAGCAGCGTGCCTGGCGATACCTGGTCACCCGTACGGACAGGAATCTCACCGATGACGCCAGCCACGGGAGACGTGATGGTACAGAAACCAAGGGTCACTCTTGCACGGTTCACCGAAGCCTGTGCCTGTGCAACAGTTGCCTGTGCCCGTTTGTAGCTGTTTTCCGAATTGTCCAACATATATCGGCTTACGATATTTTTCTCAAACAGGTTCTTGTTCGACTCGTATTCCAGTTTCGCACTGTTTTCCGCAGCCTGCGCCGACTGCAGATTGGCCTGTGCTGCCTCCAGGTCGAGCTGGGCATTACGTGAGTCAATGGCAAAGAGCACCTGTCCCTTCCTCACTTGCTGACCTTCGCTGACGGCAATCTGCGTCAGCTGTCCGCTCACCTGTGGCGTAATGGTCACGTCGGTGCGTCCTTTCAGCTTGGCGCTGTATTTCACAGGCACAGTGATGTCTTGTTTCTTCACTGTTAACGTTTCAAACGATGTCTTCTTTTCTTTCGGCATGTCCAACTGGCAGGAGGTCATTCCGAAAGCCGTTACAAACAGAGCTACAGCCCATGTTGTTGCATTGTTTCTTTTCATGTTGATTGTCTTGTTTATGTTAATTCTTTAAAATATACTTTAGAACTATGAACTATTGCGGGCAAAGATACAAAAAAAAATAAAGAAAACAAATCAAATTTTCGTTTTTCTTTGTGTTTCTCTCACTTATTTCGTAACTTGTTTCACGAGAAGTTACTTTCGTTCGACAATAAAAACAAAAAAATACTTCTTTTGTTTTGTATTGTGCTCACTTATTCGTAACGATATAGGGTTTCGTGGTTTCGAGGCACGAGAAACTATGAAGCCCTG
>CAMJWJ010000115.1 GCA_946409435.1 uncultured Prevotella sp. | reverse complement strand
TAAACGTCACGTCGGCCGTCTTGCCCTTCTCAATGGTCACGTCGTTGGCCGTGATAGTAGCTGTCTGACCGAACCCGTTACAAGTTATCATCGTAGCGAGGAATGCTACAAATAATCTTATCTTTTTCATCGTGATATCATGTTATGACGTTAATGGACTACCACTGTGGATATGGATTGTCGCCAGGGTTGGGCATTTCTCCCTGAGTAGTTTTAAATGTAGTCTTGTCGCTGTAGCTGATGCCTACCACGCTCTTGGCATAGGCACGCAGATGGTAGGTAGTACCCTCGGACAGACCGGACAGTGTGGCACTGTAGCTGCCCTCGTTGCCAGAGCCTGTCTGTGTGGTATGTGTGTCGGCTGTGGTGGGAGCCTCATTGCTCGTCGAGTAGCATACACCGTACTCCGTGACGGGGAATATCGATGTGAATTGGAAGGCTATAGTAGCCTCGTTGCGCTCTTTGCCCGAAACTTGCAGTCCGCTGATGGCGGGTCGTGTGGCTGCAGCCTGCGTGATGTGTACCACTTCTCTTTTTGTCGACGAGCTGATGGTTATCTCTGCCACGCGCGACTCCTCCTGGGTGTTGTCGGCCAGCGTGACGATAACGGACTTGCTGCCCTCGCCCTCGACAGTGCTCAGCGTTGCCCAGCTGGCGTTCGACTGGATAGTCCAGCGTGCGTTACCCGATATATTGAACTGTACGGTCGATGCTGGAGCCTCTGCGACGATGGCCGTCGGCGATACGCTGAACTCGGTAGGACGGCCAGTCTGTGTGACGGTCAGCTTGACGGGTTGTCCGTTGTCACCTGTGACGTTCAGCACGGCCTCGCGCTTCGTTTCGGTATTGTTCTCGTCGACGGAGACGGTCACCGTACTTGTGTTGTCGCCCTCGCTCTTGCTCAAGTGCAGCCAGCCGGTCATACCTGTGATGGTCCAGTGGGTATTGCTTGTGACGGTGAAGTCCTGGCTGCCCGACTGGTAGGTGAAGTTCATCTCCTTTGTGCTCAGTTCCAACGCCTCACTGCTTGCCATCTGCGTGATGGTGACGTTACGCGTGATCGTTCCGCTGGTGTTGGTCACCGTGACGACAGCAGTACGCTCGGCCGACGACGATGGGTTGGGTGTCACGGTGATGGTGACGTTCTGGTCGCCTCGCCCGTGGCTGGGGCTAATGTTACGGATCCACGAGTCGCTCCACTTGACGACCCACTCGCAGTTGTTGCTGGCCTTGATGCTCAGCGTAGCCGTTGTATTGCCGCCGGGTATGTCGATGCCGCTCACGTTAAGATATTCTGAACCGCCTGAGGGTGTGCTGCCGCCCCCACCGTCGTCACCGCCGCCACAAGCAGAGAGCAGCAGGACGCTCAACAGATATAGGATGTTTCTTTTCATATATATATATTATGTATTTATCTTTTCCGAAAGGCGTATGATGTTTGAAGCGTGTTCAGAAGCTCACCAGCACACCAGCATGCACGGCAAAGCCATCGATGCTGACGTTGGTGGCGTTGGTGATGGTCTTGAAGATGTCTGACTTCGACATGCCGAACATGTACTCCGGTGCTACGAAGACGTAGAGATGTTTCATGGGTACCAGCAAGAGCTTGGCACCCACGCTGAGGGAATGTGCCGAGGTGCCGTCGCCCGTTGCTCTTCCCTCGGAGATAAGGAAGTTGTAGTAATAGCCCACCTGTGGCGTGATAGCCAGCTGGCGCATCAGCGGAATCTGGTAGCCGTACTTCACGCCGATGGAGTGCATCGTGTAGGTGGCTGCCGAGTTCATGTCGCCGTTCCAGTAGATGGCATCCGACTTCTTCATTCCAAACGTGTAGCTCGCCTGCAGGTCGTGGTTCTGGTAGATGGCTCCCACAATACCCGTCAGACCTGAGAGGCTGCGCACCGTGAAGCCGCCACCGAAGTAGAATGCCGTGGGCTTGACGTATGTGTTATGCACCAGCGTGACAGTGTCGCGGGTTGTCTCGTTGCGGCGTACGGTGTATTCGCGGTTCTGGGTGACGTATCCCTTTTTGGAAAACTCCATCTGATAGGTGCCTATGGGCAGCGTGATGGCCTCGCTGACATCGAAGGGCGATGTCTTGACGTTGCGCGGACGGGTGTAGACGTGTAGCCAGCCCGTGTGTGGTATGGGGGCGTTGGCCTTTATGATGTTATTACTCTGAGCAGTCACGGTGAACGACGTCATGGCCGGCTCGCTGTCTGCCTTGCGCGTCTCGATGGTGTAGTTGCCCTCGCGCAGCTGGGTGCGCCACTCTCCGGTACCCATCAGCTGGCCGTTCATATAGATGTTGGCCTTGTTGTCGACAGTCACCACCACGTCGCCATACAGGTGGCTCATGTCCTGCATCTCTACGTTCACCAGACTGGTCTGTTGTTCGGCATTGGTTGTGATGGTCACTGCAGTCTCGCCCTCGAAGCGGTCACGGATGGCACGCACGGTGTGGCGGCCGTAGTTGAGGTACTTCCTGACTGGTGACATGCCGCATGGCTCGCCGTCGACGAAGATGTCGGCCTTGGCCACCGACGACGTGATGGTGGCATATCGGCCAGTGCCGATGTCTATCAGCATCTCGTATGTCCTGCCACCCTCAATGGGTATGGGGTAGAAGTAGTCGCGCAGCACGCCGTAGTCCTTATGCTGGATGATGAGCTTCTGGGCCCTGCGAGGTACGTAGAGCCATATCTCGCCTGTATGCTCCTCTGTAGCCACTACGCCAAGTGAGCCGCCGTCGAAGGCAAAGCCACGCTCGGGAGTGACAATCTTGATCAGCGCAGTCCTCTCACCGTTCTGGTCTAACTTCTGTGTTTCGTAACGATTCGCCGTGAGGTCGTTCTCAAGCAGTTTGAAGTCAACGACTTTCATGTCTTGTGCTACGCTGCCAACTATCGCGGTCAGCATCAGCACCATCAGGGTAGTAATTCGTTTCATATTATAACTCTCGTCTGGAGTCTGTTTGTTAGTTGTTTTATGACGTGGCAAAGATACAAATAAAAACTGTGAAACTCAAAACTTTTGGAAAATAATTTCATCTTATAGTGTTTAAGAACCTTCAAAAGCCTTAATAAGATAGTTGTTAATTATCCCCCAAGACTTTTGAAGGTTCTTTCCTCGTTTGCTGCGCTTACCGCAGTAGTGCTCTTACGTCAATCTTTGGTTGAGGCGATGTTGATGACCTCTTGGATGTCCAGGGCGTTAATCATATTGTCGTTGTTCAGGTCACCCTTCAGTAAGTTCATGGGAATCTCGAAAGTCGCCACGCTGCTGTTGTCATAGCCTTCCTTTGAGGCATAGACGGTGACCATATAGACGCCAGTCAGCTGTACCTCATCGGCCTTGCCTCCTTGAATATCCGCATTTGTGATATTATAGGTGTACGTAACACCTTCTGTAGCGCAGTGGAACGACAGCTTGCCGTCGGCGTATGTGATGGTAGGTGTGGCGCATGTTGGCAAGCCTACTACCGATTTAAAGCTACTCCAAGGTGCCTGTGCCTTATAGGCTGCAATAGAGGCGGCATGAACGTGTAGCGTGGCATTGCTGATGTTACTATTTGTGAAAACATCAGCCCCCGTAGACGGCACTTTCTCCGCATCACAATACACATCAGTTAAGTTAAAGCAACCAAAGAAAGCCCACTCACCGATGGATGTCACACTGTTTGGGATAGTGACGGAGGTTAAATCGCAACCATTGAAAGAGAAGTTACCGATAGCAGTTACGCCGTAAGGAATGGTGACTGAAATCAAGCCAGAGCATCCTCGGAAAGCACAGTTACCGATGGCTGTCACGCTGTTGGGGATTACTGTTGTAGAGCATCCTGCAATTAATGTGTTTGATGCTGTTTCAATAATAGCATTGCAATTGTCACGTGAATCATAAATACTGTTACCATTTTCTACAATGATGGAGGTTAAGCTAGAACCGCCAGAGAAAGCCCCCTCACCGATGGATGTTACGCTACTGGGAATGGTGACGGAAGTTAAGCCAAAACAGCCAATGAAAGCACCGTTACCGATGGATATCACGCTGTTGGGAATGTTGACGACGGTTAAGCCAGAACAACCAGAGAAAGCGTGCTCACCAATGGATGTCACGCTGCTTCCAATGGTAACGGCGGTTAAGTTGGTACAGTCACGAAAAGCACCATAACCGAGGGATATCACACTGTTGGGTATTGTGACGGCGGTTAAGCCAGAGCAGTCACCGAAAGCATTGCCACCGATGGCTGTCACGCTGTTGGGGATTGTGACGGCGGTTAAGCCAGTGCATCCGTTGAAAGCTTCGTCACCGATGGCAGTAACGTTATAAGTTTTTCCATTATACTCTGCGGTTTCAGGTATGACGACATCGCCCGTATACTCATTATACTCATCATAACTCTGACCTCTATAAGTTACCACCAACCCCGTTTGGTCACTATTTAGTGTGTAATAGATTACAGGTACGTTGACATTGAACGAAGCCTCTGTCTCGGTGTTCAGCTTGTCTGCATGGAGGCTGCCTATGACAATTTCTTGCAAGACAGCCGTGCCAGACTCTGCCGTCTCGTCAGCCTCAAGCGTAATGGTCAGGTAGTCGCCGGAAGCGGCCTTGAACTCCCTGCCGGAAGAGTTGGATACCAGTACGTAGAAGGCACCGTTGTCCTGCTTGATGATGGTGGCCGTATGGCTCTTCAGCGTCATGGCGCTGCCCAGCGTATAGGCATAGTCTTCCTCTTCGGCATCGTACTTGATGGTCACACCCTGGGGCAGCATGAGCTTGAACTCGGCAATGGCTGCAAACGACTCGGAGTTGATGGTAAATGTCACGTCGGCCGTCTTGCCTCTTTCGATGGTCACGTCGCTGGCCGTGATGGTGGCTGAATTGTCAGCCGATGCTGTTGCCCCAACCATGCTCATGAGGAAGGTGAACAGATAAGTGAGTTTAAACTGTTTCATAGTAGTTCTTTTTTTATGTGAATAATTAGTAAATAGTTTTTTCGATACGTTATTAAGTCATGATTCTGAATGACAATAATTGCATAGATTTTGCAAAAGTACAACATTTTTTCTGAACCATATTCGTCCATTTTGGCCCATATTGTAATCATGCAGCAATTTCATGGTATTTTTTTGTTACAGGAGTTTGCCAAATGACGAAATCTGTGTATCTTTGCACTATGATTACAACGAAAGAGAACATAGCAGCCCTGAGGAATAGCGTGGAACAGGCCTTGGACCGGAAACTGCAGACGCCGAAGGACTTCGACCTATTGAGCAGCCGCATCTATGCCCGTGTCGGTGAGATGTTGAGCCGTAATACGCTACGACGTATCTGGGGAGTCTTGGACGAGGAGCACGAGCCGCGCCTCTCGACGCTCTCTATTCTGGCACGCTTTATAGGATATGCCGACTTCAATGCCTTTATAAAAAAATCTACCCGTGTCGGAGATGAGGAAAGCAGCTCGATCATGATGGGCAGGGTGCTGAGTGTGGTTGACGGCTTGACACGTGGCGACCGGCTGCGGCTGACGTGGCATCCCGGGCGTGTGTGCGACGTGGAATATAATGGTAGCCAGCATTTCCGTGTGATTCATTCTGAGAATACGCGCCTGCAGCCAGGCGACACGTTCCTCTGCAGCATCTTTATTGAGGGACAGCCACTCTACCTCGACCAGCTGCAGCAAGGTAAGAACGCACCTGCGGCCTATATCTGTGGTAAAAGCGGGGGTGTGCGCTTTGAATACCTGACGAGCGAAGATTGAGCATGGAAGAACATTCAGGGTATATCAACAGCATTACGGCAGACGAGATTTCTGCCGACTTCATCGACGTGTCCGTCATGTACTCCTCGGAGTACAACGTCATTGCCCGTGCTCAGCGCTATGGGAGGTGGTTTCTGCTGAAAGGACTGAACGACAATGGCAGCAATAACGTCCTTGCACGACAGATGCTGCGCAAGGAGTTCGAGATACTCATACAGATGCAGCATCCCAACGTGATACAGACGCTGGGTATGGAGCAAGTGAGCGGCCTGGGGACATGTATCGTGATGGAGTATGTTGATGGTACGACGCTGAAAGAGTCATCGCTAAACCAGGACGATGCTGTCCGTGTCCTCAACGAGCTGCTTCAGGCCGTGGGCTACATCCACTCTTTGGGTATCGTACACCGTGACCTGAAACCCCAGAACATCATGCTGACGCGCATAGGCGGCCACGTGAAACTGATAGACTTCGGATTGGCTGACACCGATGAGTTTGCCATGCTGAAGCAACAGGCAGGCACTGCACGCTATATGGCTCCCGAACAGGCTGCCGAGGCAGGCCCTGACCTGCGTAACGACATCTATTCGCTGGGAGTCATCATGAGCGAGATGCCCCTGCCGAGCCAATACCAGAAGGTGTGGAGCCGCTGTCTGCTGCCTATCAACACCCGATACCAGAATGTTGCAGAGCTACAGGCCGACATCGTAAGGCTATGCTCACGGAAGAAGCGCCTCATAAGCTGGATTGTAGCCGCCGTCATTGCTGCATTGCTGTGTGTCGTGTGCATCCTGCTGTGGCGTGTGGAAACCATGGACGAGGAGCTGAACCGTGTGGCTTATGCCAAGGCGGAGGCCATAGAGGCCCTGCACGAACAGATGGAGCGCACCCAGCTGACACAGCACACCGACACGCTGACGCAGTGGGAATACCGCTGGCCCGACCTCACACAGCGTGTCATGAGCGTCAATCAGTTCTGCTACGACTATACGGCCCAATTGGATTCACGGTTCACCTCCGGCGACCGCGACCAGATATGCGAGGCCATGCTGTCGGAATGGCAGCAATGGCAGCAGCGCATCTATGCCCTCTCAACTGCTGAGATAGCAAAGCAGAGGCGTCAGCGTCGTAAGTCCCAGTTTGAAATGGAATAGCGGAACATATTCCATACGAAAGCATTGCGGTAAGACTTGGCATGGGCTGAAGGTACCACAAGGGTGGCAAAGCGCAGCGTGTGATCGTCGAAAACATCGTTGTAGGAGTCTGGAGGCACTGATGCCTTGACCTCTATGCGCCTCAAGTTGTTACATCCACGGAAGGCATAAGGCCAAAGATAGCGAGTACCCACGGGCAACACGATGCTACGCAACGAGCGGCAGTTCATGAACGACTGGTCGCCAATGTCGTAGATGCTGTCGGGCAGCACCACCTCCACGATGTGCCGGCAGTCGGCAAAGGCACGGCGCGACACGGCAATCACCTTGTATGGCAGGCCGTTAGGTGCCATGATGGTTGCAGGTACTTCTATTTTTCCCTTCAGCGTGGTGTCAATGGCTGAAGTAGAATAGCTGTTGACTCCCAGCATGACTTTACGATTGGACCTATCCCTTACCTTGTAAATGGCCTTTACCTTCTTGCCATTGCACAGCACATAGCTTTCTATCTTTTCACCTCTTGCCAATAGTGAGTTTGAAGCATTTTGTGCCAGCAGTACTTGTGTGCATAGCAACAGGATGGTTATCATAGCTAATGAATAAACAGCTCTACTATTCTTCATCTTATTAGTTTGCGCTCATTGTTTAATATCTGATGCAAAAATAGTAATAATTATCGGAATAACGACGAATAATGGGCTTTTTTAACTTTTTATATTAATGCTCACAGCAGCACCGTGACTTCGGTGATGCGACACCCTGCATGCGCGTACGCGTATAGTTTTATAGAGGTATAAATGAAAGGCAATGATATAGCAGTTGACCTACTTGTGCAACAGCTCCACCCTCACCATGAAGGGTAGAGAGAGCTGTTTTTATTATTATAAAGGCAAGAGTCATGTGCAACAAAACCCTTCACCGGGCGCGTAATACACAATCATACAGCAAGATACGGTGAAGGGTTGGATGTGTGATGGATGATGGATGATGTAAGATGGATGATGGGTGATGTTTGAGGTATGAGGTAAGAACTGAGAGTGAAGCACATCGTAGGTCTTTGCATTTACTCATTGCATTTCTGAATTTAGTCAATGAGTAATTGCAATAACTAGGCCACTCACGACCGTAACTAGGCCACTCAGCTCCGTGAGTGGGCCACTCACAACATCAAAAAATAGATTGGAAGGATTCGTGAAGGGCAT
>CAMJWJ010000114.1 GCA_946409435.1 uncultured Prevotella sp. | reverse complement strand
TATAAATTCAAAAGAAACAGTCCAATCCCAGTTATTGTGCATTGAGCCCACATATGTAAACAACCTGTCTGAAACAACGGGCCAACAGGTTGATGTGACGACCTGAAAGTGTGGGCGGCATAGCTGTCAGGCAGGGTGGTTTTCCCTTGCTGTAACAGAAAAAAGTCAAAATATTTGGCGGTACGATGAAAAAATAGTATCTTTGCGTCGTAAAGTGTGTCTACTGAGACATGCTGACAAGCAACGTTACAAGACAGACAAGATGACACAAGAAGAAAAGAGCCTGCTCGAAGAGCGCATCGTGGACGTGCTGAAGACCGTCTACGACCCTGAGATACCCGTCAACATCTACGACCTGGGCATGATCTACAAGATTGACGTGCACGAGGACGACAGCGACACGGAGCCATCGACGGCCAGCAGTCGTGCCACGGTGGTGGACCTCGACATGACGTTTACGGCTCCCAACTGCCCTGCCGCCGACTTCATTCTGGAGGATGTCCGCACGAAGGTTGAGAGCGTCGACGGCATTGCTGCAGCCAACGTCAACCTGGTGTTCGAGCCAGCGTGGGACCAGTCGATGATGAGCGAGGAAGCCCGCGTGGAGTTAGGGTTTGACTGAGAGAAATGAGAAATGAGTAATGAGTAATGAGAAATGGACGCATAAGGCTATGAAGAACATTTACTTTCTCAGCGACGCCCACCTTGGGTCGTTAGCGGTGCCTCACCAGCGCATGCAGGAGCGGCGGCTGGTGCGATTCCTGGACTCCATCAAGGAGAAGGCAGCGGCAGTCTACCTGCTGGGCGACATGTTCGACTTCTGGTACGAGTACCGCTACGTGGTGCCGAAGGGATTCACACGGTTTCTCGGCAAGCTGTCGGAACTGACCGACATGGGAGTCGAGGTGCACTACTTCACGGGCAACCACGACATCTGGGCCTACGAATACCTGGAGAAGGAGTGCGGCGTCACGCTACACAAGCAGCCACAGACCATCGAGCTGTACGGCCATGAGTTTTTCCTGGCCCACGGCGACGGCATGGGCGATCCCGACAAGTCGTTCAAGCTGATACGTGCCGTGTTCCACAACCGCGTGTGCCAGTGGCTCTTCTCTGCCCTGCACCCCCGCTGGGGCATCAGCTTCGGACTGCAGTGGGCACGCCACAGCTACGTGAAGCACAAGGAGCGTAACGACGTGGTGTACCTCGGTGAGGACAAGGAGCATCTGGTGCTCTTTGCCAAGGAGTACATCGAGAGCCACCCTAACATCGACTACTTCATCTTTGGCCACCGCCACATCGAGCTGGACATCAAGCTGGCACGCCACACCCGCATGATGATACTGGGCGACTGGATCACGCAGTTCTCCTACGCCGTCTACGACGGTGAGCACATGTTCCTCGAGGAGTACGTCGAGGGCGAGAGCCAGCCGTAAGAACTAATTAATAATTAACAATTAATAATTAATAATTAACTGCTGCTCCATGCAAGACAAACTATTAAGAACTAAGCACTAATTAAAACTATATGAAGAACGGAAAGACTTGTTTTGGCGTAATCATCGGAACACGCGCCTATTTTAATTCCGAGTTGGCCCGCGACGTGCGCAAGCAACTGCTGAAGACGCTCGACGACGGTGGCTACGAGTACATCATCCTGCCTGAGGACGCCACGCCCACAGGCAGCAGCTCTATCGAGACCCGCGAGGACGGTCTGAAGGTCAGCAAGCAGTTCCGCGAGCACCGCGACGAGATTGACGGCATCATCGTCTCGCTGCCCAACTTCGGTTTCGAGATAGGCATCATCAATGCCATCAGCGATGCCAACCTCGGTGTGCCCGTCATGGTTCAGGCCTGCGACGACGAGAACGACAAGGTAGACCTGGACTCGCGCCGTGATGCCTTCTGCGGCAAAATCTCGGTGTGCAACAACCTCTACCAGTACGGCATTCCCTTTACCGACACCACGCTGCACACGTACAGCATCTACGACCCGCTGCTGCGCCAGGACATCGACCGTTTTGCCGCCATTTGCCGTGTAGTGAACGGTCTGCGCCACTGCCGTCTTGGCCAGATTGGCACGCGTCCCCTTGGCTTCAACACCTGCCGTGCCTCGGAGAAGCTGCTGCAGCGCTCGGGCATCACGGTGGTGCCTGCCGATCTCAGCGAGATACTCTTTGCTGCCCAGAAGATCAGCGACGACGACCCTCGTTTCGTCGAGATGTGCAACCGCACGTGCAGCTATGCTAAGGTGCCCGATGCCTACAAGGACAAGGTGGCTGTACAGGCAAAGTTCAGCGTGGCCGTCGAGCAGTGGATTGAGCAGAACGACGTGCAGGCCGTGGCCATCCAGTGCTGGGACTCGCTGGAGCAGAACTACGGCTGTGCCCCCTGCGTGACGATGTCGATGCTCAGCGACAAGCTCATCCCCGCCGCCTGCGAGACCGACCTGGCCGGTGCCGTGTCGATGTATGCCCTGACGCTGGCTTCAGGCCGTGCCTCAGCGCTGCTCGACTGGAACAACAACTTTGCCGAGGACCGCAACAAGTGCGTGTGCACCCACTGTGGCAACTACGCCAAGTCGTTTGTTGGCAACGACGACCTGAAGCTGGGTCCGCTCGGTGTGCTGGGCCGCACATTAGGCAAGGTCAGGACGTTCGGTGCCGTCTACGCCAAGGTCTCGGAAGGTCCGTTCACCTTCTTCCGCATCTCTACGGACGATCCGAAGGGCTGTATCAAGGCCTACCTGGGCAAGGGCGACATCACCAACGACCCGTACGGCATGGACGGCTGCATCGCCGTGACGAAGGTCGACCGGCTGCAACAGCTGATGAAGTACATCTGCAAGAACGGTTTTGAGCACCACGTAGCCATGACGCGCACCGACGTTGTCGACATCGTTCGTGAGGCTGTCGAGACGTATCTCGGCTGGCAACTCTACGTCCACGAATAGGTAGATTCAGTAAACCAAGAAAAACGGCACAACCTACACTTGAGTTGATACTCAGCAGGTTATGCCGTTTTTCTTGGTGTCGTCACTCTGCCTACTGTCGGACATATTGCTGTCCGACGGCATTGTAGCGGGCACCGTTCTTCTCGATGACCAGCCGGCCGTTGCTCATGTACTTACGGCTGGCGGCCGTCGTGGTGCCACTGGCTGGCCGGCTGACGGCCGTAGGCACGTCGTCGGCAGGGCGCTCGTAGGGACCGAGGTCGCGTGCCGTGCCGGTGACGGTACGCTTTAGGAATGGGAAGTCGGCGACCAGCTGCTGCCAGACGGCCATCGACTCTTCCATCTGTGCATTGCCGGCATCTACCAGTCGGCTGTCGGCAGCCAGTCGGCCGAAGCGCCGAGGCAGTCCGCCGTAGATGTCGCGTGGCAGCAGGGCATCGTCCTCGTCGAGCGAGAGGAAGTCGCTGCGCGATGCACCTGTCACGAGGTGACTCGTCCATCCGTTCTTCGACATGGGTGTTGCCAGTGCGTTATAGTCGTCGCGGCCCACGCATATCTCCTGTCGGCCGAGGCATACATTATTATAATATACGGTGTTGGCATCCGAGCCACCGCTCTCGAACATGAAGTCGTAGCCGTTGTCGAAAGCCAGACAGCCAACCAGCACGTGTCCGTCCTTATGGCTGTTACAGTCGAAGCCCTTTACCGAACCACTCTTGTTACATCCGAAGGCAATGCAGTTGAAGGCATAGTGGATGCCCTTCGACGAGCCGCCGGTACCGTTGCCGCCCAGCTTGATGCCGTTGCCGTTGCCCGAGAATGACATCGAGCCGCCCTTGGTGATGTAGTCCTTCACCCACAGGTGGTCTTCGGGCTTGCCCGACTCCCACGCCCAGCACTCGGCCAGCACGACGTCGTAGTCGGTCTCGTAGAGGTCCCAGGCGTCGTCGCTGTTGTGCCATGCACGGCATCGCACGAATCTGTTGCCTCGTCCGTTGTGCATCTTACATGCAAAGCCGTCGGCATCGGAGCCGTAGTTTGTGTCGTAGTCGCAGTTGTGGTGGGAGTCACAGTCAATGATGTCGTTGTAGGCACAGTAGGTGCCGTCGTTTCGGCTCACACCGGGGAAGGTGTCGCTGAAGTTATGGCCGAAGCCGAGCTGCAGGCCCGTGTCGAGGTTGTAGGAGAACACGCAGCGCTCGATGCGGTTGTAGGAACCCTCCAGCTTGATGCCGTTGTCGGCGGCATGGGTGATGTGCAGTCCGAAGAGCCACCAGTGGTTGCCCGTGATGAGCATGCCACGGTCGCCGACCATCTGCTCCAGCAGCTGCTGCTCGAAGTCGAAGACGGGTATCTCGTTCTCGTAGGCACGGATGACAATAGGATGTTCGGCGGTGCCCGACGTCTTGATGCGTATGGTGTATTTCCCGTCGCTGTTCTTCGACGGGCTGTACTTTCCGCCACGGCAGACGATGTGGGTGCCGGGCTGCGCCTTGTCGACGGCATACTGCAGGTTCTGCCACGGCTTCTCCATCGAGCCGTCGCCCGTCACGTCGCTGCCTTTAGGTGCAATGTAGACGGTCTGCAGCGCCGTGGGGAACGGCTTGGTGGGCACGGGGGTGCCTTCGGTGACGTAGGTGGGGTCGTCGGAGTCGTCAGGGTCGTCACCTGACTGCGGGGTCGTCGTGTTGAGTGTGACGGTCACGTCGTCGACGTAGATGGTGGAACTCTGGCACGTGAAGCGTAGCAGCACCTCGGTGTCGGTCTCGACGCTGTTACACTTGAACGAGCTGCTGCCGTAGGCCGATGCCGACGACACGCTCACCTCGCCCAGTGTGGTCCACGTGGCACCCTTGTCGGTCGACTTCTCGACGACGAGCTTCTTGTTGTTGCCGGAGCCACGGTGCGAGAACGTCACACGGTCGGGCTGGCAGAGCAGGGGTGTTACCAGATAGCCGCCTGTCGACATGGCGGCACGCATGCTGTTGTTGTCCTTCTTGCCGTAGACGCCCTTCAGCGTCCAGGTGCCAGAGGCAAGTTGCGCGGTGGTCTCGGCCGTCGGGGCCGAGGTGGGCATGCCGCTCTCGAAACGTTCGGTGAACTGGTCGGCGCCGAAGGTGAGCACGGTCACGGTCAGCAGCCATAGCAAAGCAGATAGTCTTCTCATCGTTAGTTTGTTGGTTTGTTTTTTGATTTGATGTCACACCGCGTTTTGGTGTTACGGCTGCAAAGGTACACATTTTAGTTCATAGTTCATAGTTCATAGTTCATAGTTTTTATCATAGATTGTTAAAAATGGTTTAAAAGGGACGTTTAATTATGAACTATGAACTATGAACTATGAACTATTTCGTACCTTTGCAGCAATGAGAGGCGAGTAACTTAAAACAATAAAACATACCCCATGGCATTATGAAGAAAAAACTGATCACGACAGGACTTGCCGTCCTGCTAACCACAACGACAATGAGTGCACAGACAAAACTGAGGGCCGACAACATCGACGAGGTGCTCAAGGCCATGACGCTGGAGGAGAAGGCACAGCTGCTGACCGGCGGAGGAAACGACGGATTCGTAGGCAGCGGAGCCATGTTGGGACACCAGAAGAAGATCGTGGCCGGAGCGGCAGGCACCACCGTGGCCATACCTCGGCTGGGAATACCCGCCACGGTGATGTGTGACGGACCGGCAGGCGTACACATCGACGCCCACCGTGAGGGCGACACGCAGACGTACTACGCCACGGGATTCCCTATCGGCACCTGTCTGGCGTCGACGTGGAACACCGAGCTGGTCGAACAGGTAGGCCAGGCTATCGGCAACGAGACGCTGGAGTACGGCTGCGACGTCATCCTCGGTCCCGGACTGAACCTGCACCGCAACCCATTGTGCGGCCGTAACTTCGAGTACTACTCCGAGGACCCCATCGTCACGGGACTCATCGGGGCGGCCATGGTGAAGGGCATACAGAGCCAGGGTGTCGGCGTCAGCATCAAGCACTATGCCGTCAACTCGCAGGAGACGGCACGTACCAAGGTTGACGAGCGCGTCAGCCAGCGGGCCTTGCGAGAGCTGTACCTGAAGGGCTTCGAGATGACCGTACGCCGCAGCAACCCCTGGACGGTGATGTCGTCGTACAACAAGATCAACGGAACCTACGCTCAGGGACATAAAGACCTGCTGACCACCGTGCTGCGCGACGAGTGGGGATTCCAGGGCATCGTCATGACCGACTGGATAGGCAAGCGCGCCGACCTGCCCGTACGCCAGGAGACGGCAGCCGGCAACGACCTGCTCATGCCCGGCTATCCCGCACAGGTGCAGGACATCGTGTCCGACGTCAAGGCCGGCCGACTCGACATCCAGGACGTCGACCGCTGCGTGCGCCGCATGCTGGAGTATATCGTCAAGACGCCACGCTTCAGGCAGTACGCCTACAGCAAGCCCGACCTGCAGGCCCACGCGCGGGTGACGCGCCAGTCGTCGACCGAGGGCATGGTGCTGCTGCGCAACGAGCCGTTCCGGCTGAGCGGCGACAAGGAGGCAGCCCCCGTGCTGCCCATGCGCGGGCTGAAGACCGTCGCCCTGTTCGGTGTCAACAGCTACGACTTCCTCTCGGGCGGACTGGGTTCTGGCTGCGTCAACGTGCCCTACGTGGTCGACATGGTGCAGGGACTGAAGAACGTCGGCGTCACTACCACGCCGCTGCTCACCGAGATCTACCAGAACTACGTCAAGTATGCCAAGGCCAAGCTGAAGGCCGACAAGAACCCCATGATGTGGTTCCTCGACCAAGGCCAGCCGAAGCTCGACGAGATAGAGATCTCGGAGCGCTGCGTGGCCCACGAGGTGAGGGAGGCCGATGCTGCCATCATCACCATCGGCCGACAAGCCGGTGAGGGCATGGACCGCAAGATAGACGGTGAGTTCAACCTCTCGAGGATGGAGCAGGACATGATCTTCCGCGTCAGCGACCAGTTCCATGCTGCCGGCAAGCCCGTCATCGTCATCATCAACAGCGGCTCCGTCATGGAGACCTGTTCATGGCGCGACCGCGTGGATGCCATCCTCTGTGCCTGGCAGCCCGGCGAGGAGGGCGGCAACTCGGTGGCCGACGTGCTGACGGGCAGGGCCAACCCCTCTGGCAAGCTCACCATGACGTGGCCCGTGGCTGCCACCGACCACCCGTCGACCAAGAACTTCCCGCAGGACCTGGACATGTACTCCTACCGCGAGATGAACGGCTGGGGCAGCGGCATTCCCAACGAGAGCTACACCAACCACGAGGAGGACATCTACGTGGGCTACCGCTACTTCGACACCTTCTCCAGACCCGTGGCCTACCCCTTCGGCTATGGACTGTCGTACACCACCTTCGACTTCTCCCGACCCGCGGTGAAGGTCAGCGGCGACGTCGTCACCGTCAGCGTGACCGTCAAGAACACGGGCAGCACCAGCGGCAAGGAGGTCGCCCAGGTCTACGTCGCTGCCCCCGATGGCAGCATCCAGAAGCCCGTCCACGAGCTGAAGGCCTTTGCCAAGACGCGCCTCCTGCAGCCCGGCGAGAGCCAGACGCTGACCATGCAGATTGACCGCCGCGACATGGCCTCGTTCGACGAAGCCAACTCGCAGTGGCTCACCGAGGGCGGGCAGTACACGTTCCACATCGGCAGCAGCAGCCGCGACATCAAGGCGACGGCAACAGCCAAGGTTGCCGAATACACCGAGAAGGTGAACAACGTGATGGCTCCGCAGCAAACGCTCAAAACAATCAGAAAATAAAGATTCACAGAACGAAAAACCCTTCACCGACGCCGTAATCTGTTGCACGACAACGGCTTGCGGTGAAGGGTTACCATGAGGCAATGTGATGGAGTGTGGTGACACAACGTGAAGCGTTGCCGGAATAACGCCCTTCACGAATTCTTCCAAGCATTTTCTGCGCTGTGAGTGGCCTTCTCACGATTGTGAGTGGCCCACTCAGCTCAGTGAATGGCCTTCTCAATTCAGTGAGTGGCCTAGTTACTGAGATTACTCAATGAGTAAATGCAAAGACCTGCGATGGTACACTCACCTCTTCCATCATCTATCTTCTCTCTCGCAGATTATGTTTAAGTCACGCAGAAATCGCAGAAATACGCTGAAATCCTTAATTCCGCAACACTATAGTTTAACATTATTTATAAGTGCCTGAGCAACA
>CAMJWJ010000113.1 GCA_946409435.1 uncultured Prevotella sp. | reverse complement strand
GTTTATCTGTCAGAGGGTTCTGGCAAGATCACGATCAACAAAAAGGATTTGGAAGTATATTTCCCCTCTGCAATCCTGCAGTATGTGGTGAAGCAGCCGCTGAACCTGTTGGAGGTTGCTGAGAAATACGACATCAAGGCCAACCTCGACGGTGGCGGTTTCACCGGTCAGAGCCAGGCCCTGCGTCTGGCCATCGCCCGCGCCCTTGTCAAGGTAAATGCCGAGGATAAGAAGAACCTGAAGGACCACGGTTTCCTGACCCGCGATGCCCGTGAGGTTGAGCGTAAGAAGCCCGGTCAGCCGAAGGCACGTCGTCGCTTCCAGTTCAGTAAGCGTTAATATTTACTGGACTACGTTTAGCATCTAAACCAGAGGGACTCTGAGAAACGCTGGAAAGCTCTATTTATCCTAGGAAATCTAGATAATCTGGAAATTCAGGATGTTCTGGAAATCAGACTACCCCTTGGCTGGATTCTAAGAGAGAATCGAAAAAGAAAGTAAACAAACCAATCAAAAAAAAGAAACAGTACAATGTCAAGAACAAATTTTGACCAGCTGCTGCAGGCAGGCTGCCACTTCGGCCACCTGAAGCGCAAATGGAACCCCGCCATGGCTCCTTACATCTTCATGGAGCGTAATGGCATTCACATCATCGATCTGCACAAGACCGTAGCAAAGGTCGACGACGCCGCTGAGGCACTCAAGCAGATTGCAAAGGCAGGAAAGAAAATCCTGTTCGTCGCTACTAAAAAACAGGCCAAGGACATCGTGGCCGAGAAAGCCACAAGCGTTGGCATGCCCTACGTCATCGAGCGTTGGCCCGGCGGCATGCTCACCAACTTCCCCACCATCCGCAAGGCTGTGAAGAAGATGTCCAACATCGATAAGCTCATGCAGGACGGAACCTATTCCAACCTCTCGAAGCGCGAGCTGCTCCAGATCACGCGTCAGCGTGCCAAGCTGGAGAAGAACCTCGGTTCCATTGCCGACCTCACCCGTCTGCCCAGCGCCCTGTTCGTTGTCGACGTGCTGAAGGAGAACATCGCCGTGCGTGAGGCCAACCGCCTCGGCATCCCCGTGTTCGCTATGGTCGACACCAACAGCGATCCCAACAACATCGACTTCGTCATCCCCGCCAACGACGACGCCAAGGATTCGGTAGACGTCATCCTGACCGCCTGCTGCCAGGCCATCGCCGAGGGTCTCGAGGAGCGCAAGGCTGAGAAGGCCGACGAGAAGGCTGCTGCCGAGCAGGCCGAAGAGGCTGCCGACCAGAAGCCCCGCCGCGCCCGCAAGGCTCGCAAGGAAGAGGAAGCTCCCGCCGCTGAGGAGGAAGCTCCCGCTGCTGAGGCATAGCCCCCTAAGTTAGGGGGTTGGGGGTCTGAGCAAGCGCAGACTCCTCTGCCCCCTGACTCAAAGAAAAGCAATCCCAACATTAATCAAGGTCTGATTTTCACGCTTGTTAAGACCCCCAACCCCCTATTTTAGGGGGCCATAATCACAAAACAAAACAAACAATGGCTATCACAATTGAAGATATCAAGAAACTGCGCGCCATGACAGGTGCCGGTCTGGCCGATGTCAAGAAGGCCCTCACCGAAGCCGAAGGCGACTTCGACAAGGCTAAGGAACTGCTCCGCGAGCGCGGACTGGCCATCGCTGCCAAGCGTTCCGACCGCGAGACATCCAACGGATGCGTCCTCGTGAAGAAAGTAGACGGCTTTGCCGCTATGGTGGCCGTGAAGTGCGAGACCGACTTCGTGGCTAACGGTGCCGACTTCATCGCCATGACCCAGAGCATCCTCGATGCAGCTGTCGCCGCCAAGTGCCAGACCCTCGACGAGGTGAAGGAACTCGACATCAACGGACAGAAGGCTCAGGACGTCGTCACACAGCGCTCGGGTATCACCGGCGAGAAGATGGAACTCGACGGCTACCTCACCCTCACCGGCGACAACGTCGAGGTGTACGACCACATGGGTAAGCACATCCTCTGCACCATGGTGCAGCTCAACAAGGACAACGCCGACGCCGGCCACAAGCTCGCCATGCAGGTGGCTGCCATGAAGCCCGTCGCCCTCAACGCACAGAGCGTAGATCAGAAGATCCTCGACGAGGAGTACAAGACCGCCGTCGAGAAGACCAAGCTCGAGCAGGTGCAGAAGTACGTCGACATGAAGCTCAAGAAGGCTGGCATCAACCCCAACCTCGTTGACTCTGAAGACCACATCGAGTCGAACATGTCGAAGGGCTGGCTCACTCAGGAGCAGGCCGACGAGGCACGCAAGGTCATCGCCGAGGCTAAGGCCGAGGGCGAGGCTCAGCTGAAGATGCCCATGATCGAGAACATCGCCAAGGGCCGCGTGCAGAAGTTCCTCAAGGAGAACTGCCTGGTTGACCAGGAGTTCCAGTTCGGCGACGGCGACAAGGCCACCGTCACACAGTGGCTCGCCCAGCAGGACAAGGAACTGCAGATTGTCGACTTCAAGCGCTTCACGCTTGTTGCCGAGTAAGACTCTCAAAAGAGAAAACAGACAAGCAATGAACTAAGACATATCAAAGAACAAATGAGATTTCATTTTTGTCGCTGAACCCGTGAGGGCAAGGTGACAATCTAATTTTTCATAATTTTATTTGTTGGCGTCAGTTCTTTCTGTGAAGAAAGGCTGACGTTTTTTTTGTCCATTTTGCCAGAAAACGGGGGCTGCTATTTGTACATTTCGTTCACAAATTTGTATTTTTGGAACAAAATGACCCCTCAAACGTAATTTTTTTTGCTTTTTTTAATTCAGAAGTGAAAAAAAATGTTTACCTTTGCAAAAAGATGCTCAGGGTGAATTGTCTACCTACGTCACCTGCAGAACCACTAAGATGCGAGTTGATACTAAGCAATTGGCAAAACTAAAAAATATTTAATAACTATAAATTAACAACTAGTATGGAAAAAACTAAAAAACTAATCAGCAAGAAATGGCGTGCTTTAGCAGCCATCTTCTTCCTCGCTGCGTTTGCCACCAACGTGCAGGCGCAGAATGTGACGATCAGCCCGCAAAACGGTAGCATGATCTGTGCGCTGACAGGTAGTGATGGGCAGAATCAGTTGGGCTTCCAAATTGGTGCTTTCGGAACTTGGCGTCACAATCAATTGTCGCTTACTATGACTGGCTCAAATTATTCTGAGCTTACAGAAGATGGTCAGCTGGCTAGCCATTCTAACCACTTTATCACTGGTGACAAGTGTACATTCTCTCCTGCTGATGCTACAAGAACACCCTCAAAATATATTGTAGCAGACTGGGGCGGAAGTAATCTCAGAACAGGCTATATAACTATTGCTTTGCCTAAAGGCTATCGTTTTACAAGCTACACATTCCATATTTCCCATGATGTTAGCAGTTTTGGTCAGAATAATACCGCTTTTAGACTGACGACAAATACTAATGTCTTTATGACGGAAACAAATAATGACTTCTCTGGCAACAAGAATAGAGTAACTCTTGCTGGGTCGAGTGCTGCTGTTTCTGAATTTAAGCGTACAGGTGATGATATGGGCAATGTTCTGTATTTTACGACATCTGCAAATAGTGATGGCTTTTATGCAGTGACTTTCCGTTACATAGAACTTACATTTACGGCTGATGCAGATGCTTCCATTTCCCTCTTACCTGGTTCTCAGGTGTCAACTGGCGCAAGTTTGTTGGAAGTTCCCTTTAATACAGGTAAGGTGGATCTTGGAGAAATTAAGCAGGGTTCTTATAATGGCGCCACTCGTGTCAGTTATCAGTTCAATACGGTAACAGACATGCCCGCCAACATGTTGCTTTATGAGGAAGAGTCGGTGAAAGACGGAACTGGCTTCGACGGTACACAAGGTAAAGTGGCTTACAACCAGACTGGTCATAGTATTACCACTGAAGGCCACTATTTCAAGTTTGCGCCCGATGAAAAGAAAGCTGAGCAAGTCTACTTCTTGGAGACACCTGTAAGCGCAATGATGGCTGGCAATATTGAGAACCCTGTACAGTTCCGTATCACAGGTGCTACTATAAACTATACAAATGAGGCATCAGAATCATTCCACATTACTTGTGAGATAGATGGCACGACTTATTATTTAGGAACTAATGGCCGGTTCTCTACTGATGTCCATACTGTTTGGCAGCAAGACGATGCAGGACATATTCATAGTGGTACAGATTATATTCAGGGAACTAATGGAGATGTAAACATTGTTCAGTCTGCAAATAATGCAACAGTATATAGTATTACTGATGATGGCACCATCAGATACAGAAGAAATAATGGTTCATATAGATATCTTAAGGCTTATCCTAATTATACTTGGGACTATAGTACTTGGGAGACTGTTCTTTCATATTACTCAGGGCGAATCACAGATAGCGATGAGTATACTACTGCTACAGCAGAACACATCAGCTCGACTTCTTCCGATGGTGCTACTATCTACGTTTATGATAAGGAGGGTAAGAATCCAAAGGAAATTAAGATTACAAAAACTGATAACTATTCGATTCCCGACCTTAACAACGATGCCATTAAGTTCGGTGTGAAGGGTGGTGATGTTGCCCTTCTCAACTTCACGTTGCAGCTGCAGGCTCTGAACCCCTACATCGACCAGATGACTGTGGTGATGAATGATACGGATCATGGTAAGAACCTGCGTATGACGCAGACCTTTACTGCCGACGACTTCTCAGTGGGTGGTGGTACATTCCGCTTCTATCTGCCTACAGACTGTAAGGGTGACGATATCAGTATGACTTTCGAGGATTTGTATAGTAAGTATGGTGACGAAACCTACGATCATACAACAGAGAGGGGAAATAGCAACAGCCGTTATAACTTTGTGAAGTCACAACATAACCTGACATTCACCAATGATAACATTTATTATGCCAAGGATGAGGCTGCCAGCGCAACGTTAGAGTCTGAAAGAATCGCAAACAAGCAGAATATCAGAACTCAGGTTGGTACTGTTGGTAACCAAGCTTTCAGATTCAACAATGCTGACGAACTTGCTACCCATTCAGGCCATATGACTGAGTATCCGTTTACATTGAGTAGATACGAAAACCAGACTAACCCTGGTCAAGGTCGGTTCATTGAAGCAAGTTTCGTGGATATTGATGGCACACTGGATCATCCAGATAGGGAGACGTTCTATGTGTTCACCACTGATGAAACGCGTTACAACATTGCTCCTACGACGGCTACGCAGCACCGTTTCTATGCTTTCTATGAGATGATTGTCGAGTTGGTCTGTGAAAACTATGACCCAATTGTGAAGTTTGAGGAGATTTACGACAAGACGCTGTATGCTAATGGGTCTAGTGATGTTTCAGGAGAAGCTTTCTATGGAGTGAAAGTAACCGCTCCTAGCAACATTCCAAACGCACTTGCTTCTGACGTGGCAGTGTACAAGGAAATTTCTCAGGGTCTAGGTGGAGCAAATGCACCAGCTGACCTCAAGCATATCCTCTATCTTGACATGAGTGCTTTGAATGGTGTTTATCACTCCACAGCAAGTACTGCAGATGCTGCTTACGCAGTTAACGACTTCAATGAGTTGAAGAGCAAGTTTGCTGACAATGCTCTGGTTTATCTGCCTATAAACGCTACTGCAACATTTGACAATTTCGCTTATGCAAAGAAGGGCGAGGTAGCCGGTTCCTTCCAGTCTGCCAACAACGTCATCATTAAAGACAAGGTGCCGTTCTACTCCCCTTACGACATCCAGCTGGGTGAAGCTAACTATGTGAAGTACGAACGCAAAATCACTTGGTCTACCCAAGGAAAGAACACTCTGCAAACAGTTCTGCTGCCGTTCACCATCAGTGTAAATGGTGGTACGCACACCGAAGAAGATGGTACTGCATTCACGCTGAACAAGATGGTGGCAGACAACTGCCTGAGCATCGACCATGCTGAGGATGCCAATGCCGAGAACTTCAAGGCTAAGGCTTACTTCACTCCGATTGATGGTACGTTCAGTGAAGCTAATGTTCCTTATATGGTAGAAGTAACTAAGGCTCCGAACGACGCCAACACTCCGTTTGTTGTAACTCAGAAATATGCTACCATCAAAGCTACGACCAGTATGGATGCCAACTACCTGTTCAAGGGCGAGACTGCCTCTGGTTCAATCAACGGTGCCAGCTACTCGTTCCAGAACCAGGGTTCGTACTCCGGTAAGGAGCTGACAGCTGCCGACGGCTACTTCTACTATGCAGGTGGTATGTACCTGAACTCGAAGAACATCCGCCCGGATGTCAGCACGAAGCTGCTCATGTACCCGTTCCGCGCTTACTATTCCTACACTGGTGGTAGCGGTGCCAAGATGGGCTTCATGGAGATTGTCTTCGGCGAGAACGAGACCACTGGCATTGACGCCCTTGCTCGCGAGTCTGTCGCCATCGACGAGAATGCTCCTGTCTACGACCTGCAGGGTCGCATGATTGCTCCGAGCATGAAGGCACTGGCAGGCAAGAAACTTGCTCGCGGTATGTATGTAGTTAACGGAGTTAAAATCATCGTAAAGTAAAAGGAGGAACTAAGATATGAAGAAAGTTTATATGAAGCCCCTCACGGAGTTAACGGCATGCATTCAATCTGCGGCTCTCATGGAAGGAAGTAATTTCTATCATGGAGAAGCCAAAGGTGGAGTCTGGGGCAACGGCGGTGGCCAAGTGATTGAAAATGGTAAGTTACAGGGGAACGACAACCTCTGGGACGACTAAAAAGAGAAACCTCAACCCTAACCCCTCCCCTCGTGGGAGGGGAATGGGGAATGGGTTCTGCAAGGTCCCTTTAAACACAGTCACTCCCTTTTATAACCCTTTAAGCACTTTGAATAAATGAACAACGGAAAAGGTTTCATCGTCATTGCAGCCTTCGTGCTGTTGCTCCTGTTCCTCTTTGTGAAGGATCAGGAAGACAGCAAGATTGGTTCGTACGAGCCTCCCACGCAGTCGTGGATTGACAATCTGCTGGGCGGTGACGACGAAATGGAAGAGATCGGCGCTGGCGGCGGAGGAGGCGGTGGCTTCTATCTGAGCTCGCTCTTCGCAGGCTTTGAGTTCCGCTTCAAGGTGAAGGACTACCGCGCCATGAGCGACGACGACCTCGGCGAAGCCGACGACGGCCTTTGATGCAGCAACCTTTTTTCAATGACACCAATCAAGCAAAATCCCCGACCGCAACCGGTCGGGGATTTTTTTTGCTCCCTACAACAGCTTCCTCCACGTCCCAGTTGTTGGCCAGGAAGCCTCGAGGATGCTCCGCTCCCGTAGTGAGGAAGCATTGCTCCCGCGGGCAATGAGTATGCCTTTTCTGGAGTTGGCGCATGCTTTCAGTGGGCTTGCAGCCTGCTTTCAGCCAGATGGAACGATGGCTTCAGCGGGATTGCAGCATGCTTTCAGTGGGCCTGCAGTATGCTTTTAGCGGGATGGAACGATGCTTTCAACGGAATTTCACTATAGTAAAATGATCTTTTCACTATAGTAAAGTAATCTTTTCACTATAGTAAAGTAATCTTTTCACTATAGTAAAGTGATCACGTCACTATAGTAAAGTAATCGTTTCACTATAGTAAAGTGCCAGAATGGTATTTTCTTCGTCATTTTGTTTGGTGTTTTGAAAGCTTCGTTGTATCTTTGCAGAAGGGAATAATATAGCAGATCGCACAATGACCTCGGAGAGGTCGCACGATGGTAACCGCAGGTCTTGACCTGCGGGGTAAAGCATCCACATGGCTACGACCCCAATGGGGTCGCACAACAAAAATAATGGTGCTATTGTGCGACATCTCCGAAGTCGCCCCCTGCATAGTTACACCCACCGCAGGTCAAAACCTGGGCTCTTTCTCCGCTGTGCTACGAAAGCGAGCAAGCTCGAGCGATGTACATGAGACCCCGTTGGGGTCTTACTGTAGAGGTATTGTGCCATCTGCTATATCATTGCCTTGCAAAAAATGTAGAAAGTTATGAAGATATTTTGTATTGGCAAGAACTACGTTCTGCACAACGAGGAGATGGACGGCCGTCAGTATAAGACGGCCGAGCCGGTGGTGTTCATGAAGCCTGAGTCGGCGCTGCTGAAGAATGGCAAACCCTTCTTCCTGCCCGACCATCTGGGGCGCGTCGACCACGAGGTGGAAGTGGTGTTGCGCATCTGCCGGCTGGGCAAGAACGTCGCTGAGCGCTTTGCCCATCGCTACTACGACGCCGTGACCGTGGGCATCGACTTCACCGCCCGCGACCTGCAGC
>CAMJWJ010000112.1 GCA_946409435.1 uncultured Prevotella sp. | reverse complement strand
GCACCGACAATACCCATGGCCGACGAGAAGATGACCAGCAGGGGCATGATGGTCAGCATGCCGAGAATCTTAGGCAATATGAGGTAGCAGGCGGAATTGACACCCATGATGTCCAAGGCGTCAATCTGCTGGGTGACACGCATGGTGCCTATCTCCGAAGCGATGTTCGACCCTACCTTGCCGGCGAGTATCAGACACATGATACTGCTGGAGAACTCGAGGAGCATGATTTCACGGGTGGTGTAGCCGCTGACCCAGCGGGGCATCCACGGCGACTGGATGTTGAGCTTCATCTGGATGCAGATGACGGCACCGATAAAGAACGAGATGAGCAGCACGATGCCAATGGAGTTGACACCCAATTGGGCCATCTCCTTGACGTACTGCTTCCAGAACATGCGGAAGCGTTCAGGCACAGAAAAGGTGCGCCCCATCAATATCAGGAATTTGCCGAACGTCGTCAGCCAATTATGCAAAAGTTTCACCATACTGCCTGCAAAGGTACGAATAAGTTTGGAAAAATGCAAATTAATTTGTATTTTCACTCACTTATTCGAAGGTTTAGCTCGACGAAGTCAACCTTTTGGTTTCACAGAAAGTACTTTCGCTCGACAATAAAAACAAAAAAGGGACTTTTTGGAAGATTTTGATTAGATTAACAATCAAAATCGTGTATTGTTCTCGCTTATTCGTACCTTTTGTTTTCACAGAATGTACTTTCGCTCGACAATAAAAACAAAAAAGGGACTTTTTGGAAGATTTTGATTAGATTAACAATCAAAATCGTGTATTGTTCTCGCTTATTCGTACCTTTGCAGGCATGAAACTGTATTCAGACGAAGCATTGGCAAAGATATTGGACCGTGACATCTTCCACCTGATAGGTCAGGTGGCCGACGAGCAGGGTGTAGAGTGCTACGTGGTAGGAGGCTACGTACGCGACATCTTCCTCGAGCGGCCAAGCGACGACATCGACGTGGTGGTAGTAGGCAGCGGCATCAGCGTAGCCGAGGGACTGAAGAAGCGACTCGGCCGCAGAGCTCACCTCAGCGTGTTCCGTAACTTCGGTACGGCACAGGTCAAGATAAAAATGAGAAATGAGAAATGGGAAATGAGAAATGGCGACGACGACGCAGCACATTCCTCATTTATAGAAGTGGAGTTTGTCGGTGCACGCCGCGAGAGCTACAGCCACGACTCACGCAAGCCCATCGTGGAGGACGGCACCCTGGAGGACGACCAGAACCGCCGCGACTTCACCATCAACGCAATGGCCATCTGCCTGAACCACAACCGTTTCGGTCAGCTGGTGGACCCATTCAACGGCATCGCCGACCTGGAGGATGGCATCATCGCCACGCCACTGGACCCAGAGGTGACCTTCTCGGACGACCCGCTGCGCATGATGCGCTGCATCCGCTTTGCCACGCAGCTGAACTTCCAGATTGAGGACGAGACATTCGAGGGTCTGCAACGCATGGCCGACCGCATCAGGATTGTCAGCGGCGAGCGCATTGCCGTAGAACTGAACAAGATCATGATGGCTCCACACCCCAGCATTGGCATCGAACTGCTACAGCGCGCCGGTCTGCTGCAGATTATCCTGCCCGAACTGGCCGTCCTCGACATCGTGGAGAAGAAGGACGGACGCGGACACAAAAACAACTTCTACCATACGCTGGAGGTGCTGGAGAACGTTGTTAAAAATGAAGAATTAAGAATGAAGAATGAAGAATCTGCTGCCGCAGAAGGAAATGAAGAATTAAGAATGAAGAATGAAGAATCTGCTGCCGCAGAAGGAAATGAAGAATCTATTTCTGCCGTAGTAGGAACTGCGGTAGCAAATTCTTCATTCTTCATTCTTCACTCTTCATTATATCTCCGTTGGGCTGCCCTGCTGCACGACATCGGGAAGACGAAGTCGAAGCGCTGGGAGCCTGGTATCGGATGGACATTCCACAACCATAACACGATAGGGGCCAAGATGGTGCCTGGCATCTTCCGACGGCTGAAACTGCCTTTGGGCGCTGAGATGAAGTACGTGCAGAAACTCGTCGACCTGCACATGCGGCCGCAGGTCATCGCCGACAGCGAGGTGACAGACTCTGCCGTACGCCGGCTGCTGAACGATGCCGGCGACGACATTGACGACCTGATGTGTCTGTGCGAGGCAGACATCACGTCGAAGAACGAGGTACGCAAGAAGATGTTTCTCGAGAACTTCCGCATGGTGCGCGAAAAGCTGGCCGACCTGAAGGTAAAGGACTACAAGCGGCTGCTACAGCCAGTCATCGACGGCAACGAGATCATGGAGATGTTCCACCTGCAGCCGTCACGCGAAGTCGGTGTGCTGAAGCAATACCTGAAGGATGCCGTACTCGACAACCGCGTGGCCAACGAGCGCGAACCGCTCATGCAGCTGCTGATGGAAAAGGCCAGCCAGATGGGGCTGGCCTGACATCACGACTCAAGCACTAAGCTATTAATTGATTGTTCCCACCCTTCTCTTTTTAACAACGAATTAAGACGAATTTCACGAATTGAACGGATAAACTTGACTCCACGATTATTAGCCGAGCGGCGACGGCCTACACGTAGCTAATTCGCGTTATTCGTTGACCCCTGTTTTCATTTGTGCAATTCGTGCAATTCGTCTTAATTCGTTGTTAAATAAATCCGTTGTTTTATTAGTGCCTTCACTTGTACAGCGACTTCAGCGCGTCGTCGGGTTCGATGGTCACCTTGCTCTCGTCGAGCATCGTGCGGTCGAGACCGAAGACGTCGATGAAGAAGTCGTAAACTGCCTGCCGCTTGTTCTCCTTGAAGTCGTGACGCTCGTTGGGTAGGTGGACGTTACGCACCTTGTCCTGTGCGCCATAGAAACCATAGATACGCTGAAGATAGGGAAACTCCAGCGTTGGGACCGTCGAAGTCCAGTCACCGCCGTCGCTGACGACGAGCATGGGGCGTGGAGCCATGACGGCTGCCAGCTCCGGTTCGCACGTGCCGCCGGCACTGAGCTGTACGGACATGCCACTCTCGCAGGGGCATCCGCCATCGAAATGAGAGGCCAGATGTACCACGGGAGCCGATGCCGTCACGCGGTCGTCGAGCAGCGAGAGCAACACGGTGTGTGTACCACCGCCGGAGCCTCCCATCACGCCTACCCTGCCCAGGTCAATATCCTTGCGGTGGGCCAGCATATAGTCCAGCAGGATGTAGCCACAAGCCGCCTGATAGACGTGGGCGCGACTGGTATGGTGAGCGTCGGCACCCACCTCTCGTTCCGACTCGCCCCAACCGTAGAGGTCGAAGTCTACGCAGATGGCACCCATACGGGCCAAAGTACCCAGACGTTGCTGCTCGTCCTTGCGATAGCGCATGGGCCAGTGGCCGTCGGGACAGACGATGAGGGGAACCCGCTTAGCCTTCTTCAAGTAGGCTGCGGCAGGACTGTAGATGGTGCCAAACAGATGTTGGCCAGGAGTCAGCTCAATACAGATGTTCTGCGTGCTATAGCCGTCGTGCTTGCGTATGGTCGACAGTTGAACGGGGCGCTCCCGCCTGCCCTTCTTGTCGGTCACCATGACACACGAGTCAAGGAACTTGTCCAACCCAAGACGCTGGCGTACCTCGCGGCGCAGCGTATCGCGCCGTGCCTCCCACTGCTCCTTATTATTATACAAGGTAGAAAGCCAGTCAAGCATCATCTTGCCTTCCTGCTCGTGGCGGCGCGGGTATTCATACAGTTTGATCTTATAGAGGTTGCCCGACTGTTTCCACCAGTTCCAGTCGTAATACTTGCAGATATTGTCGAGCGTCATCTCGATGCTGTAGGGTCTCACGCGGAAGTCGGCGTACGGCAGCCGCTTGCCCACCGTGTCGACGTTGCTGTCGAACTTGAAGCGCACGCCGAAGCGCCGCTGCACGTCCTGCATGATGTCGTGAACGGGACGTTCAAAGCGTGTCTCAAAAGTCTGGGCCATCGTGGCCGTCGACAGGGCCGCGAAGGCCATCAGGAAAAGCTTTCTCATCATGTCTGCTCGCTTTAAAAATATGTTTGTTTTGCCGTAGCTGGTTGATTTTATCTTTAATGACAGTCTGAGGTACATTCCATTCTTGCAGACGTAGGTGTTTACGTCTGAACACATCACCAATACCGGCTCTTCACCCGTGTTGAACTGTTGTTCAATTCGCTTAGCACTATATAATATGGGTATTGCCATATCTTCGTTTCTCTGTTTGGTCGCAAAATTACAAAAAAAAAGCTAACCAAGCAAACATTTGCATGAATTCTGTAATATTTTGCTCGCTTTGCATGCCATATTGTATTAATTAACGAATTTTAAACCTCACACCACGCACCTCGCAAACGGTTATTTTTACGCCGAAAAAAAATTATATATATAATATATATTGATAAAAATACACTCAAAATGCTTCGTTTTTTTTGCATTTTCAAAAACATCAAATGCGAGGTGCGAGGTTGCGAGGTTAAGGCGCACTTTCTTTTTGTTGTTAATAATTTTTAAGGGGGGAGCTAACAGCTGTTAACATTTTTTAGGGGGGGGCAACAGCCGTTAACATTTTTCTTCGTACCTTTGCCATGCCATAGATGATTTTGCTTGTCTTTAAATGCAGCACTAAGGTAAGTGAAAAATCTGACATGGCAATATCCCAGGCAACTTTTTGTTGCTCAGAAACTTATAAAAACAGTTAAACTAAAGTGCTGCGGAATTTAGAATTATTATTAACTAAACTATATTGACTATGAAAAAAAGAATCTTATGGCTGACCGCCATCCTGACAATCTGTGGCGCAGCATTGTTTACAGCGTGTAGTGAATACGACAATCCGTCAGGGATTCCCAATGGTCCTGGCACGTTAGTCGGCTATTGGTACGACGAGTATGAAACCGACGGTGTTCTCCCCACCGGTGAAACCTTTACCAAGGTGGTGCAGTATGCCGCATTCTATCCCGACGGCACCGGTATCTGGTTCAAGATCATGCTGAATGGCTTCGACGTTCTCGATGGCGATCACAGTTACTTTGGTGGTAATTTCGAATATACCGCCAATGCTGACGGCGAGGTGACGATTAAGGTTACCGATCTGAAGACCACTGATGCCAAAGCCTCTTCCTGGAAGATGCATTTCGTGGATGGCAAACTGCATGGTAGCGATGGCAATGAACTTTACGACATGGAGCCTGCCACTGAGGAACAAATCACCTATGCACAGCAACTGATGAGCGACCTGTTGGGCGGCGGCGACAGTTATAACATCAACGACTACGCCATCACCTATGGCGGCAAGACCATTGAGCCTTTCACCCGCGACAACTGGGACAAGCGCGAGTCGATCTTCCTCTTTGAGGGCGGCACGGGCAACAGTAAGATCAAGGATACCAACGGCGATGGCGGTTACGAGGACAAGAACCTGCCCTGGTCCATGGAGGAGAGCGAGAACCACATCCCGCAGGACATTATCGACGAGACCACCCGCGCCAATGGCTGGGAACTGGTGCTGAACACCTGCGGAAGCCGCAACGTGCGCAACGAGAACTTCTTTGCCGTCTATCACAAGATGACCGGCGTGCTCCGCTTCTTCATCTTCATTCCGCCCACCTTCCAGACTTCTGGTAGCGACCACCTGTATGAGATGCAGATGAGCGACCGCTTCTCTTCGCGCGCCGTATTCACCTATGGTATTCCCTCTGACCGTAAGATCTCCAACAAGTCGGCAATGGGCCAGAAGGGCGAGATGTCGATCATGAGCACCCCGTGGATTGCCAGCAACGCCGACGTGGCTATAGGCCGCAACACGATGGCTCCGGGCTGGTGGGCCGTGGATGTTGACCTGTCGCTCTACCGTTCATCGGACAAGGCCGACATCACCGACAAAGACGGATTTGCTGTGAAGGTGCGCGCTTTCAAGAGCGAGGAAGTGAAGCTGACCAGCGACCTCGTGGCCCAAGCCACCGGCAACCTTGACCTCAAACAGACGCACGTATCCACCGAGGGCGGTATCTTTGCCCCGCTGGAGGATTTCCTCGGTCAGATAGGAGATGTGAAGGAAATATTCGATGATGCTGCCAAGATCTATGGCCAGATGTCAACAGGCGACGTGTTCGACGGTGTAAAGGGCAGCATGTCACTTGCCAAGAAGGGCCTGAACCTCATCGGTGTGGATACAGGCGAAAAGAAGGAAGGCTTTGAAGGCTACAAGGGTACGCTGAACATGGACTTAAAGGGAACCCTCACCACCTCAGGCGTTATCCAGAGTGCCTCGGCCGTATCGAATATGGTCACACCCACCTTCAGAAAGGGCAACTTCGACCTTGCGAACAACCCGACACTCTTTGAGGGCGTTTGGAACATCAAGAACACACCGAAGGTATATGTTGTCGATGATGTCGTTGTGGACTGGAGAAGACAGGATAATGATATTCAAGTTATGAGTTCCGGTCATGACTATGGGAATCTCAATAATCTTGCCTATCCCGAAGGATATAGGAGTCCCTTTGACGGTGCCGCAAACGTATATCCTTATTTTTATAATCAGGGGTCTTATGGTTTTGCAAATGCTGACACAAAGCCGTTCCATGGCAGAATTTGCGTCTTCGACCCCAGTACCATCGAAGTAGAGTTGAACCCCCGTCTGTTTGACCCCAGCGACGTTGAAGACATTCAGGTACAGGCCGTCTGCGGTGTGCGCAGTTCCCAGAAGTTCGGCAGCACCGATCCCTATCGTTTGGCACAGGGTTTGAAGGGTAGTCAAGTCGATTTCGGAAAATATACAAACATCTCTGACCGTCCACTGACAGAGGCAGCATTCGACGGACTCTATGCCTTCGACACCGAAGATATACCTAATAGATATGTCACCGGTGCCAAGTTTGCCGAGCAGACCTACAATGACCGCAAGGTTGGTGTGTTCGGGCGCGGCGACAGTGAATACATCATTGAGCCGATGGGCCTGATAGGCGGCAAGGACAATAACGACTGGGACTACTATATTCTGCCACCGTATGAGATTAGCGTTACTGTCGCTGTTAAACTGGCAAGTCAGGATAACCCCGTCATCCTTACTCGCAAATACTTGCCTGAGTTTGAGGTCATACAAGCATCGAAGTTGGCTTCTGTATATGACAACGCTAAGGCGGTCAACAAGAATGAGAGACATTACACGAGAATCTATGACAATCAGGTGGCTCACATCCAGTCAATCCGTGCCTGGATTGCACGCACACCAATTTCTCTAAACTCCATTCAGACTGCCTACGACCATTCTTCGTATCATGAGTATCCAAACGAATGGGATCCGGAGTGGCAATCCGGTTATACCCTCATAGACGGCAACACCTCTACATACTGGTACAGCAGAAGAGGCTCAAGAAGCTATAATTCGGCTAATCTTAATTATTCTAACAATTCAGGAATCGGTAATTGGACATGCTCATGGTTAGAATTCAAAACAGTCTTTCGTAATACTCCTAAGAGTTTCACTGTGACCTGTGGTCCACACACGGGCAGGATTCCACAAAACATCCGTCTCCTTGCCTCTGACTATGCAGCATCCTATACTGCGGGTCATTGGAATGATAAACATTGGAAGGAAATCTACTGGGAGGAGTACTTCAACCATCGCTTGCCGGCGAGGAATGGAGCCTCAGTCGTCTGCGAGATTCCTGCCGACAAACAAGGCGCATACAATCTATATCGCTTTGAGTGTTCCGGCAACGCCATCGACTACAGCCTCGCTGAGATCACATTGAACTACGAATAAAAACACTGATTGCACGGAGAGATGGCATAATCTGCTGCCTCTTCGTGCTTTTTACATAATAATGATACCACGCATATTTCGCGTACTAAGCAATAGGAAAATCTGGACTAACCGTGGCTTGCCAACCCTGAATAATGTAGTTTTGTGTAGTTCCATGTAGTTTCTTGAAAGAAACTACATTCCACAAATCGCTACAAATGAGACATTTCCTGACTTCGGTGTTGCGTCACCCTATACGCGCGCGTATATAGTAGGGAAAGGAAAAAAGAACCCTCACTCCCCACACTTCCCACACCTAAGGGCAGGCTTTGCCCCCTTGCCAAGTGGAATGTAGAGGACTCCGTGCTTCGCCGCCGACTTGGCCGAACCAGCACCTGTGGCCGTCAGAACCAGCACCTAACCCACACCCGACTCAGTGGCCACCAGCCCGCCTGTAAAAGGAGAAGGCGGTTGTTAGGTGTGGGAAGTGTGGGAAGTGTGGGTTAAAAAGTACTATTAGCAATATATA
>CAMJWJ010000111.1 GCA_946409435.1 uncultured Prevotella sp. | reverse complement strand
AACCCACACTTCCCACACTTCTCACACCTAAAGGTATGAGTGTGGCGTTGCAATCTCACACCTAAAAGGAAGTGTAGGAGGTGTGGGAAGTGTGGGAAGTGTGGGTTCTTTTTTCCTTTTCCCCTACTATATGCGCGCACGCGCGTAAAGGGTGACGCAGCGCCGAAGGCAGGGGTATGGACTCCAGTTTCTGGCTGTATGTATTGGTTTCTATTTCAGCAGCAGGGGATTATTGCCTGGTGTTGGACAGTGTACAGGTTTAGGTGCAGAAAAAAAAAACAGCGTAACCTACTGATTTCCAGCGTAAGTGCAGAAAGTGCCAGATTTTTTCATGCTTATCACGGGGCTGCTCTGACGAAATCTTTCAGCTTTTCTTTGCCCTTTTCCTTGCAAGTGTCGAAATTATTATGTAATTTTGCAACTCAGAAGCCAAAAGCACCGACAACTAACTTGATTTCTATTATAAATTACTAAATATTTAGCTTTATGAAACATTTTACTTTTCTAAAACCAATGCTTCTGCTATGCGCCCTCATAGTTGGAGTCGGGACGAGTTGGGCACAAAGTTTGAAAGTCGATTTTGAGAGTGAGACTTCATCCTATTCTGATTGGACATTTACGGACATGACTTCAATGCAAACAAATTCCAATGTAACTGCGCATGGTGGCAGCTATTTTGGAACAACAGGTGGTAAGTCTGCTGTGTCAATTCAAACAAAACAAAAAATAGCAAAACCTCAAAGTATTACTTTTTTTGTGTCTAAACAGACTACCAATACTACTGCTTGTAATTGGACGGTACTGACATCTTCAGATGGAGAAACTTGGAACCAAGTGGGTGCTGAGCAGTCTGCATCTTCAATGAACAGAGGTCAATGGGTTGAGGTAACACGTGATTTAACTGATTACTCGAATGTTTATGTTAAGATTTCATATGGCTCTAATACAGCTGTCCGTTGTATTGATGACATCACTTTAACTTTTATTGATGATAGTAAGGCTAATGTGACTCTTTCATTTCCCAAAGACGCCTACTCTGCTGATGTCGCTGAGGGTGCTAGCAGCTTTGAGGCTCCCACTGCTTCGTCGGTTCCTGCTATAACTGGTATTACCTATAGCAGCAGCAACCCTGCTGTAGCCACCGTCAATGAGACAACCGGCGCTGTAACTCTTATAAAGAAAGGAATAACGACTATTACAGCCTCTTTCGCAGGAAACGATGATTATAATAGTGCTGACGTTTCTTATACTTTGACCGTAACAAACAGCAATGCCAACGATGGTAGCGAGACGAAACCTTTCACCGTAGAAGAAGCTGTCGAGTTAATCACTGCTCTTGAATATGGTGAGGGTAACTATTATGTTAAAGGTATCATTTCAAAGATTTCAAGCACTAAAGTTTTAACTGGAGGTAAGTTGACCTATTATATTTCTGACGATGGTAGCACCACCAATCAACTTCAGGTGTTCAAAGGAAAGAATTTGGGAGACACAGAGTTTACTGCTGTTGACGAGATAGCTGTAGGAGATGCTGTTGTTGTGGTTGGCCCATTATTGCTTTATAATAACACAAATCCCGAAATAAATGATGGCAATTATATCTATTCGTATTTTACTAAGACTGTTCCAACAATTGTTGTAGAAGACACGGAAATGTATGTCGGTAGCGAGAAGGCCGTTGGTGAACTGTTTTTGATTGACGACGGTTATGATGGTGATGTAACGTTGACTTCAGACAATGAAGGAGTTGCCAAGATCGAATCTGGCAAACTGATAGCTGTAGCTGCAGGTACTGCCACCATTACAGTCAATGCAACAGCTTCAGATCTTTATAAGGCAGCCTCGGAAACCTTTACTGTTACAGTGAAGACCATGGACGTTGCTCCTGAGGGTTCCGTGACATCTTATTATAGCCTCGTTACAGAGTCTGATGCATCTACTTTGAAAGCTGGCGACAAGCTGATAGTTGTTTGTGAAAGTAAGAATAGGGCCATGGCTGCTCAAAGTGGAACAAAGTGCGACTATGTTGATGTTGTTATCAGTGATCATACTATTGCCACTTCCTACTCTGATGTTAATGTTGTCACTCTAGAAGCAGCCGAAGGTGGTTGGTATTTGAAAACCGATCAGGGTTATTTGACATCAACTGCAGCAAAGAGTATCAAGGCAGAAGGAACAACGGCTACTGCATCTGTGGTGACTATTGACATTGATAATGACAATAATGCAGCAATTGATTTTGGTGAGGCAGGAACACTTCAATATAATGCAAGTAGCCCGCGTTTCTGCACCTATACTTCTACTCAAACAGCTGTTCAAATCTATCGTTTGGTTGAGTCAAATTCCTTTGATATTACCATGACCGATGCTGAGTGGCGCACGCTTGTTAGTGCTGCTGACGCTACTCTGCCCGAGGGTCTGACAGCATACGTTGTGACTACCAACGACGGAACGACAGCTACGCTGACTGAGGCTGCCGCTATCAAGGCTAACACTCCGTACATCCTGAAGGGTGCTGCCGGTGACTACACACTGACCGTCGCTGACGGTGTCGAGGCTCCTGCCAGCAACCTGCTGCAGATTTCTACCGAGAGCACTGGCAACGGTGTCTACGTGCTGGCTAACGGCACTGACGGTGTTGGCTTCTACAAGTGGAACGGTGGCTCACTCGGTGCTGGCCGCGTCTATCTGCCCGCAACCGCTGGTGCCCGCGACTTCATCGGCTTCTCGTTCGGCGAAGCTACTGGCATCAACGCCGTGGAGAACGCTAAGGAGAACGGCGCCGTCTACAACCTCGCCGGACAGCGCGTTGCCCAGCCCACTCGTGGACTGTACATCGTCAACGGCAAGAAGTTCGTTGTGAAGTAAACACAAATTGAGAATAAGGCTTGTCACTAATTGGGATAAATAGAATCCACGAATTTAGATAAATAAAATCCACAAATGGAGATAAATAGAATCCACAAATGGAGATAAATAGAATCCACAAATGGAGATAAACGATTTATCACAATTGGCGAACATTATTTATCACAATTAGTGAACGATATTTACCACAATTAGTGACAAAGCATTTACCACAATTAGTGAAAAAAACAGTATTAATTTAAAGCAAACAGAAGACAATGAAAAAGACATATTTGCATCCGACCACAGAGGTCATCAACATCAAGTCTGAGCAGCCGCTGCTCACCGCCTCCATGCAGATCTTTGACGCTACGGTCAGTGATCCGGGCCAGCTGCTCGCTCCCGAGCTGCCTGACCTGCCGGGTCTCGACCTGCCGGGCATGAACCTACCTGGCATGGGTCTGCCTGAGTAATAGGTCACTGAACTGACTGATTGGACTGATTAAACTGATGTCGTGCCGCACAATAGGCAATGACTATCAGTTTAACCAGTCCAAATTGTTTCTTTACTATTCAATACTATTGGCCACTTGAAGAATCTGTCAGCTGAGCTGCCACGTCGCACAGCTCGTCGTACCACTCCTGACCGAAGCGGCGAATGAGCGGCTCACGCAGGAATCGATAGACAGGCATCTGCAGCTGGCGCCCCTTCTCGACAGCATTGTGGCACACCGCCCAGCGGTTGTAGTTCAGTCCTATCAGGCCGTCGCCAAACTGCTTTTCACGGATAGGGTACAACGCACAGCTGACAGGCTTGCAGAACGCGGTACGCCCCTCGCGGAAAGCCTTCTCAAGGGCACACAGGCAGTTGTCGCCGTCGTAGCACGTAAAGACACAGTCGCGCCCCCTGACGATGCTCGTCACGAGGTCGCCGTCCTTGTCGGCATACGCTACGCCCTGTCGGTCGATGACGCTCTGCGCCGAGGCTGACAGGTCGGGCCATACGGTGTCTAAGGCATCTTCGATGGCTGCCACCTCGTCCATGGTGACGGGGGCACCGGCATCGCCCTCCACGCAGCAGATGCCGTGACACTTCTCGTAGTCACAGCAGAACGGCTCAGTCAGTATCTCCGACGACAGCAACACGCCGCCGACTTCCAGTATCGGGGGAATCTTCATCATGCTTTATTTAATGCTTAATGCTTCATTAGCTGGCGCCTACAGCAAATCAAAATTATTAATTATTAATTATTCATTATTAATTATTCATTCTATCTCACTCCCACCACTGCATCAGTCCGCGCAGATAGGCCGTCAGCTCAGCGGCCATCAGCTGGTGCTGCCAGACGCTGGGGTGGTAGTCGGCACCATAGCCTAACGAGCCATCGATGGGCGTGAAGTTGAAACGGTAGACGGCAGTATCGCCGCCCTTGCGAGCCTCGTCTACCACGGCATCCATAGCGCTGCGGGCAATGTCCAGCTCCTTGCCGTTCAGCATAGAGCCGCACAGCATGACAATCTTGGCATGGGGATTATGGCTACGCACCTGACGGAGGAACGTCTTATAGGCTACCCTCAACAGTTTGGCGTCGTAGTTGTTGGTCGACAGGTCATTGGTGCCGAGGTTGATGCATACCACCTGTGGCTGGTAACGGCTGAAGTCCCAACGTTCGCTACGATCGTAGAGGTTGGTATACTCGTACTCCGTGGTCATCACGTTGTCGGGTGTTCCGGTCTTCGGACCGCCATAGCTGCGGTAGACACCGATGCCACTGCGCGCAACCACATGGGCACGGGCACCAAGGGCACGACACGTCAGCTGAGCATAGCTGAGGTAGTGGTTCTCAGTGGCATATTCAAAATGGTCGGAGGGCAACATGGCTTCGTTGCCATAGCCACACGTGATGCTGTTGCCCACAAACTCGATGGTACGGTCAGCAAGAGGTGGAGGGGGCAACAGGCGTGCCCCACTGTCGAGAACGAGTCCACGGAAGTCGGGCTTCAGTTCGTAGCCCTCGATGACGTACATCAGCCGCAGCTCGTGGTCCCCCTGAGGTAGTGCCGTGGCCAGCGCGACAATAGAGTCGCGGTCGCCCGTGAAGGCTACCTTGAAGGGTGCGGCACCATCTATCTGTGCCATGAAGTAGCCACTCTTCGGTTTGCACCACAGCCGCAGGCTGGTGCCGGTGAAACGGGCATTAATCTGCGTGCCAGGGAACGTGAAGCGCGGCCGCTGTGGGTTGTCGAAGCACACGCGCCCCACATACTGTATGTTTTCGTTGGCAGGACTGACAACGGTACCCTTGACGGGTAGCGTCGTAGCCGCACTGCCGGCAAGTGCTGCCAGCATGCATAGTGTAATGGTCAGAATACGTTTCTTCATAACTATGAACTATGAATTATGAACTATGAACTATGAATTATGAACTATGAACTACTTGTACCAATAAATGCCTTTGCCGGTAAGCGTCAGGCTGCCCTTAACGGTACGCAGGCGGGTGAGCTGCCCACGCTGTGCGTCGACACGGTACAGCGTGTAGGTGTGCTTGTCGGGCAGCGTGATGGTTGTCGGGCGGTCGTCGTCCTTATAGCAGAGTCCGCCGCCGGCTCCCGTCAGCAGATAAGCGCCGTCGACGGTCGACGGTGACAGCTGTGGCAGACTGCGCAGGAAGGCAGCATCAGTCACGGGAACAGCAGCACACGAGCCACCAGCCATCAGCGAGGCCCAGCACATCTCGGGGTGCTTCTGGGCAGAATAGACGACGGCCTTGTCGGGATAGCGCTGGCGGTATTCGGACACGGCACGATAGACGTCCTCGAAACGCGCACTGCCGGTACGGATCTTGCGCAAGTACTGGCGCTGGGCCATGTTGACACCACCGGGCGGAGCATACTCGCCCTTGCTGTGGTAGAACCACTGCTCGATGTCGATGATGTCGACAACCTGCGAGCGCACAGGGTCGCTGAGGATGGCGTCCTGCACGTCCTTGTTGACAGCCAGGGCTACCAGCACGCGGCCGTTGTCGCGCTCCCACTCAGCGATGACGTCGAGCCAGAACTGTACGAAATGCAGAGGGCCGGTGAACTCCTCGCCAATGGAATGAATGACGTTAGGATGGCCCTTGAAGGCATCGAGCGACTGGCGGATATATTGGCGGTGCAGGGAGCGCAGCGTAGGGTTGGTGATGTCGTAGAACAGGGTGGCGGTGAAGATACGCTTGTCGCCAGTGAAGTTGACAGGCTCAAGGAATGGCGTACCATTGATGTTGTTAGCCGTACGCCACGGACAGTCTACCCAATGGGCACCAGCCTCAAGGATGTTATGCTGGAAATAGTGCTGATTCTTCAGCAACAACCCGATGGATTCGCCCTTTTTGGCAAACTGCTGCAGGCGCCAGAAGTACCAGCGGTTCAGCTGTGTCAGGTCGTATTTTGACATGCCGTCCCAGGCTTTGTTTAGCCCCACTCGCGCAAAGGGCTGCTCATAGAACGGTGCCCACGCATCGCCGTCCTTACGGCGGATGCGCTCATGGTCGTCGCGGCGGCGGTCGGTCCACAGACCGTAGTTCTGACTGAACAGCAGGGTATGAGTTCGTTGCATCTCGGCCACTACGGAGTCTATGCGGTCGGTACCACCACGTCCCTCGTAGCCTGGCACAAAGCGCGTCAGGGCCATCTTGGCCTTTGCCATGGCAGCGTCGGTGGTACGGCCGTTCCACCACGGCGTCTGGTGCTTGCCACCCACAAGGGCTGCACCGTCCTTGGTCAGCCAACCGTTGGTGATGGTCACTTGGGCTGCTGAGGTGCTGGCAGAAGGGGTCGATACGGCTGGAGTCATGGCAGTTGTGGGGATTATTGAAGCTTCCAGACGCGCTGAGTCAATCCACTGGCGCAGTGTCTGACGAGACTGCAAGGCTTCTTCGGCCATGTGCATAGCCTCTTCGATAGTGGGCGACGACGAGGCATTGGTGCTACGCTCCAGCACACGGCACTGGCGGCGCAGGGTTTCGAGCGTAGTAGGCTGCTGCCAGGAGTCGCCGGCAGACTGCCACCGCTTCTCCAGCTGTGACGCGAAGAGTGAGTAGGGCTTTACGTGCTCGTTCATCTCGCTATACTCGCCGTTGCCTTGTACCTGTCCCCAACAGCCGATGGAGTAGTTGCGGTTGAGCGTGTCGGGAGAATAGCAGTACAGCCCAGAGGCGGTAGACTGCCACATGGTGCTGTTGGCTGTACTCCAGCCAGCACCGAACTTCTCCAATTCCCAGTTCTTGAAGGTGATATCGTTGCCGTCGATGTTGACGATGTCGAACAGGATGCCCGGTGCCCACGAAGCAATGGCTCCACTGGGTCCGAACGACTCATAGCTTTCACACTGTACGAAGGCATTCGGTCCGGCGGCAGTGTGGCCTACGGCAAAGTCGTTGATGCCATGCTCGGAGTAACAACGCTGAAAAAGCACCATTTCACCGAAAGAAAGAAAGCTACGACGACGGAAACCACCAATCTCGGAAACGGGAGCCAGCGACTGACAGTCCTCGACAGTGACCTGACGGGCAGACTTCTGCACGACGACAGCAGAACCGGCAAAATGGCGGAAATTGACCATACGTACCCAGCAGTCCTCAGCATCGGCGATGTAGACACCGTCCCAGCAATGGCTCTCGTCCATAGGCAGCGCTGGGTCGCAGACAGACTCTAACGTCAGGTTCTCGACGCCACAGTCGGCGACAAGGCCGGACTGTTCATAGACAACGGCATAGGCACCGCCATAACGCTCCTCGATGCTACACGTGACAGGTGCATCGAGCGTGAACGCTGTGCCACCACTAACGTCAGCGATGCGACGGTGCCAGCAGAGGTCGATGTCGCCCACATGCCAAGCCCAGTAGCCCATACGCTTGCCACCACCGAAGGAGGCACAGCCAAGGGCGTCGATCCACGCCTGCGTAGAGGGGCGAATGATGGCAAGACGTGTGCCGCGGTCAACCTGAAGGCGAGCGGTGTGCTGTGAGGCACGTCTCATGTCGAGTGCGATACTGCCAGCCTTGACGTCGGATGTCACGGCGAACGTGTCTTTCACTACGATGTCGTGCGTACCTTCTATATATAGCAGGGCACCACGGTCGTACCCTGTCTTGCACAACAGGGTCTTGTCGCGGCCTGTGCCACGCAGCACCACGCCACTGGTACGGATGCGCAGTGGCTGACTGACGGTAAAAGTGCCCTCGCCCAACAGCACTGCACCACGCAGACCTGTCGTGCGGTCGGGCTTCTGACGGCTCACCTGGTCAATGGCGGCCTGGATAGTTGCTGCATCGTCACCACCCGACGGCTGCACATAGACTGCTACCGGTGCCGATGGAATGGGCAATTCTGAACGGTGGTAACCGCAGTAGGAGTAGTCCATTGGCACGGTCTGAGCACTGGCAGTGCAAATGGGAAATGAGGAATGAGAAGTGAGAAATGAGGAATGAGAAGTGAGAAATGAGGAATG
>CAMJWJ010000110.1 GCA_946409435.1 uncultured Prevotella sp. | reverse complement strand
TACAACAAGGTCATCGTGGCCACCGATGCCGATGTTGACGGCATGCACATCCGCCTGCTCATCATCACCTTCTTCCTCCAGTTCTTCCCCGAGCTGATTAAGAAGGGCCACGTCTACGTGCTGCAGACACCGCTGTTCCGTGTCCGCAACAAACGCACGAAGATACGTAAGAAGGAGATGCGCGACGACGGCAAGAAGGGCGACTTCGTGGTGCGCTACTGCTACAGCGACGATGAGCGCCAGAAGGCCATCATGGACTTAGGCCCCGACCCTGAGATTACCCGTTTCAAGGGTCTTGGCGAGATCTCCCCCGAGGAATTTGCCGGTTTCATCGGTCCCGACATCCGTCTCGAACAGGTGACGCTGCACAAGAACGACCAGGTTCAGAAGCTGCTGGAGTACTACATGGGCAAGAACACCATGGAGCGCCAGAACTTCATCATCGACAACCTTGTCATCGAGGAAGACAAACCGGAAGAGTTTGAGTAGTCCATTATTCATTGTTCATTATTCATTATTCATTGTTCATTATTCATTGTTCATTATTCATTATCATGCATAGCTATCAAGTTTCACATATCAAACTTCAGGTCATCCTCCTGTGCCTGCTGGTCACGCTGCCCGCCATCAGCCAGCGACGCACCATCCGCCTCGGCGAAGACTCGCCGTTGCGCAAGCTGCAGATTGCCGAGATGGCCATCACCAACCTCTACGTCGACAGCGTCGATGAGCAGCAGTTGGTAGAGAACGGCGTGCGCGCCATGCTCGAGAAGCTGGACCCTCACTCCACCTACCTGACAGCCAAAGAAGTCCAACAGGCCAACGAGTCGCTGCAAGGCTCCTTTGAGGGCATCGGTGTGCAGTTCAACATGGTCGAGGACACGCTGCTCGTCGTGCAGCCCGTCGTGGGCGGCCCCTCCGAGCGTAAGGGCATCGTGGCCGGTGACCGTATCGTAGCCGTCAACGACACGGCTATTGCCGGCGTGAAGATGTCGAAGGAGGAGATCATGCGCCGTCTGCGTGGCCCGAAGGGTACCATCGTCAACCTCGGCGTCGTTCGTCGCGGCATCCAGGACACGCTGCACTTTGTCATCGAGCGCGACAAGATACCCGTTCACACCATTGATGCCACCTATATGCTGCGCAAGGACGTGGGCTACATCCGTATCGGCAGCTTCGGCGCTACGACGCACGATGAGTTCAGGGAGAGCCTGCAACGCCTGCAGAAGCAGGGCATGAAGACCCTCGTGCTCGACCTGCAGGAGAATGGTGGCGGCTACCTGCAGGCTGCCGTCAAGATTGGCGGCGAGTTCCTCGAGAAGGATGACCTCATCGTATATACCAAGGGACGTAATGTGCCAAGCACTGAATACCGCGCTGAGGGTGACGGCCTGTTCACCAAGGGTCGCGTCATCGTGCTTGTCGACAGCTATACGGCATCGGCCGCAGAGATTGTCTCCGGCGCCATCCAGGACCACGACCGCGGCATCATCGTCGGTCGACGCACGTTCGGCAAAGGACTTGTCCAGCGCCCCATCGACCTGCCTGACGGCTCGATGATACGCCTGACCACGGCACACTACTACACGCCTTCGGGACGTTGCATCCAGAAACCGTACGAGAAGGGTGACAAGAAGCACTATGCCGAGGACATGCTGCAACGGCTGAAGAGCGGCGAGCTGATGTCGGCCGACAGTGTCCACTTCGCCGACTCGCTGAAGTGCTACACGCTGCGTGAACACCGAGTAGTTTATGGTGGCGGCGGCATCATGCCCGATGAGTTCGTACCCCTCGACACGCTGCAGTACACTCGCTATCACCGCCAGCTGGCTGCGAAGTCAATCATCATCAATGCCAACCTGCACTACGTCGACGACCACCGCAAGGAGCTGCAACGGCAGTACAAGACGTTCGATGCCTTCCGCCGGCGCTTCGAGGTGCCGCAGTCGCTCATCGACCAGATAGTCACCGAGGGTGAGAGGCAGGACATCAAGCCCAAGGACGACGCGGAGCGTGACGCCACGCTGCCCTACCTGCGCACCCAGCTGAAGGCCCTCGTGGCTCGTGACCTGTGGACCATGGACGAGTACTTCGCCATCATCAACGACCTGAACGACACGGTGAAGCGGGCCATGGAACTGATAGGCAAGTAACGTGTTTAACCGTTATAATAATCCTTTCAGAACCCTTCGACGCCCACGCTTACACCTCACCGCGTATGACAATTAGTTTGAGGTTTTTTGAAAATAGAACCTACATCATACATTTTTCGCTTCAACTTGCTCATGCACAAGATGTTGCCGAATGTATGTTTGCCAAAAAACCTACATAAACCTACATAAACCTACATAAACCTACATAGGCCACTGAATAAAGCCAGGCTCACTCGGTGAATGTCGGTGTCCCCCTCCCTTCAAGGAGGGTGGGTTGTCTCTGTAGTTATAGGTATGGAAACAGTGTGTTTCTGTGCTGGAAACACTGTGTTTCTATGCCGGAAACAGTGTGTTTCCATGTTGATGACTGAAAAAATCACGTACATTTCTCGGCTAATGTACCATGTTTTTCGCGGAACGAATTACTCTGTTCATGTATGCTTTATGTAGGCAGGTGTAGGATGATGTAGGCAGGTGTAGGCATTATTTAGTAAACCTACACCACATAAACTATTTTAGTACAACAAGTTACATGAAAAAGTGTAGGTGTGTAGGCAATTTCATGAAATGTAGTTAAGGATGAAGCAGAGAGAACTCTGCTCCATCGCTTACTTAACCACAAATTTGCGGCCGTTGCGGATGTAGATGCCCGGTCGCAACTGAGTGGCGTCGACGCGCACACCCATCAGGTTGTAGATGTAGCCGTCGGCCATCAGCGACTCAGGCGTCAGCACGCGCTCGATGCCTGTCACGATGTCCTTCAGCATGATGGTTGTACCTTTCAGCACCACGTTGCCCTTGCCTTCGTCCACGGTGAAGACCACTTCCTCCGTCTCTCCCTGCCAGCTATAACCGTCCATTTCACCGACAGTGGCATAGAAGTTCTTGTTGTTGTCGTTCTTGCTGACGCTGAAGTCAATCTTGGTGAATCGGTCGTCGCCGGTGACGCGGTATGTCAGCGTGTTCTTCTGGTAGAGGCGTATCTCGTTGGCGTTGCAATACATGTTGCTGCCGCCGTCGCCCATGGCATAGAGTATGGTGACATTGGCCACCTGGGCTTTCAGCTGCTTGGGAGCGCCCGAGGGATGAACGCCGTTCCAGTCGACGCCGAAGAACGCGTTGTTGAACGCCAGCGTGCTGCCCGAGACGAACGGCTCGTCGTCGTCATCGTCCTCCCCGTTGTAGTTCTCGTCCTGCTTCACTCCTTCATAGTAGTCGTAGCTGAAGGGCGTCTCCTTCTTGTCGCCCCATACGTAGTCCTCCAGTCCGGGATAGTCGACGAAGGGGTTGCGGTTCGATTGCACAAGGAAGATAGAGTCGTTGCGTGCCGTCTCGATGCTGTCTACGGGATCCAGCTTCGACCAACGCATCATCATGTCGAGCACCCATTGCTGCAAGGGCTGGTATGCCGTGCCCTCGGCATTGAAGACGTACTGTCCCTTGCCTTCGACAAATGTCGTAGCGATATTCTCGTAGCACGTTGCCATATACATATATATACGTGCGATGTCACCCTTCACTTCGTTGTTGGGCTCAAAGACGGTGGTCACCTCGGCAGGAGCACCAAGGCCGGTCCTCGGAGCGCCCCACCTGCTGTAGCCACCTTCCGACGTCTTCACCTGGGCCTCTTGGTCGGTCACCTCGCCGAAGGGGTTGTCGTTGCGGCGGCTGTTCACCCATCCGTCGGTAGGTATGACGTGCACGATGTCCGAAACCATAGGCGACCTTTTGCCGAACCAGCTCTGGCAGACGCTGTGCTCACGGTTGTAGTTATAGCCCTCGTAGTTGCCTGACGCCATGGCCGACCCAGGCTCGTAGGCAGTGATAATGGAGTAGAAGTCGCGCAGTGCGCCGTCGGGGCGGACGTCAGTACGGGTGTAGGCCTGTCGTAAGGCGTCGTAGCTGACCACGCTCGGGTCGCGGATGATTTCAAACAGTGCCGTCTTCAGTTCCTGCCCTTGCTTGTCCTGTGCCGGCTTATAGTACTTTCCCGTGTTGTTAGGACCTTGTGCCGTAGCGGTCAGTGCCATTGCTGTAAGCCATGCTGCGGCCAGCAGTCGTCGGGTGGTTGCGATAGTTTGTGTAGAGTTCATCATGTCGTCAAATGTCATTTGGTTAATACTCTGGTTAGCTATTAGGTTGCAAATATACGAAGTTTTTTCCAAACGAGCAAAGACAATGGCAAAAACTTGTCTTATCTCTTGTTCTTTTGTCATTTATTTATTACCTTTGCTGCCCGAAGACGTAACCATGACGAAACGACAATACATCACAGTCCTGCTGCTGTCTCTGTTGGCTATGACGGCTGTTTCCCAGCCGTCCTACACCGTCATGCGCTACGACGAGGACAACGGCCTGCCCCACGCTCATGTCACCCAGCTGCTGCAGGATCGCTCAGGTTTCATGTGGTTTTCTACATGGAACGGTCTGTGTCGCTATGACGGTTATGAGTTTCAGACCTTCAAGCCCCAGGCCGGCGATGGCTGTCACATGGCTTCCGACCGCATACGTAACATCTGGCTGACGGCCGACGGCGACATCTGCTGCAAGTCGGACGACGACCTCTTCCTTTTCGACATGCACAGCTACCGTTTCCGCGATATTACCGATTCTATCGGCCGCGATGCTGCTACTGAAGGCAGACGGCATGCGCGAGAAAGGGGCCATTTCAACGGCAGTCATTTTGAGTTTACCGACCGTCAGGGTCTGCTCTGGCAGTTGCGCAGTGATGCCCTCTACTGTCTTCGCCCCATGTTGCAGCCTGCCGTGCCCGTAGTCCAGCGGCAGCCAGCGCAGATACGCTGTCTGGCTCGCGACGGTGAGGGCCGCATCTGGATTACCACCCGCGAAGATGCCACTGTGCGGCTCTTCGACGCCTCTCTGAATCCCCTTGGTTATTTAGGTGCTGACGGTCACATTCATCAAGGATATGTCTCGTTTGGCCAGCCCGTCTATTGTGTCACTCCGACACGTGACGGCATGATATGGCTCGGTTCCAAGCCCGGCGGACTGTATCGTTACGACAGTCGGCGTCAGCAGTTGCAGCATATCGATGGTCTGCCCCATGAAGCTGTCTATGACGTGAAGGAAGACCGCCGCGGCCGGCTTTGGATAGCCACGTTGGGCGGTGGCATCCTCTGCAAGGATGGCGACAGCGTCAGCCAGTTTCTCGCTCCCCTGAAGGTACGCTATATCCACCTGACGCCTGACGATGTTCTGCTGGCTGCCACGACGGAAGGCCTTGTGGTGGGGAAGATAGAGGAGAATATTAAAAACATACGGTTTCAACGACATCTGCGTGATGCCAATCGCCCCGGTAGCCTGAACTGTAACGCCACGATGGACATCATAGAAGACCGTGGTCACCGGCTGCTGGTGAGTAGTGAGAGCCGTGGCATCAGCGAGCTGGCTACTGCCAACCTGCTGGCCGACACCCTGTCGTTCCGCCAACTGCCCATGCGTGGCGGATGGCCTACCGAGGTCGTGCTGTCGATGGCTGCCGCCGACGGTGGTGACATCGTGATATGTGGCAGCAACCAGCTGATAGTCTACAATGCTGACGAGGAGCGTGGCACGACGTTCGATTCGTGGTTTTTCAACCATCCCTACCGTTTTTCCGAGGCACGGCCACTGCGCCTTGCTGACGGTCGCTGGCTGTTTGGTACGATGGAGGGTGCCTTCACGCTGACTGCTCAAGACATGCACCGCGAACCCTTCGTGCCTAATATCGCCCTGACGTCGGTCACCGTGCAGAATGGCACCACGCAGTATGCCGTCAACCATCTCGACACCCTACTGTTGCAGCCCGCCGAGCGCAGCCTGACGGTACGCTTTGCAGCCCTCGACTTCACCGGCGCCCACCGTGTGCGCTATGAGTTCCGCTTGGGCGACGACCAACAGGCTTGGAACAGTATCGGTCACGACCACTCAGTCACGCTCTTCGATCTCGGTCCTGGCAGCTACGAGCTGTGGCTGCGCTCCACCAATGCCGATGGAATCGTCGTAAACAATGTCCGCCGTGTGGTTATCGTCGTGTTTCCCACGTTCTGGGAGTCGTCGCTGGGCCGCCTGCTGATGGTGCTGCTCGCGGCGGCTGTCGTTGGCATTTCCGTTTATACTATTATATATATACGCCGCATCAAGCGGAAACAGCACGAGACGCTGGAAGCCTACCTGAACCTGCTGGAGGGCAGTCAGGACACAGCGGCCGACAGCATTCCTGCTCCTGCGGCCGACAAGGGCAACGACCCCATGCTCCAGCGCGTCATGGCCTTCATCGAGGAGAACCTCTCAAACAGTGATGCCAGCGTGGGCGACATGGCTGCTGCTGCCGCCACCAGCCGCAGCGGTCTGCAGCGTAAGCTGAAGCAGACCATGGGCATCACGCCGCAGGACTTGCTGCGCGAGGCCCGCATCAAGCGTGCCCGTCAGTTGCTGAAGACCGACCGTAGCGTTGCCGAGGTAGCCTATGCCTGCGGTTTCACCGACCCGAAGTACTTCAGCCGTTGCTTCAAGCAGGTGACAGGACAGTCTCCGTCGGAGTTTAAAGGAAAATAAATACACAAAAACAGACAATGACTTACATAGGTGAATTGATATCGATTGGCGTGGCGTTCTCGTGGACAGCAACGGCACTGCTGAGTGAGTTTGGCTCGAAACGGTTGGGCAACCTGACGCTCAACGTGCTGCGTATGGCCTTGGCACTACTCTTCTCGCTGGTGCTCTTTGGCGTTGTTACCGGCTCACCGCTGCCGGCTGGAGCTACCGCCGAGGCTGCGGGATGGATGCTGCTGTCGGGACTCGTAGGCTACGTCATCGGCGACTACTGCCTCTTCCAGTGTTACATCATCATCGGCTCCCGCTACGGCCAGCTGTTCATGACGCTGGCACCGCTGGTTGCAGCCTTCATGGCGTGGGTGACACTGGGCCAGCAGATGAAGGCGGTGAGCGTCGTCGCTATGCTTGTCACCCTCGTAGGAATAGGTATCTCCGTGTTAGGCCGTGGCGAGCACCATAAGGTGTCGCTCCGGCTGCCGCTGAATGGTGTGTTGTTTGCTATCGGAGCCGCCGTGTGCCAGGGAGTGGGACTGGTGCTGAGCAAAGTCGGCATGGACCATTACGTGGCAGTGGCCTCCATGCCCGAGTGGCTGGTGCCGTTTAGTGCCAACTTCTATCGTTGCGTTGCCGGAGTTGTCGGCTTCTCGCTATTGCTCTGGTATCGGGGTGAAACCAGTGCTTTCCGCGATGCGCTACACGACAGGAAAGGACTGACGGTAGCCACGGCAACGACCATCTTCGGTCCCTTCGTAGGCGTAGGATTCTCGCTGATGGCCGTGCAGTACACCGCTGCCGGCATCGCCTCGACGCTCATGGCCATGACACCCATCATCATCCTGTTGCCGTCGTACTGGCTGTTCCATGAGAAGATCACGTGGCGAGCTGTCGTAGGTGCCGTCATCTCGGTCGTGGGTGTCAGCCTCTTTTTCCTTGGCTGACACACGCCATCAGGTGTTCCACAACTCCTGTAGCACGCTGATGCTCTTCAGCTCAGGGAATTGGGGCAGGTGCAGACGGTAGTACTGAAGCAGCACTTCAAGGATTCGGTTACGGTCGTGGCGCGAGAACCGGTAGAGATGCATGGTGGGGAAGTCCATGCGCATCAGCAGGTGGATGCGCCTCGACTCCTCCGGCGTGAGGAAGTCGTGATGCATGGGAACCGTCGTCGAGAACGTGGCGGCACGGAGGTCGAAGATGGCTCCGTCGCGGTACTCCTCCAGATTGGGGTAGAATCCCAGGAAGCGCGACAGTCGCATAAGGAAGGTCAGGTGGAAGTTGGCAAAGCCCGCCGTCGACATGTCGAGCCACTGCATGGAGTCGCTGATGTAGCAGAACAGCGGCTCGTTGCGCTGCTCGGAGCGCAGGGCATGGTACAGGAACTCCGCCGTGAAGAGCGACAGCGCCAGCTTCTCCGGTGAGAAAGGTATACTGCCGTAGGCCACCAGCAGCCGGGCGTCCTTCAGCTTCTGCAGTTGGGTACGCTGGCGGATGTCACAGGCTATCTCCAGCAGCGTCATCTGCTGGAAGTACTGCTTCTTCAGCCGTCCTTTTGCCGACTTGGGCAGCGAGACAATGAACGACACGCGCCCCAGTTCTCGACAGAACATGTCGACGATGATGCGCGACTCGCCATACTTGAGCGAGTGGAGTACGATGGCCTCAGTCTTGTAGTTCATAGTTCACAGTTCATAGTTCACAGTTCATAGTTCACAGTTCATAGTTCACAGTTCATAGTT
>CAMJWJ010000109.1 GCA_946409435.1 uncultured Prevotella sp. | reverse complement strand
GCATCCTCGTGGCAAGTCCGAAGGTAGCCACCTACGACCTCAAGCCCGAGATGAGCGCCTACGAGGTGAAGGACAAGCTGGTGGAGGCCATCAAGCTCGACAAGTACGACTTCATCGTGGTGAACTTCGCCAATGGCGACATGGTGGGCCATACAGGTGTTTATGAAGCCATCGAGGCAGCCGTGAAGGCCGTCGACAAGTGCGTGGGCGAAGTCATCGAGGCAGCGAAGGCAACCGGCTACGAGGCTATCATCATCGCCGACCACGGCAACGCCGACAATGCCATCAACCCCGACGGCACGCCCAACACGGCGCACTCGCTCAACCCTGTGCCCTTCATCTACATCACCGACCGCCAAGGCGTCACCGTAGAGAACGGCGTACTGGCCGACGTGGCTCCCAGCATCCTGCACATCATGGGCCTGGAGCAGCCGAAGGAAATGACCGGCAAGTGCCTCATCAATTCATAGTCCACAGTCCATAGTGCATAGTTAAACAACAAGCTGCCCGAAAACCTCACTAAAGAGATTTTCGGGCAGTATTTTTTCACTATTCACTATTGCCTTACACTTCTTCTATTTCCTGCACGAGCTGAACGTCGTGCTCATTGCGGTAATGTAGATGCAGGCTACAGCGGCCATCATAATCTTTTTCATTTTACTACGACTTTGTTTCCATGATGAATATACAGACCCTCCTTGGTGGGCTTGCCTTCAAGCAGGCGACCGTCGAGCGTGTACCACGTGCCGCAGGACTCATCGTTCCCAAGCATTGTCGTGGCGTGGATGGCAGTGGCCTGTGTTATGGTAAAGGGTAGGGTGGCGATGGTGACGTATGATGATATGGGAGTCGTCATGGGATTAGCCTGGAAGTCATTGCAGATAAGGAGTTCAACGATGTAGTTGCCAGGCTGTAGTTCGTCGAGGAACATAATGACACCTGTGCCCTGCGTGTTGGCAGCGAGGGCGAAGAGGCTTAGGGTGTAGCCGTTGCCGTTGAGATTGACCAGTTCCTGGCCGCCTTCGTCTGTCAGGCGGTATATCTTACCCATCAGGGCGCAGTCGTAGTCCATCGTGGTGCCGTTGGTCAGTTGGCAACTGATAGCGTAAAAGGTTATGCCGGAATCGTTTTTCTGCTTCCCCAGGTACTCCATGCCCTCGCACGTGAAGGGCAACGGCTCGATGATGGCGAGGGTGTGACCGATATAGGCGGGAGCTTCCATGGCTTCATCGAGGGTCATGCCAGTGAAGTCGGCGTCATCGGTGAGCATGGTGATGATCACGACGTAGTTGCCGGCCTTGGGGAATGATATGCCTTCGAAGAGCATGTCCGTCGCGGTGCCCGCCTCGGAAAAGACGGTGGTCTTGACGTTGACCTCCCTCGATGTCAGAATGCCGTCGTCAACGAGATAGGCTGAGAGCTTGAGGGGCTGGATGGCTTCATCACCGCTGTTGTTGACGATGGCGGAAGCCGAATGGGGCAAGTTAGTCTGCAGCGGACCGTTGATGCGGATGTCGGCTGCGGCTGCACTTAACTTCGGGCAGGGGTGAAAAACAGGTTCTTCTGCGGTGCCGTCGCCCTTGACGGTCAGCTCAATCGTATACGTGGGGCCGAAGATTTCGCGCCACGCTGCGCCAGTCCCCGCCTCTTTATATACGACGGCGAGGTTATGTGTGCCTGCCGCGAGTTCACCAGCTATGTTCCCCGGCAGACCGAAGTAGCACGGACAGTCCTTTATCGTAACGTTTGCGTAGGCAGGCGTCTCGATGGTTTTTTCTCCATAGAGGCGGCTCAGGTCGGCGGTGCCGTCGGCCTGTCGCTCGGCAAATGCCACAAGGAAGGTGGCTGGGTGGCCTGCCGTGTTAAGCACACCAATCTGGTGCGGAACATCTTCTTGCGTTTTGTTCCATTCGATACCAACAAGACAGAGTCCGTAGTCGTCTAATGAGGTCTTTGCCGGCTGCAGACCGGCGATGACACGCTGGTCGTTGGTGTAGCCGTCATCCGTGCTACTCGCCCCCGTGCCGTGGCTGTTGGGGTTCATCAGCGTGAGCTTGAAGTAGCCGTTGCTACTGCCGCTCCAGCCCCAGTTCACATGGAAATAGGGCTCACCGTCGCTCACCGTGTAGCCATCGACCACGAAAGCATGTCCGCCGCCCGTCGATGATGCGTTGAAATGAAGGGGCCGGCCTTCGCGCAACTCGTTGTAGAGCAGGTCGTACCAGCCTTGAACGCTATAGGATGAGGCGAAGGCAATGGTCGCTCCCGCATCGTAGCCAAAGTTGTGCACCAGCATGTCGAGGTCGATAAATTTTGCACTGGACGCTACGGGCGTATAGCCCATCTGAGCCGCCTGCCCGCAGTAGCGCATCAGCGTGGCAACGGCCATGCACTGCGCCTCATTGGCCGTGCCGTCGTAATCGTCGAGCATATTGTCCCAGTCGAAGGCGACGGAGGGCAGGGCCTCGACGGTGGTAGAATCCCTGTAGTTGATATAGCTTGGTAGCGGGCCCACGATGGGTTCCTGTGGCCAGCGATGGTAATAGATTACCTGTGCCAGCGCCGTGGCTACGCAGCCCGTGACGCTCTGCCCGCCCTCCTTCATCGGGCACAAGGCGTTGTAGGGGAAAGACTGGTCCCAGTGGCACGTGACCAAGGGGGCGATGTCCTCATGTACGGCCACCCGCTGGGCCTTGGCACCACTACCGGCCAGGAGGGTGATTTGGCCCGCCACGTCGTCGAGCCACGCCTGCATGTTGGCGGGAATGGCCTCGGCATCGAAGGAGCCGCTGTCGCAATAGCCAAGCACGAGGTTGTCGCCTACGCAGTCGTCACCGGCCACCACTACGAAGCCCTGCGAGCCTGTGGCGTTGAACACATAGTAGGCGTTCATGCTCTGTGAAGGCTGTGTCCTCTGTGTTTTTCGCATGGCCTCGCTCTTCAGTGCAGTGCCTTTCTTGTTCAGGAACTTGACGGCAGCCCGCCGTGCAGCCTCGGGTGTCACGGGCTCCGCCATCATTGCCACCCAGCAGCACAGAACGGCTACAATTGTCAACAAATATTTTCTCATCGTTGTTTTGTTATATGGTTAGTTTTTCTTCCGATAGTGCACGGGCTCCTTGAAAGTACCCTGGAATTTCATGTCGCCCCAGAGCTTGGGCATTCTGAATTTTGCGTTCATAGTGTTATTTCTTAGAATATGTACACTTTCAGGTTCTTTTGTCTGCCGTCGGGGTGACGCTTCTTGATGATGAACACCGTCGCGCTCTTGCCCTGGAACTTCGGTTTGATATTATCGTAGCATTTGTCGCAGGCTTGTATGACCTTGTCATCGGCGCCGCCCAGAATGCTCTCTCGCCCCACTGCTTGCTGGATGGCGACTCTGAACTGTCCCTCCGCTTCCGCTCCATTGGTTCCCTCGCTACTTGCACCGTAGCTGTAGTAAGCGTTGGCATCGTTCATGCCTTCCACTTCTTCTTCCATCTCCTTGCACGAGCTGAATGTCGTGCTCATTGCTGTAATGCAGATGCAGGCTACAGCGGCCATCAGAATCTTTTTCATCTTTCTTTTTTATGGGTTGGTATATTATATCTTGTTTATTCGTGGCTTTAATCCCCCTGTTTCGCCAGATAATAGGCCTGCTTCACTTCGTTGCCGTCAGCGTCAAACTCGGTCCACATCAGTTCTATCTTGTTGCCAGTGGGGTCAATGGATGCTGCGTAGCTGCGGGGACGGTCTTCCTGAATGTCTCTTTCTTTCGCTAACTTCTTGAGATACGCCTTGGCTCCTGTAATATAGTCCTTCGCCCTTTGTTCCATGCCGGGTTTCGGGATAACGCGGCTGTCGTCCATTTCGAACTTGATTCCTGGTTTAAGCACCATCAACAGCGTGTCATCGCGCAGCTCCCACGTGCCGGCGGTGATGAATTTCGCGTCGATGCGGCCGTTGAAGACGGGTGCGGGCTGGTGACTGATGCTGGTCTGGGTATAAGTGTGGTCGGTGGCGTATTCGATGATGACATCGCTTTCGGTAGTCTTTACTACAATCCATGACCCGATGAGTTCATGCTCCTTCACGTTGCTGCCGGTACGCTCACGGCTCTCGATGTAGGCCGCGAGTTCCTCGTCGGTGATGTCCATAGCGAATTTGCACCTGTCGCTGATTTGCTTGAAACGGTTGGCGGCGAGGTTCAGCTCCTCCTGTCGGTAGTCGGCCATGTTGATGTAGAACTTGACACCATCCTCACCCAGAAACTTGCGCAAAGGCACGGAAGCGCTGACTAGCATGTGCTTCATAAATTCCGCGTTATATTCGTCCTCCGTGACAGGTTTCTTCCACCGAGACGAGCTGTTGATGTGGTCGTAGAGTGCGTGGCGGGAGACGTAGAACTCCTGCACCTCGTCAATAAATGTGGCGTTGTCAATGCTCTTCCACGAGTCCTGGCTGCTGAGGAACACCTTCTCGGCCGACTCGTCGAGTCGATACTGCTGCGGCGAGTTGTCATCGGCGACGAGGCCGTTCAGCACCTTCTCTAATGAGTCAATATAGACAGATTCGAGCCTTTCCTGATTGTCCATCAGATATTGGGCCATTTTGGCTATCTTGACGTGCTCGTTACCGAGCTTCGTCAGCGTCTCGATGGTGTTATCCATGTCGTGGATGACCATCATCGCCATCAGTCGCCCATTGGCCACCTTCTGCTTATGCTCGAAATACTGTGCCGTGCCGAAGGTAAGCACGATGGAGATGGTGGTAGCCAGGAAGGTCAGCGCCAGCTCCTTCAGCCAGCCCTTTCCCGATAGTTGTCTGCCGAACTTCGGCATTTTGAATTTCACGTTCATGATGTTAGTCTTATTTTCTTATTTTATCGTTTTACTCAGCCACCTCCTCGACGGTATAGCCTGCCTCGCGAAGGCAGACTTGACCGCAGGTCAAGGTCATCAGAACCTTTTTCATTGTATGTCTGTGTCTACAGTTATACATTACTTGCTGGCTTGATGTTGTAGGTATAGACCATCTTGCTGGTCGTGACGTTCCTCACCTTTATAATGGCCGTGCCGCCCCCGAAGGTGGCTACTTTCTTCTCTGCCTCCTGGCATGCCTCCAGCACCTTCTTGTCGCACTCGGCCAGTGTGCCATGCAGCGTGAACGTTTCCGTCGTCACACCGATTGCAGTCATGTATGCACCCATAACAGCGGCATACCACTCTTTATAATTCACTACCTCATCATCTGTCCAAGTGTATCCAACAGTGCTCAGCGAGATTTGGTAGGTGTATTCCTTGGGTTTGTTTTCATCGTCTTCGCTACAGGCGGTGAAGACTGTCATTGTCGCCCAGCAGCACAGGGCGACTGCTGCAGCCATGAGAATCTTTTTCATTGGGACATCTGATTAAATTACTGGTTTGTAGGGAAAGTCCTTCTCCATATCTCGGTAACCTTCTTGTCGAAGAAACCGGTCTTGGTGGCGGTGACGATGACATCTACGGCCAGCACATCGTTGGCGTGCTCGTCGGCAATTTGGTTACAGGAGGTTATGAGGTTCTGAGTGCTGGTTTCATTGTCCTGCCAAGGCTTCACGAACTCATCCTTATATTTTGTTTCGAACACCGAATAGACATTGGAGATCTTGGTCTCTCCCGATGGCAAAGTGGTGACCGTGTGTTTGCCCACCAATGCCATCAGGGTTTTGAGGCTGGCTTCGTATGTCTCTTCGTCGAGTGTGGCTTTCTTGGCCTCCAATGCGGCGTAGGCTTCATCCCTGTTGGTGGCGAAGGCGTAATAGACGTATGGCTTGATGAGAGCCTGGCCGAACTCGTAGGAGGCGATGACTGTCGATACATCCTGACTTCCCACGGCGCTCGCGATGCGGATGAGGTCGAACTTGAAATAGACGCTCTGGATGTCGGTGTACTTCTTCTTGACGGCATCGCAAGCGGACTTCATCTTACTGTCCTGGTTCTCCTGATAATATGGATAGACCGTACCATTGGTACCGACGGCGCTGTTGAAAGCCGCCTGTAACTGACTGGCTTCATCGGTGAAGTACCTTGCGTAATCCACCAACTTCACTTCATACTTGTAGGTAACGGGGTGTTCCTCCTCGGAAGAGCAGGCGGTGAACACTGTTGTTGTCACCCAGCAGCAAAGGACGGCTGCTAGTGTCATGAGAATCTTTTTCATTGTCGATTATTTATTTAATGAATATTTTCTTATTACCTTGGATATAGAGGCCACTGCGGGTGGGACGTGAGTTGAGCCTTCGACCCTGCAGGTCAAACACTGCGCCAGCCCATTTTTCACTTTTCACTTCTTCACTTTTCACTTCATTGATTCCTGTCAGATTATCGACAGTGAAGCTGTAAACCATGGGACAGCAATAGCTGAGCAGCTCTTCGTTCACTATCTCGGCGAGGTAGGAGTCGAAGTAATATTCACCCGGCTGGCCGACCTCAATCGGCATCTGGTAGGTGAAGGTGTATTTGCCGGTGCCGATGCTATCGGGCAGGGCGGCGAGGTATTCCTTAAGGCCAGTGTTTTCTCTGACGGACTTCACTTGTTCGTCATTGAGGTAGTGGCGTGCACGCAAGTAAAGATTGTCTGACGGAATCCAGTGCGGCATCTTGACACCGATGCGGTCGGCCAGTTCTACGTTCCAGTACCACTGGTCGCCGTCGCGCGACAGGTAGCTCTTGTTCTCCAAATAGGGGAGGTAGTTGGTAAGCGTGTCGTTGTTCAATATCAGGTGCGTCTCTCCGAAATATCGGTTCTCGGTGCGGGCAAAGAATACGACGGTACCGCCATATTCGGGTACGAAGCTGAAGGTGACTTCGGCCTCGCCGCCTGCCGGGATGTAGGCTCCGCACTGCATCTGCTGACCCTGAGCCAGATCGGGGGCGGTCTCATACTCCTCTGGCTTGATGTGTCCGAGGTAGACGGGGACGAGATAGAGGTTGCTGATATAGTCCGACTTCTCGTTGTTGCGGACGCGGATGGTGACGTCGCTTCGCTCACCCAGTCGGCCGGTGCCCTTGGTGATGCCGATGCCAGTGAGTTGCATGTCGTGAGCCTTTTGGTTCGAGCGCATGAAGAATCTTCCATTCTCGTCACGCCCTACGGTCAGGTTCTGCTCCACTGGGGGGATAACCTGCCATTCCTCGCCCGGGTGGCGGAAGCGCAGCATGGGGTAGAGGTCGATAGCCTGCCCGGCGGCGAACATCGTTGAATCGATTTCCACTGTGAAGAAGTTGTAGTCATAAACCTTGCATGAGTAAACGATGCTGTCGTTCGGGTCAACCATGAACAAGGGTTGGAGATTGCCTTCGGAGTCGATGGTGCCAAAGGCGTGGTCGGCCACCTCGTTGTAAGGCTCATAGAATGAATAGTAAAACGCCGCAAAGTTGTTATTGTATAAATAGATGGGGGCGTACTGGTAGAAGCTGCTGCCAAAATCGTGGCGCAGCACAGGTTGTGGCTCCATGTGCGGATCGGTATAGATGACGGCACCCTCACTGATACAGTATCCGATGCCGCTGCTGCCGCTGCCCGAGCTGGTGTTGTTATAAGGATTGAGCACGGCGAGCGCAAAATAACCATTGTCGCTGCCACTCCATCCCCAGTTGATGTGGAACAAGCCGTTTCCATCATAGCCGTCGCACACGAAGGAATGGCCACCCGAATCGCTAGAGCCACGATAGACCATTGGACGTCCTGTAGCTAATTCGCTGTAGATAATTTCCTCCCACTCATCAATACCAGGGAAGTTCGCGTGACTGATGTATTGTGGTGTGTTATAGTCGAAGTAGTCGACGAGTGCTTTTGCTATATTAGAAGTATTAGCACCTGAGCCAACAGGACTATACATCATCTCGATGGACTGTCCACAATAGCGCATCAGCGTTGCCACGGCCTTGTCCTGAGCCTCGGTGGTCTCCAAACGTATATAGTTGTTCTCAGGGTCGTAGTAGCCATAGTCATTGGCCATGTTGTCCCAGTCGAACCTCGTCGGTGGGAGAGCACCGATATGCCATGTGTAGTTTTGATTGTTATATTGGATGTTATAGTCGTAGTCTGGCAGTCCGTCGGGCACCATTTTAGGCCACTGCCAGTAGTTCATGATCTGTGCCATGGCCGTTGCGACGCAACCCACGTAGCACTGCTTGTTGCGTAGATTCGGTTCTGGTCCTTGGTAGGTCGGCACTTGGTTCCAATAGGGTGCTTCCTGGTCCCAGTGGGTCTTGATGAGCGGCTCGACGGCCATGCGCGCGGCACGGCGCGACTGACGGGCTGTGGTTGCGTCTTGTCCATACAACGTGACCGTCTGTTCGCCGTCGCGGAAGTCCCTGCGGTGGCCGAGCGTGGCGATGGCCTCGTCATACTGCTTCAGCCATGAGCGCATGTTCTCCGGCATCTGTTCCCAGTCGATGCTGCCCGTTGTGCTGTAGCCAAGCACGGGCAGGGTGCGCTGGTCGGCCGATGCGATTACGAAACCACCGCCCTCCATGTTGAAGGCATAGATTTTCGT
>CAMJWJ010000108.1 GCA_946409435.1 uncultured Prevotella sp. | reverse complement strand
AACTGTGAACTATGAACTGTGAACTATGAACTATGAACTGTGAACTATGAACTATTCAAACCGTGTTGCCCACTCCAAGAACTTCCGAACGCCGTCACTCCCAAACTTCTCCAACGACTGGGCCGCCTCAGCAACCGACCGCACGCGATCGGGCGATGACTTTGAGTAGAACTTGTCAGCGTAGCACACAATCTGCTCTTCCAGCGTCTCAGGCGAGAAATCCTGATGTGGAAGAGGCAACTGACGTTTCTCTATCTGCTGCAGCGTTAGCCCCGTTCCTGTATGGCGCTCAGCCACCCTGGCATGTCGCTCGTAGCCCTCACTGCGTAGCATAGCGGCTCCTATCACCCCGTGACGGATGTATGGTTCCGTGCCATGACAGCATATCGACGGTGCGTCACAGTGCAGGATGCCAATGTCGTGGAGCATAGCGGCCTCCTCCAGGAACTGCACATCGACAGGCAGTTCCCTGTGACGCTCAACGATCTGCAGGCAACGGTCAGCCACCTGACGGCTGTGTTTCAGCAGAAGCTTGCGCAAATCGTCATCCTCAGGATAGTATTTATTAATAAGGTGTATGTAGTCCATAATCTTACTTTTGTCAGTTTTTGGCATGCAAATGTACTAAAAACATTGCATTCCGACAAATTTTTCCTACAATATTTACACCTGTAACCCATCTATTTCAGAATATAATTCTGTAAAGGCAGTAAACATCTCGCCAAAACAGAAAAATCATTTACATATCTATAGAAATATAGGTATATCTTCTAAAAAATAGCAAAAGTTTGGTTGTTATTTCTAAACTACATAACTTTGCACCGTCAAAAAAAACAAATAGTAATCATTCACATAAAAAAAGAAAGGAAACAAGTTATGAGTACAAAGAAGAACTACCGATTCGAGACACTGCAACTGCACGTAGGACAAGAACAGGCTGACCCCGCTACAGATGCACGAGCCGTACCCATCTACCAGACCACCTCGTACGTGTTCCGCAACTCGCAACACGCTGCCGACCGTTTCGGACTGCGCGACGCAGGCAACATCTACGGCCGACTGACCAACTCGACGCAGGGTGTGTTTGAAGACCGCGTGGCAGCCCTTGAGGGCGGCGTGGCTGGATTAGCGGTGGCCAGTGGAGCAGCAGCCATCACCTATGCCCTGCAGAACATCGCACAGGCTGGCGACCATATCGTAGCTGCCGACAACCTCTACGGCGGTTCGTATAACCTCATCACCCACACGCTCTCGACGCAGGGTATCAGCAACACTATCGTCAACGTGAACGACCTGCAGGCACTCGAGGCAGCCATCCGCCCCAACACAAAAGTAATATACGCCGAGACTTTCGGAAATCCCAACAGCGACGTGCTCAATATCGAGGGCGTTGCCGAGGTGGCTCACCGTCATCAGCTGCCGCTGATTGTCGACAACACGTTTGGCACACCATACCTCATCCGCCCACTGGAGCACGGAGCAGACATTGTAGTCCATTCAGCCACTAAGTTCATCGGCGGCCACGGCAGCTCATTGGGCGGTGTCATCGTCGACGGCGGGCACTTCGACTGGAAAGCTAATGCCGACCGCTACCCCACCCTGGCCAAGCCAGACCCTTCGTACCATGGTGCCGTATTTGCCGACGTGGCTGGTGCTGCAGCCTTCGTTACCCGCATCCGTGCCGTCATCCTGCGCGACACCGGTGCCACCATCTCACCCTTCAACGCATTCATCCTGCTACAGGGACTGGAAACGCTTTCACTGCGCGTGGAGCGTCACGTCGAAAACGCCCTGAAGGTGGTAGACTTCCTGAAGAACCATCCTAAGGTAGCAAGTGTAAACCACCCGTCGCTTGAGAGCCATCCCGACCACGCCCTCTACCAGCAGTACTTCCCGCAGGGTGCCGGCAGCATCTTCACCTTCGAGATCAAAGGCGGCGAGAAGGAGGCTTGGCGATTCATCGACTCTTTGGAGATATTCTCACTGCTGGCCAATGTAGCCGACGTGAAGAGCCTCGTCATCCATCCCTACACCACCACCCACTCTCAACTGTCGCCTGAGGAACTGGCCGAACAGCACATCACGCCTTCGACCATCCGGCTGAGCATCGGCACGGAGCACATCGACGACATCATTGAAGACCTCGCCCAGGCCTTCGACAAGATTTAAGTTGTTTTAAACAACTAATCTAACGACAGACTTCGTGAAACAAAATAACAGGGAATGGACTATATCATTGCTGATAATCAGGAACTGACCCGCCTCGCATTAATCAGTCTAATCAAGCAAGGCGAGGACAACACACTCTACGTGGCCACCGACAAGGCAGGCCTCGTAGAGCTGTTGAAGGAGCACGAGCATGCCATCGTGCTGCTCGACTTCACGCTGTTCGACATGGCCGATGCCGACCAGCTGCTGATTATTGCCGAGCGTTTCACGCTGTCGATGTGGATTCTCATCAGCGAGGAGCTGACGTCAGCCTTCATGCGCCGTGTGGTCTACGCCTCCCACCAGTTCAGCATCGTGTTCAAGGACGGCCCGCTCAGCGAGATACGCGAGGCCCTGCAGACCGTTGGCCGTCACCAGCGCTACATCAGTCAGCGTGCACTGGAAACCATCATCAACCAGCAGATAGCCGAGGACGAACGCCCCAGCCTACTGACTGAGACGGAGAAGGAGATTGTGCGTGCCATCGCTCAGGGCAAGTCGACCAAGGAGATTGCCGCCGAGCGTTTCTCCAGCGTCCACACCATTACCACCCACCGCAAGAACATCTTCCGCAAGCTGGGTGTCAACACCGCTCACGAGGTAGTCAAGTACGCCCTGCGTGCCGGTCTGGTCGACTCGTCGGAGTTCTACATCTGACGGTAACCCTATCCTAACGATAGCAACGACGAATGAGGTATCATAAGGCTCACTGACGTGCAGCCTTCTTGCGCTGATCGTGATCGAGTATGACCTTGCGCATACGCATCGACTTGGGTGTCACCTCGACAAGCTCGTCTTCCTTGATATACTCCAAGCATTCCTCCAGCGACATCACCACCTTGGGAACAATGCGAGCCTTGTCATCGGTACCTGAAGCACGGACATTGGTGAGTTGCTTGGCCTTGCAGACGTTGATGACGAGGTCGTTGTCATGAACATGCTCACCGACAACCTGTCCCATATAGACATCCTCGCCTGGATCGATAAAGAATTTGCCACGGTCCTGCAGTTTGTCAATGGCGTAAGCAAAGGCGTTGCCCGTTTCGAGAGCTATCATCGAACCGTTGACACGGCGCTCGATATCGCCCTTGTAGGGCTGATACTCCTTGAATCGGTGAGCCATGATGGCCTCACCCTGACTGGCTGTCAGCACGTTGGTACGCAGTCCGATGATGCCACGCGACGGTATGTCAAACTCGATGTTGGTGCGCTCGCCCTGACTTTCCATAGATGTCATCTCACCCTTGCGGCGCGTCACCATGTCTATCATCTTCGACGCAAACTCCTCCGGCACGTTGATGGTCAGCTCCTCAATAGGTTCCTGTTTCTGGCCATCAATCTCTTTGTAAATCACCTGCGGCTGTCCAACCTGCAACTCATAGCCTTCGCGGCGCATGGTCTCGATGAGCACCGAGAGGTGTAGCACGCCACGTCCGCTGACCACCCACTTGTCGGTAGAATCCTCAAAAGGCTCTACGCGCAGTGCAAGGTTCTTCTCCAGTTCCTTTTCCAGACGGTCGTTGATGTGACGGGAGGTAACAAACTTACCATCCTTGCCGAAGAAGGGCGAGTCGTTGATGGTAAAAAGCATCGACATCGTAGGTTCGTCGATGGCGATGGGCGGGAGTGGCTCAGGGTTTTCATAGTCACACAGCGTGTCGCCAATCTCAAATCGCTCAAGCCCGATGACAGCACAGATGTCACCGCAGTCTACGCTTTCAGTACGCTGGTGACCCATGCCGTCGAAGGTGTGCAGTTCCTTGATCTTTGTCTTCTCCATCGAGCCGTCACGGTGTACTATGGTTACCTGCTGGCCGTCTTTCAGATGTCCCCTGTGTACTCTTCCTACGGCAATACGGCCAGTGTACGAGCTGTAGTCGAGCGATGTGATGAGCATCTGCGGTGTGCCTTCTATCTGTTTCGGTGCGGGAATGACCTCCACGATTTTGTCTAACAGGTAGGTGATGTCCGTAGTGGGCTTCTGCCAGTCCTCACCCATCCAGCCATTCTTGGCCGAGCCATATACCACGGGGAAGTCCAGCTGGTCCTCTGTGGCATTCAGCGAGAACATCAGGTCAAACACCATTTCGTAGACCTCCTCCGGCCTGCAGTTTGGTTTGTCGACCTTGTTAACCACCACAATGGGTTTCAGTCCTATCTGTAGTGCTTTCTGCAGCACGAAACGCGTCTGGGGCATGGGGCCTTCGAAGGCATCTACCAGCAGCAGACATCCATCGGCCATGTTGAGCACGCGTTCCACCTCGCCACCGAAGTCCGAGTGTCCCGGTGTGTCGATGATATTGATCTTGGTGCCTTTCCAATTGATACTGACATTCTTTGAAAGAATGGTAATGCCGCGCTCGCGCTCCAGGTCGTTGGCATCCAACACTTGACTTGACAGGTTCTGTCCCTCACGGAACAGGTTGCCGGCCAGCATCATCTTGTCCACGAGCGTCGTCTTGCCGTGGTCTACGTGGGCGATGATGGCTATATTTCTAATATCCTGCATAACTGATTACTTTATACCTATTGTGTATTCAAAACCTACTGCATATCATAGACCACCTGCATAAGCCGTTTGCCTATCTCGTCGGCAGCCTCCATGGTCGATGCCTCACTGTAGACACGGATAATCGGCTCGGTGTTCGACTTGCGCAGGTGTACCCAGCGGTCAGGGAAGTCGATCTTCACACCGTCAATGTCGTTGACCTGTGCCGTCGGGTCTTGGGCAAACATCTCCTTAACCTTCACGAGGATGGCATCAACATCGGTGTCGGGTGTCAGGTCAATGCGATTCTTGGCTATCTGGTAGTCGGGGAACGTCTTGCGCAGTTCGCTGACCTTGCAGCCCTTCTTGGCCAACGAAGTCAAGAAGAGTGCGATGCCCACCAGAGCGTCACGGCCGTAGTGGCTGGCCGGATAAATGACTCCGCCGTTACCCTCGCCGCCGATGATGGCTCCTACCTCTTTCATCTTTGTAGTGACGTTGACCTCTCCTACTGCAGCAGCGGCATAGCTGCCACCATATTTGGAAGTAACATCTCGCAGTGCACGTGTAGAACTGAGGTTCGAGACGGTGACAAGCTTGTCGGCAGACGATTGTCCACCGTTAGCTTTTGCCTTCTCACTTTCCAAGACGTAGTCGGCTACGCTAACCAGCGTGTATTCCTCGCCGAACATGGTACCGTCTTCGCTGATGAAAGCCAGTCGGTCGACGTCTGGGTCGACGACGATACCTAAGTCATAGTGGCCGCTACGCATCTCGTCCATGATGCCCTTCAGGTTCTTTTCCAGGGGTTCCGGATTATGAGCAAAGTCACCTGTCACGTCAGCATTCAGGAACTTGTAACCTACGCCGAGGCGTTCGAGCAGCTTAGGCAGTATAATGCCGCCCACACTATTGATACTGTCTACGCAGACGCTGAAGCGTGCCTGCCGCACCAGGTCAGCATCCACCAGCTGTAGGTTGAGCACCGACTCAACATGACGGTCGTCGAAACTATTGTCGTTAATGACCTTGCCAAGCTGGTCGACCTCGGCATAGCAGAAGTCCTCCCGTTCGGCAATGTCGAGCACCTGCTGGCCATCTGCTGCGGTAAGGAACTCACCCTTGTCGTTGAGCAGCTTCAAAGCGTTCCACTGGCGCGGATTGTGCGAGGCTGTAATGATGATGCCGCCATCGGCACCGCTCATGGTTACAGCCAGTTCGGTAGTTGGTGTCGAAGCATAGCCGATGTCTATGACGTCGAAGCCCATGCCTACAAGTGTGCCACAGACGACATCGCGCACCATGGGGCCTGAGATGCGGCCATCGCGTCCTACGACGATTTTCCCTCTTGATTTGTTGCCTTGTCCGCTCCTACCTTTTTGTATAAACGTTGCATAAGCAGAGGTGAACTTAACGATATCCAGCGGATTGAGGGTGTCACCCGTCGATCCGCCGATGGTTCCGCGAATGCCGGAAATAGATTTAATCAATGACATTGTATTGTATGTTGTTTTGTTTGTTATTATGTCAGCAATGGTACAAGGACTACCTGTCCTTGACGTATGTGATCTCATAGTAGCAGGGGTATACGCTGGATGTAGCGTCTGCCGTGCCTTGCGAGTGGGGCACGATAAGCCTAACGAAAGCTATCTCGTCGTCGCTGTCTACGGCTGGGTCCGGACGGTCAATGCCGATATAGTTCAGGGGCACAAGCCATCCTGCCGGCACAGACGACGAGCCATGGTACTGGTACATCATGCCTGACACGAATGAGGCGGTAATGGTGGTTCCTGTGCGTTTGACAGTCAACCGGTCAATAAACTGCGAGGCATCGTATTTGCCTGTAGCGGTGCTGTACAGCACGAATCGCTGGTCGTTGCGTACAAGTACGGAGTCTTGCATGATGTTATACTCCATGAAGCGGCAGAGGACATTGACGGATTTGTTTTCAGGAACCTTTTCGCCGTGTCCCTTGCGTACTATCTGCATGTAGACTCCGTTACGATTGAATAGCACAAACTCGTTGCGTGCCGTATCGGTGGTCTCGCCCTGAGCTTTGAACTGTGCCTCACTGATGACGTTGATGTCCATCAACGATATAAAAGAGTTGATGGCATCGCGTTCTTTCTCTTTCTTGTCACCGTAGGTTTCGTAATTCTCGCATCCCGCCATCAACAACAGCAGACACGCGATCACAATGGGTAATACCTTCTTATACATCTTTCCTATAGGATTTGATCACTTACTCTCTGAATTCGGGCGCAAAATTACAAAATTATTTTTAAATACGTGGAAACGGAAAGAATAATGTGAAAAATTAGGCTTACAAATTATAATAAATTATTATTTTTGCGCAAATTATTCACATTATTCACATTTTGTTTTTTCTTTTTTGCATCGATTCCGATGCTTAGGTGAGTCGCTCCGAAAAGGCAGCTATTGCCTTGCGTGCCACGTCGACAGCCTCATCTATCGTGCAGTTCAGCCTGCCGCCGCTGGCATTCAGGTGTCCTCCACCGTTGAAGAACTGAGTAGCCATTTCGTTGCAGGGGAAGTCATCGACCGACCTGAGCGACACCCACACCAGTTTCTCTCTCTCAGTGTCTTCACGCAGCGAAATGCTCAGTCTGACGCCTTTGATTTGCAGTGGCATGTTGACCAATCCCTCTGCGTCGCCCTTGACGAAACGAAACTGTTTCTGTTCCTGCTTCGTAATGGTATAGTAGGTGGCATGATGCTCGTTGTCGACCACCATTTTGTTGCATAGCACGTAGCCAACCATTCGTAGCCTATGCTCGGAGTAGTTATGGTAGACGTTGCGGAATATCTTGTCCTTATCAATACGTTTGGTGAGCAACTGGCTGACGATGAAGAATATCTCGGGGCGGTTGGAGTTGAAGGTGAAGCCACCTGTGTCGGTCATCATGCCGCAATACGCAGGTATGGCGAAATGCTTGCCCATGACGGCAAACTGCTCCAACTGCCATGCGATGCGGAACACCAGTTCGCAAGTGCTCGACATCTCTGGGAAGGACAGCGACAGCACTGCGTCGACGTCAGGCAGCAAGTGGTGGTCTACGAGTACCTTTCGTGCTGGCGATGCCACAAGTGCTTCAGCCATCTCGCCGGTTCTCGACAGTGTATTGAAGTCCAGACAGACCACGAGGTCGGCAATCTTCAGCACCATGTCGGCATATTCTCGCCGTTTGTCGTAGCGTACCAGTTTCTCGCTGTTTGGCATCCACTGCAGGTAGTCTGGGTACTGGTCGGGAATGACCATCAGCGGTTCCTTACCGTACTGTCTGAGCAGCTCGCCCATAGCCAATACGGCACCTATAGCGTCACCGTCAGGATTCTGATGGCAGCAGAGCACAATGGTCTCCGACGTATTGATTGTTTGCAGGAGCAGTGTGGCCTCCTCCTGTGTCATGATGTCTTTCAGCATAAGCATAAAAAGAGAAATGCCCTCGCTATCCGTGGCAGGAGCGGGGCCATTTCTCACTATTCATTTGTCATGATTCATTTCATACTGTTCAGAACAGTTTGTTAGGATACACGCCCTCGTCAACCAGTTGCTTGATACGGTCTACTGTGGCCTGGCGGTCGGCAGCATAGGTCACTCCAAACCATTTCGATGTGGTATCGAGCACCTCACAGGTTGCCGTGCCGTCGTTGATGAGCTTGTTGACCATTAGCGGGATGAAGAACTCGGCCTTCAGGTTCTGCATGTTCTTCGGGTCGCTGAGGAACTCCTTGAAGTACTCCTCGGAATACTCGAAGTAGTCGGGTGTGAAGCCCCACATGTTCATCGATACGGGCACATTCTCCTCCAGTGCCTGCCACTGGCCCTGCTCATCCTTGAAGCGAATGGGCTGGTCGTCGGCACCAGCCTGTGAGCCGTCGGCAGCACAGCGTACTATCTCGGTGCGCTCCACGACGTCGGTCAGGTGGCGCTT
>CAMJWJ010000107.1 GCA_946409435.1 uncultured Prevotella sp. | reverse complement strand
TATTGCTAATAGTACTTTTTAACCCACACTTCCCACACTTCCCACACCTAAAGGTGTGGGCGTGGTAGGTGTGGGAAGTGTGGGAAGTGAGGGTTCTTTTCCCCTTTAAGCTACTATATACGCGTGCGCGCGCGTAGAGTGACGCAATGCCGAAATCAAGAGATAAATCCAAGCAATTTGATACACCTTCATGGTCCACTCCTATTTCTTGTGGCGCTGCATCCATTCCATCTGACCGCGGTCGGTGGCATCGCTGGTCCAGTGCTCGTTGATAGGTGTCAGCAGACTCTCCTTCTCGCACTGCAGCACGTTCCATACGGCATACGACGTGGTGGGCGGACAGGTGTTGTCGTTGTAGCCCCACGTCATGAACACAGGTATGCGGATGTGACGGGCAAAGTTGACCACGTCGTAGTAGGGCAGCGTACGCATACAGGCTTCGCTGTAAGCACCGCTTTCCTTCGTGAAGTGAGGGTAGCCGCTGGTCAGTCCCGCCGAGCCGGCAGCCATGTCGCTCAATGCCGGATGGTTGGCTACGCAGTGGGTGATGCGTGGGTCGAGGGCTGCAGCTATCAGGGCCAGTGCACCACCCTGGCTGCCGCCCTGCACGAAGACGTTGCGACCGTCCCATTCAGGCAGCGAGGTCAGCACGTCGACGGCGCGAAGCAGTCCCAGATAGACGTGCTTCATATAGTACTGGTCGCGGTCCTCCAGGTTCTGACGGAAGTAAGTGTTCTCACGACTGTTGAAGGCCGCATTGATTTCAGCCCACTGCTGGTCAGTCATGGTGGGGTTCAGTCCGTGAATCTCTATAGCCAGCCGGATGAAGCCGTTCTCAGGATAGAAGCGGCGGGCCGTACCGTCCTTGATGGTCTTCACACCGGCTCCCGGAGGGGTGAGCACCACAGGACAAGAGCCTGGCTTGGCACCGTGAGGCATCAGCAGGTAGGCATAGATGGAGTGGTGCTTGCGGTCGGTGTCGATCTTCAGCAGGTAGCAGTCCACCTTCTCGTTAGACAGCTCGCTGACATACTCCTTCGTGTAGTGCAGCGGCACGTCCTTCGCCTCGGCTATCTGTTGCTGCCAGAAGGTCCAGAAGTCCTTCGGCTCCTGCGTAAAAGGCTGTATCTTGTCGACAGAGAAGCCTACCTTCACATGGTGCTGATAGGTCTTGCCGTCGATGGTCGTCTTCAGGCGCAGGTCGCGGAAGCACGGCTTCTTGGCTGTGCCCATCTTGATGGTGCAGCGGCCGTTCTTCAGTTGCGTGCTGCCCTGTTGGTCGCTGGGCAGCAGGTCGGTGCCTATCTCCCATTCCACGATGCCGTCGCGTGGAATGCCGTACTTGTAGAACTGTACCTCTACGGTGGCTTGCTCGCCAGTCTGGTAGAGCCAGTCGGCATGGTTGGGCACGGTAACCCACAGGTAGTCGCTACGGTAAGGATAGTTCTCTGCCGTCATGGTCGTGACGGCCATCAGGCCCAGCAAGAAGCCCCATAGTCTTTTTCTCATAGTCATGTCTGTTATCATTATTCTATTATAAAGACTCAGAACATGCCAAAATGTCATCAATACACCCCTTGCACTGCCCGTCGTCAGTGCAGTGCAGGTAAATGTGTAAAAGAGGGTAGGGGAGAAGCCGCCCTTAGCGGAGCAGGCGGCGTGCAAAGTAGCGTACAGGATACCAGACGGCCAGGAACCCTGTGGCAATGACGGTCAGGAAGACGAGTACGACATCCCACGGATGGACACTGACGGGGTAGGCGTCGACAACGAAGTTCCCTTCGCTGCTGCCTAAGCGTACGATGCCATACTGCTGCTGCAGCCAGCAAAGCAACAGTCCGACGAGGATGCCGGCGACAGCCCCGATGACAGAGATCATACGTCCCTCGAAGAGGAAGATGCGCGTCACCTGTCGGTTGCTGGCGCCAAGGTTACGCAGCGTGACGACGTCGTCGCGCTTGTCGATGATGAGCATGGACAGCGAACCGATGATGTTGAAACAGGCGATGACGAGGATGAAGGTGAGAAAGATGTAGGCAATGAGCTTCTCGACCTTCATGATGCGGAAGGTGTCGTCCTGCTGCTCGTAACGGTCGAGCACACGGAAACGGCTGCCGGCTATCTGCTGGATGTGGCTCTTGACAGACTCGAAGTCGCTGCCTGCCTTGAGGCGTAGCTCAAGTGACGACAGACGGCCGTCAAGGTGGAACAGGCGGCGCGTAAACTCTAACGAGGTGAGGATATAGTGCTTGTCGTACTTCCCCTGCTGCATGCAGAATACAACGCCGGGCGAGTATAGCTCGTCCTCGACGAAACCCTCGGTGGGGTCGGCGAGATTGACCTGCCCTTCACGGCGTGGCACATAGATCTTCAGCGGGTTGATGTAGCTGTAGCCTAAGCCTAACTGGTAGGCGACACCCAGACCGGGTATGCCGTAGTCCATGTCGGCGGCATGGAGTGTGAAACTGCCGTCGCCCTCGAGAATCTCGTTGATGTGCGTCAGCTGGTCGAAATTGTCACCTACGCCCTTGATGCGAACCATCATCTGGCGGTCGCCATAGACGGCTAAAGCCTGGTCCTCCAGACACTCAGTGGCAACGTCGACTTCCGGCAATTGGCGGATACGCACCAGCAACGGGTCGTCGGCAGCTGCCGTCTTGCCCTTGACAGGTGTGATCTTCAGCTGCGGGTCCATCTGCGTGAAGAACGACGCCACGAGGTCGTGGAAACCGTTGAATACCGAGAGCGTGACGACAAGTGCCATCGTGGCAACGGCGACACCTACAATGGAGATGCCGCTGATGATGTTGATGGCGTGTGTCGATTTCTTCGAGAAGAGGTATCTACGCGCAATATAGAATGGGAAGTTCATTCAGGCGGTAGCAAAAGGGTTCGGTTTTCACTCCTTACTTTTTCAGCAGTTCGTCGATACGCTCAATGTAGTCCAGCGAGTCGTCGATGAAGAAACGCAGCTCTGGCACGATGCGCATCTGGTGGCGGATGCGGGTGCCCAACTCATAGCGTACCTGCTTTTCGTTACGCGTGATGTTCTCGATAAGCTCCTGGCCACGCTCGCTGGGGAAGATGCTGAGATAGGCGGTGCAGATGCTGAGGTCTGGCGAGATCTTCACACGCGTCACGCTGACCATTACACCGTGCATGGAGCGGGTCTGCTCCTGAAAGATCAATGACAGTTCTTTCTGGAGCAGACGGGCTATCTTGTTTTGTCGTGTCTCTTGCATAGTTGCTTACAGTTTAGCAGTAGCAAATTATTTCTTTTCACTATTCGCTTTTTCCTTTGGCTCCTCAATGCCGATAACCTCTACGTCGAAGACAAGGGCGCTGAAGGGCTTGATCTGGCCTGCCTCGCGGCTGCCATAACCCAGCTCCTGAGGAATGTACAGCTGCCACTTCGAGCCGACGGGCATCATGGTGAGCGCCTCTGTCCAACCCTTGATGACCTGACCGGGAGAGAAGGTGACAGGCTCGCCGCCGTGCTTCTCGGTAGAGTCGAACACCGTGCCGTCGATGAGGCGGCCTTCGTACTTCACCTTCACCTTGTCGGTAGCTGTGGCTATGGGACCGTCACCCTTGACGAGCACCTTATACATCAGACCGCTGGGAAGTACGGTGATACCCGACTTCTTTTTCTTGGACAGCTTGGCCTGTGCGGCCATGAAGTCCTCGCCAGCTTTCTTGTTGTCGCCAAACTGTCTCAGCAGCGACTCTTCCTTCACCACATCCATCAGCCGCTTGACGTTCTTCTGGGCGTCGTCCATGGTCGTCAGACCATCCTTGCCCGTCACACCACTGACAAATCCTGACATGAACAGGTCGAGCGAGATGCTCTGGGTGCTGTCGTTGCCGAAGATGTCCTTGTTCATGCCTTTCAGCATCTGGGTGGCTATCTGCTGACCAATCTGCACACCGCAGTAGTAGGCATTCTTGGCAGGGTCGCTGCTCGTACCTACTGCCTCATGCAGTCCGCTGACGAACTGGTCAAGGTAGTTCATGTCCATGCCAAGGCGGTTCTTCAGATAGTCCTTGAGACCTTGTGTGTTACTCATGCCGAGCATGTAGCTGAGTGAATCGGCATTTGTCACGAGCTGCTGGGCCCGTATAGAATTGAAAGTAGCACCCGCCACAAGTGCGAGTGCTACCATGACAAGTTTCTTCATTATTTCTTACCGTCTACTTCTAACAGTTCAATCTTGAAAGTCAGCATCGAGAAAGGCTTGATGTCAGCACCCTGCTGGCGCTCGCCATAAGCCAGCTCCTGAGGAATGTAAACCTCCCAGACAGATCCGGCGGGCATGTGGACCAAAGCGTCAGTCCATCCCTTGATGACCTGGTTGGCACGGAAGTCAGCGGGCTTGCCACGCTTGTAGGTAGAGTCGAACACCTTGCCGTCGAGCGTCTTGCCCTCGTAGTTAACCTTCACCAGTGAGGTGTCCTTGGGCAGTGCACCAGTACCCTCCTTGATGACAATATACTGCACACCGCTGGGCAGTACCTTCACGCCTTCCTTCTTGGCATTGGCCTTCAGGAACTCTTCACCGGCCTTCTTGTTCGGACCGAACTCCTTCTCCATGTTCTTGGCCTTGATGCTACGCATCATCTCCTGAGCAACCTGCTGGGCAGAGTCAACAGTCATCAGACCACCCTTGCCGATGGTTCCGCTGACGAAACCGGCCATGAAATTCTTCAGAGAGATGGTCTTGGTGGAATCCTCGCCAAACAGCTCGTGGTTGATGCCCTTCACCATCTGGTTGCTGATCTGCTGACCAATCTGGATGCCTGCATAGTAGGCTGCCTTCTTCTTGTCGTCACCAGCATTGGCACCTTCGTTAAGTCCCTTGATGAACTCGTCCATATAAGTGGTGTCAACACCCAGACGTCCTACAAGATAATCCTTCAGACCCTGGGTCTGAGCCATACCGATAGCATAGCTGACAGTGTCAACGTCAGTCTTGAGATTGGCTTTCGGTGTACCATTGCCGCATGAATACATCATGACGGCAGCAACAGCAGCAATAGCTGCAAATGTGAACTTTTTCATTGTTGATTGTTTAATATTATGTTATGTTGTTATGTCGTTGTCCCGAAGTAACGTGTTCACGGCCTACATCACCTGAATCAGCTCTACGTCGAAGATGAGCGCTGCGTAGGGAGGAATGGAACTGCCGGCACCACCCTCGCCATAAGCCAGGCGGTAGGGGATGAAGAAACGGTATTTGGCACCCTCCTGCATCAGCTGAAGACCCTCGGTCCATCCTGCTATCACCTGCTGCAGGCCAAACACGGCGGGCTCGCCACGCTGTACGCTGCTGTCGAACACGGTGCCGTCGATGAGGAATCCCTCGTAGTGGCACTTCACAGAGTCCTTTGCAGTGGGCTTGCGGCCGTTGCCTTCCTTCAGCACCTGATACTGCAAACCGCTGGGGAGTGTCACAATGCCGTCTTTCTTGGCATTCTCTGACAGATACTTCTCGCCAGCCTCCTTGTGGGCCTTGCCGGCAGCAGCACGCTGCTTGTTAATCTTCTCTTCCTGTGCAGCAAAATACTCCTGCACAATACGCTGGGCTTCGCTGCTCTTTACTTGAAGTTCCTTGCCGCCCAGCACGTCCTTCACAGCCTGGGCAAAATCGTCAATGTTCAGCTCAGAACCTCCCATATTGGCCAGCTGGTGGCCTATGCCTATACCTAAGGCGTAGCTTACTTTATCCATGTCTCTTATACCTTATTTAATTAAAATCGGGCGCAAAGGTACAAATAATATGTGACTTATGAGCGATATTTCGGGAAAAATTGCTAATTTTGTGCATTCTTAATACTTTATTAATATTTTACAGATGAAAAAGATTGTTGTTTTAACTGGAGCCGGCATGTCGGTGGAAAGTGGTCTCAAGACGTTTCGCGATGCCGATGGACTGTGGGAGGAATATCCCGTGCAGCAGGTTGCCACCCATGAGGGATGGGAGGCTGACCCTACACTTGTGACGAACTTCTATAACATGTTGCGCAAGAAATGCTGGGGGGTGAAACCCAATGAGGGACACCGCTTGGTGGCTGATTTGGAAAAGAAGTATGACGTAACTGTAGTTACGCAGAACGTTGACAACCTGCACGAGCAGGCTGGTTCGACGAAGGTGATTCACCTGCACGGCGAACTGATGAAAGTCTGTTCAAGCCGTGACGTCGACGATCCGCGCTACATTCAGCAACTGACACCCGACAATTGTGAGGTGGTTCCTGGTACGAAGGCCGGTGACGGCTCGCTGCTACGACCCTACATCGTGTTCTTTGGTGAGGCTGTTCCCAATATCACGATTGCTGCCGAGGAGTGCCAGAAGGCAGACGTCTTCATCATCATTGGTACCTCGCTGAATGTGTATCCTGCCGCCGGACTTATCCATTACGTGCGGCCTGGAGTTCCTGTCTATCTCATCGACCCCAAACCAGTCAGTGCAGGTAGCGGCGTTAAGCAAATCATGAAGGGAGCTTCAGAGGGCATGCGTGAACTTGTTGACATGCTGTAGCCTCACGGACACAAAAAAAGGAAAGCGATCTTTCGCAGACAGCTTTCCTCCGAGGAAAATGATAAATATAGATTAAAATTACTAGTTGTGTGCAAGTGCAAAGGTACGAAATCTTTCTAAACCTGCAAAGCTTTTGGCAGAAATCTTTCGATATTTTACGTTATTTAACAGATAAACCGCGTATATTGCAGGTTATTCCTCGTTTTCTGCTGTTTGAACATTGCTTTTTTGCACTTGATACGCACCTTCGTGCATCAGGACTTTTTTGTATTCACCGTCCGTGGTGAGTATGCGCATAGCTTCTTTCAGTTGCTTGTCGACACGCAGCCCTAACTGCAGCTGGCCCGCCTGGTAGTAATAGGCACCCATGATGTCCTGCTCCAGCATGTGGCGTATCTCGTCACGGTGCAGGTCGAGGTCGCGTGCTACGTCGTGATGGTCTATCTTGGCCTTCAGCGCCTCCAGCTCCGACTTGGCGTCATCGTAGTAACCCTCAAAGCGTATGGCCTTCTCCAGCTCAGCAAGCTGTTTCTTGCTTACCTGGTCGTAGGTGAAACCGGCCTTGATGACACGCTGCTTGAAGTCGTCGTAGTCGGAATCAGACAGGCGGAACTCTTTGGGAGAGGGGATCGACGGGTGTTTCGAGATATAGTCTGACACATAGTCGAACATCACTTCCGTAGAGTCCAAACGCTCCAGATAGAGCGTGATGTTGGCCATCGTGTCGGGCTTCACCTCGATGTCGGGTGTGATGCCTGTCTTCATATCAATGCCACGGCCGCTGGGCAGATAATAGCGTGAGGTGGTCAACTTCAGGTTGGCATTGTAGGGAAGGTCGATGTTCGGAATCTGTACCAGTCCCTTGCCGTAAGTCCGAGTGCCAATGACAACACCACGCTTCAAGTCTTGCAGCGCACCGCTGGTAATCTCGGATGCAGAAGCCGTCTCGCGATTTACCAGCACAACAATAGGCATCACGGTATCAACAGGCTCCATGCGCGTCAGGTATTCGTTGTTGGCACGCCTAAGTTTACCCCTCGTCTCAACGATGCGCTTGCCTTTGGGCAGCCACATGCTCAAAATGTCTACACACTCGGCCACGGAACCGCCACCATTGTTGCGCAAGTCGAGCACAAGCTTCTCTGCACCCTGTTTCTTCAAATCCAGATAGGCACGGCGCATCGGCTTTGAAGGCTCGCCGGTAAACGTGTTCAGACTGATGTATCCCACCCCGTTGTCCAACATGCCATACCATGTAATCTCAGGCATCTTGATGTTGCTACGTGTAATCTTGAAGCTCATCTTCTTACCCGTCGACGGACGAAGAATCTTTAACATAAAAGTGGTGCCAGGCTCGCCGCGCAGATGGCTGCTCACATAGCTTGTGCTCTTGTCGGTCATCACCGTGTCATCAATCTGCAAGATGATGTCGCCCTTCTTCAAACCTGCCTCAGCAGCGGGCATACCCTCATAAGGCTCATCAATGACAACGCGCTTCAGCCGTTGATGATAGCGGATGAGTGCACCGACACCAGCGTATTTGCCCGTTAGCATCTGTTTCAGCTCCTTCTGACGCTCCTCAGGATAGTATTCCGTGTACTTGTCTAAAGAACTGAGCATGGCGTCAATGGCTGTGGTGACTACAGTGTTGGCATCCAGCGTGTCAACATACATCAGGTCCAGATTCTTGTACAGCGCGTTGAATATCTCCAGATTCTTGGCTACCTCCAAATTGTGGTTCTTGACATCCTGGCCAGAAATACAAAGCGCCCACAGGCATACACTTAATGATAATATCAAACGTCTTTTCATCTTATTTGCCGTATTTTTCGTGCAAAGGTACAACTAAGACAGCAAAACACCAAATTTATTTGGACAAAAAGACTATACCCACCCTTGATGCAGGTAAAAATGTGAACGAATCGATGTAAAAACATACTTAACTTTACCAAAAATACAGCCAAATAACACAAAAAACATAAAAAAATCCTTTTTGAAGAAATTTTTTTCAGAAAAAGCTTGCAGAATTCAAAAAAACATATTACCTTTGCACCCGCAAATCAAAAATGATGCGCAACCTGCTTCAGTAGCTCAGTTGGTTAGAGCACCTGACTGTTAATCAGGGGGT
>CAMJWJ010000106.1 GCA_946409435.1 uncultured Prevotella sp. | reverse complement strand
GTGAAAAAGCAAATTTATTTGCAATTTTCCGAGCGTGAGTAACTTCGACCGTCAGGTCACAGTTACGAATAAGCGAGTGAAAAAGCAAATTTATTTGCAATTTTCCGAGCGTGAGTAACTTCGACCGTCAGATCACAGTTACGAATAAGCGAGAGAAAAAAGCAAAGAAAAAGGCCTTTTCTTTGCATTTCTCTCTTTTTTTTGTACTTTTGCAGGAGATTACAGTTTTGAAACATCATGCTACAGCAAAAAGCAAGCAAGACAAAAAACAAAAGGACACATTGGCTGCTGGCTAATACCAGCAAAGGATGAGACATGAAAAGAACAACGACTATATTTTTGGCACTGACGGCGCTGACGGTTGTACTATTGTCGTGCAACTCCCGGAAGCGAGACGCTGCCTACTACGAGCAGATGGTAGACAGCATACGCAAGGCCGAAACCGTAAAGGAGATGTATCGGCAGGCCAACAGCAACAAGAACCCAATAGAGGCTTTCTTCGACACGCTGTCGCGAAGCTCATTGCCCATCAGCTCTGTACGTGGCGAATATTGGCGGATGGGACACTTCAGCGACCTGCCATCGGCGCTCTGCGTACGGTTAGGATTCACTGCCGACAGCTATATACAGGCAAAGTCGCTGCCACACCTCCAAGATGCCCAACTGCTGTTGCTGGTTGACCGCACTGATTCCACCTCCACATCGTTTTACCTCAGTACACTCGACAAGGAGCATGAGGTGGTGGATCAGCTGTGCATCTACGAAGAGGAGGTTACGAACCGAGAGCAGGACTTCGGCGTTACCTACACTGACTACTTCATTACCAGCGACTTTACAGTAACACTGATGCGCTACTACCAGTCACACGACACGAAGCGCGAGCCGGAACTGCTGAGTGTGCGCCTCTATTCGATAAGCGCCGAGGGCATCTTCGAGGAGCAAATTATAGAACTATGAACTGTGAACTATGAACTATGAACTAATAAACACTCCCGTTTACATCGTCGAAGAAGAGCTACTGCGCCGTAACCTTCAGCTTATCAGTGACGTGGCACGACGCACCAGGTCTGAATGGATACTGGCCTTCAAGGCATTCGCACTATGGCGCACATTCCCCATCTTCCGAGAATATATTGCGTCGACAACGGCCAGCTCGCTGTCGGAGGCTCGGCTGGCTGCCGAGGAGTTCGGCGCACCAGCCCACACCTACTCGCCAGCCTACAAGGACGAGGAGTTCGACGACATCGTACGCTGTTCGAGCCACTTAACTTTCAACTCGCTATCGCAGTATGAGCGGTTCCACCAGCGGGCTGCCGGATGCTCGATAGGTCTGCGCATCAATCCAGAATACTCCGAGGTGGAGACGCAGCTCTACAACCCCTGTGCACCAGGGACACGCTTCGGCGTCACGGCCGACAAACTGCCCAAGCAGCTGCCGTCTGACATCCACGGCTTCCACTGCCACTGTCACTGCGAAAGCGGTGCCGACGTCTTCCAGCGCACGCTACGGCATATTGAGGAGCACTTTGCGCCTTGGTTTCCACAGATAGAATGGATCAATTTCGGCGGTGGCCATCTGGTCACCCGCAAAGACTATGACATAGAGCTGCTGGTCAGCATCATGAAGGACTTCCACCGACGCTATCCTCACCTGAAGGTCATCTTCGAGCCAGGCAGCGCCTTTGCATGGCAGACAGGGCCGTTGGTCAGCCAGGTGGTGGACATTGTTGAGGACAAAGGGATACGCACGGCCATCCTCGACGTCAGCTTCACCTGCCACATGCCCGACTGTCTGGAGATGCCGTACCACCCAGAAGTGCGTGGGGCAGAGATAGTCACACTCGGAGATATTAATGAAAAAGAAGGGGCCGAACCTCCCACCTTCGAGGGGATTGAAGGGGGCTGCTACCGCCTTGGCGGTAATAGTTGCTTGTCGGGCGACTTCATGGGCTACTGGCGCTTTGACCACGAGCTACAGGTGGGCGAGCGCATCGTCTTTGAAGACATGATACACTATACGACGGTAAAGACTAACACCTTCAACGGTATCACCCACCCATCCATAGCCCTGCTGCGCACCGACGGTAGCCTGCAGCTGCTGCGTCGCTACAGCTATGAAGACTATCGCGACAGGATGGATTGAGAAGAATTACCTGCGGCGGAATTCCGAGCAGGTGATAGCTGTTGCAACGGCAACATTCAGGCTCTCAGCTGTCTCCGTGTCGGGATTAAAATTAGGTATCAGCAGCCGATGGGTTATCAGCGGCCGTATCTCCTGTGAGATACCGTTGCCCTCATTACCCATCACGATGATGCCCTCTTTCGACAACTGCTGGCGATAGATGTCCTCGCCGTCGAGCAGCGTGCCGTAGACAGGACAAGTGACACGGGAAAGTAATGCTGCCAGTGAGCAGTAATGAAAGTGAACGTGCGCTATACTGCCCATGGTAGCTTGTACTACCTTGGGATTGTAGATGTCGGCAGTATCTGGCGAGCAATAGATGGTGTCGATACCAAACCAGTCGGCTATCCGGATAATGGTTCCTACGTTGCCGGGGTCCTGAACACCATCCAGGGCAATGGCCAGCTGGCCTGCTGGCCAGTCGTGCGCAACGGTTTCACCAACCGTGTCTACAGGTATGTGAAACACGCCCAACACCTCCTGGGGATGCTGCAGGAAACTGATGCGCCGCAACTCGTCAGGCGTTACCAAGGTTACAGTTGGTGCTTCCGTCATGGCAGGCGATGTGCCGGACACTGCTGACATAACGGATGCTGCTCCCTCCCACTCTGGGAGGGCGAAGAGTGTATGTGCCTTGTAGCCTGCCTTCAGCAGGTCGCCGACGACCTTCGGTCCCTCGGCAACAAACAGTTGCTCGCGCTTGCGGTTCTTCTTCAACTCCAGCGAACGGACGAGTCGTATCTGGTTCTTGCTAATCATTACTCTCACCGAAAATTATGGTTAGACCTCTCCTTTCAAGTTGTTCTCCACGATGTTCAGCATCTTGAACGTTGCCTTGATAGCAGCCTCAGTCTGGTCAGCATCCAGGCCGCGGGTACGAAGCAGTCCACCATTGTAGTGCCACGTGATAACTGTCTGGACGAGGGCATCGGTACGTCCACCAGGGGGTATCGTCACCTTATAGTTGGCCAGAATGGGGAACGTGCGGTCAAGATATTTCTTATATATATAGCGCAGGGCCTTGACAAAGGCATCGTACTGACCATCGCCAGTGGCACCGGCCTCATACTGCATGCCATTGATTTCCACCCTGACATTTGCGCCAGGCTTCAGTCCGTATGCTGTCGAGACGAAATAGCTGATAAGCTTGACCTTATCCTCAGAACCGTCATGCTTCAGCACATCACTGACAATGTACGGCAAGTCCTCCTGCGTGACAATCTCTTTCTTGTCCCCCAGCTCGGTGATACGTTGCGTGACGCGCCGGGTCTGCTCAGGTGTCAGCTCCAGTCCGAGTTCCTCCAGGTTCTTGGCGATATTGGCCCTGCCAGAGTTCTTACCCAGCGCGTACTCACGCTTACGGCCAAAACGTTCAGGCATGAGTTCATTATAGTATAGCTTGTCCTTTGAGTCACCATCGGCATGAACACCAGCCACCTGGGTGAAGACATTCTCACCGACAATGGGCTGATTGGGGGCTACGGCAATACCGCTGAAACTCTCGACCATGCGGGCTATATCATTCAACTGGTCCTCCACGATGTTCGTCTTAGCATGAAACTGGTCTTTCAGAATAGCCTGCACTGAGGCTAACGGTGCATTACCACACCGTTCACCAAGCCCATTGACAGTGACATGCAGTCCACGGGCTCCGCTTAGCACGGCAGCCAGCGAGTTAGATACAGCCAGATCGTAGTCGTTGTGGGCATGGAAGTCGAAGTGCGCCTCGGGATATCGCTTCATCATCTTGCGGAAATACTCGATGACCTGGAGCGGATTCATCACTCCCAGCGTGTCAGGCAACATAAAACGGCTGACTACCGCCCTCTTGCTGCTGACTTCCACCAGTGCATCCATCACCTGATAGACATATTCCGGCGAGTCCTTCATGCCGTTCGACCAGTCCTCAAGATAGAGATTGACAACAAATCCCTTCTGACGGGCATAGGCCAGTTCGGCCTTAATGTCGGCAATATGCTCTTCAGGAGTCTTGTTCAGCTGATGCGTGCAGTGTTTCAGTGACCCTTTAGCCAGCAGGTTAATAACCTTGCCGCCACAGCTGTCTATCCAGTCGATAGACTTGCCACCATCGACAAAGCCAAGGACCTCTACCCTATTCAGTACGCCCATCTGCTGGGCAAAACGGCATATCAGGGAGACGGCCTCGCGCTCGCCCTCTGAAACCCGGGCCGAGGCAACCTCTATACGGTCAACATTGACGGCACCAAGCAGCTTTCGGGCCATGACAAGTTTCTCGTGAGGAAGAAACGACACACCATTAGTCTGCTCGCCGTCGCGTAGCGTCGAGTCCATGATTTCAACAAAGGGGTGTAAGCGCTGATAGGGGTTTGTGTGTTGGGTTGTATCCATGCCAGTATGCGTATTGCTTAGTCAAGTCTTATAGTTTACTCACGTCTTATAGTTTCTCAAAACTTATATTTTCTCAAGCTTTAAAGTTTATAACGCAGCAGCTGCTCATACGTCCATCCCTTGTTGTTCTTCATGAGCTGACCTGCTGCCGTCACGTACTCGTTGTCGAAGACGTCACGGCGAGTGACTTCGTTGACCACCCACTGTATGCGCCCCATATACTCATCATGCTCGGCCTTACTAACATCATCGTCCTTAATAGGGAACAGACTCATGAGATAGAATCCAAGACAGTCGGGGACAATCATCGAGCGAACCATCATAGCACGTTGCTTCTCTGAATAGTGGTTACGGTAGAAGGGATAGTCGGCACCAAGATACTTGTCAAGGCTGATGCCTAACGTGCGGTGACCGACAATAATGCTCTGGTCGAAAGAACCAATCTGCGTGTATATCTCGGGGATACGGATCGTTGGAAGTTCCTCTTTCAGCCGTTCGAAGGACGCTGACAGTTCGTCGTTGATATCGGCAACATCGGCAAACTGCTGCTGCACGGTCTGGAGCATGTGCTGAAGCGTAGAGTCCTGGAAGAAATGCAGGAACTTGCTGTTAATGTCAGGATCATTGACCTGCCCCAATCCGATGACATCCTCTATCAGCGTACGGGTTTGCATGGGGAAGTAGGTATTCATCTGCTGCAGGGCAGAATAGTCACCGGTGGAAAGGTAGAGGCTTTCAATGCGGTCGTAGCGCTGTATACGTATCTGGATGTTCTCGTCATCTGTATTGGGCTTCAGTTGCCACTGACAACCGATGCACAACAGCATCAAAGAAAACAATATGGCGTATACTTTTCTCACTTTTAAATCACATCATTTGTTAAAACCGATGCAAAATTACTAAAAAATATTTCAAAAACCAAATATTTTCCTAAAAAAGATAAAAAGAAGAGCTCTTCTAATGGTATTTTCGTTTATTTGTGTGAAATTTGCAGAAAAACAAGACTACTTTTTAACAAATAAAGACATGAAAAGACTTATTACACTCCTGCTGACAGCCACGCTGACCGTCGCAGCGCAGTCAGCGCGTACCATTACCGTCAACGTAAACAATTCTACTAACAGCGCAAGGGCTGACGTCCCCGTAGTGATCCGACTCGCTGACTACGGCAACGTGTGCTCTGCACTGGTCATGAAGGGCAACACCGAGATTCCTTGCCAGTTGGACGACCTGAATCAGGACGACTGCTTTGACGAGCTATGCTTCTTGGCCAATCTGAAAGGCAAGGAGAAGGCACAGTTTACGGTAACGCTGAGCGAAGAGAGCACACCCCGCCAGTACCCTGCCCGTGTCTATGCCGAAATGGTAATGAGTAACACAAGGGACAAGAAACTGAAGAAAAACCAGCAGAACAACTACATTGAGGCCATCACTGCCCGTGGCGATGCCGCCTATACCTATAATCTGCAGCACCACCACGGTGTTGACTTCGAGAGCGAGCTGAACGGCATCCGCATCTACTTCGATGCCCGCCAGACACTGGACCTCTACGGTAAGTTCAACAAAGGTCTGGAACTCAAAGAGACTCAGTTCTATACAGACGACGAGCAGAAGAAACGCGGCTATGGCGACGACGTGCTATGGGTGGGACAAACCTTTGGTCTTGGAGCCTTCAGAGGATGGGACGGTCAACAGCCGACACTGGTGGAGCCTGTGGCTACTCGCACCCAGCGTATCATCTCCTACGGCCCGTTACGGACTATCGTAGAAGTCATTGACCGTGGCTGGCTGGCTCCGACCACAGCAGGCAACTTATCTCCTGTCCACATGACGCTGCGCTATACTCAGTATGCCGGCCACCGCGATACTGATGTCGACGTCATGTTCAACCGTAACGTCAGCGACTACCGTTTCTCTACGGGTCTCGTCAACGTCAAGGGCAGCGAGGAATACTCCGACGGCAAGGGACTGCGAGCATGCTGGGGTACGGACTATCCGGCAACAGACACGCTGAAATGGAAACCAGAAACGGTGGGGCTTGCCGTTCTTGTTCCACGCAAGAACGTAGCCAGTGAGCAGCCTGCCAACAAGGACAACTACACAATGGTACTCAAGATTGATGGCAATCAGATGTCTTATAAGGTGACCTACTGCTCTGCCAACGAGTCGTTCGGCTACCATAGTGCCCGCGAGTGGTTCGACTACCTGAAGGCTTGGCGCAAAGAGGTCGACCATCCGGTGACCGTCAGCATTCAGTAACAGCTGTGGCAGCATAGGCGGATGACTGTTAGATGGCATCTACGACGTCTACTCCGCCACACTCTTTAGCACACCAGCCAGCCAATCCTTCAGTTTGTCCAGTGCCGTCGGTTCTTTTTTCTGAGGCACATCCTCCTCTTCTGAAGGCGTAGGTTCTTCATCGTGTGCTGGTTCCGGTTCGGGAGCAGGTTCTACGTCGAATGGCAGTTCCTGCTCTTTTGTAATGATGTTGCCTATCGTCGTTACTCTGGCAGGCTTATAGAGTTTCGGTATGAGGTCTTCGTAGTAGCTGTCGTCATGCGGCTGAATATCGGCCTGCGATTTCCCTTGGAGGTCATCTTCCAGCCCTGTAGCCAATATAGTGACCTTGGCGTCCTCGCCCAGCGAGTCGTCTGTTGCCGTTCCCCAGATGACATCGATATTGGGGTCCAACTGGTCGAAGAAGTCGTCGATTTCCTGCAATTCACGAACAAAGATAGGATGCTCGTCGCTGGCATATATATTAAAAAGGATACGTTTCGCCTTTCCGATGTCGTTGCCATAGACCAGCGGAGAGTCAAGTGCATTGATGATAGCCTTCTCAACCCTCTTGTCGCCACTGGCACGTCCCATCGCCATGATGGCACCACCGCCGTTCTTGATGGTGGTCTCCACATCGCGGAAGTCACTCTTGATGCCGCCGTCACTGGGCAGCACTATCAGTTCTGATATACCTTTCACAGCATCCATCAGGATATTGTCGGCCCTGAGGAAGGCCTCCTTCATCGATATGTCGGAGTCGGCATACACGTCGCACAGCCGTTCATTGTTCACGATCAGCAGGGCGTCTACATTCCTGCGCAACTCCTCTACACCCTTCAGGGCTTTGATGATCTTACGCCTTTTCTCGAAAAAGAAGGGGATGGTCACCACGCCCACCGTCAGCATACCCATCTGCTTGGCTACACCGGCTACGACGGGTGCCGCCCCGGTACCAGTACCACCACCCATGCCTGCCGTTACAAAAACCATCTTGGTTCCGTCAGACAGCAGCTTTTCTACATCCTGCACGTTCGTTTCGGCCTCTGTCCGCCCCAAATCGGGATTCCCCCCAGCACCCAGTCCCGACTTGCCCAGCATGATTTTCACTGGCACCGGTGAGCGCGACAGCGACTGGCTGTCGGTATTACATACCGCATACGTCACACCATCGACGCCCTCGTTAAACATATTCCTAACGGCATTACATCCGCCTCCGCCAACGCCTATCACCTTGATGATGCCATCCATCTGGTTTTTCACTACTGGGAAATCCAGCAATCCATTCTCTTCAGCCATATCTATTATCTCCTATCCATTATTTCTTATTTCTTATTTCCACTAACTCCCTTGGCAACATAATCACTTTTAGCCGCTCATACCAGATGCGCCCGGCAATATGCTTTTTGGTGTGACTGCTAATGAAATAATAGCTCGCACGATATTCGTCCATCATATCAAGGAATACCTTTTTGATTCTTGAACATTTCTCGTTGATAGCATTGTCTAATGGGTTCACCAGCTTAGCCACGCTCTCGTCGATTTTCTCTTTGTCCATCCATTTGGCCGTCTGCATATAATACTCCGTCAGTTCTGCCCGATAGTCGGCCAGTCTCTTGAACTCAATGCCCTCTGGATGGGCCAGGAAAAGCAAATACACCGCCTTGTGAACAGGCTGCAGCTCTACTTCTTGCCGATAGTCAGCCAATATAAAACGGTAGTCACTCGTAATCACCAGCCTCGACAATTTGCCTCTGGCAGCCTCTATACGCAGTTCTTCCAACATCGGCACACCAATGGCCCGCAGCAGCAGGTCTTTCCTTCCCGCTGCCACCAGCCGTTCAGCCAGTTTCCTCAGTTCCTGAGAGGCTTCTTCGAGTGTTAATTGTCGGTCTGTTGTTCCCATTTTTATCATCTTGCTTTCCTTTGTCGACCGGAAAGTTTGTGCAAAGATAACAAACTTTTTTTGTACCACAAAATTCTCACAAGGCTTGCGAAGAAATTTCCTGACTTCGGTGTTGCGTCACCCTTTACGCGCGTGCGCGCGTATATAGTAAGGGAAAGAAAAAAAGAACCCACACTTCCCACACTTCCCAC
>CAMJWJ010000105.1 GCA_946409435.1 uncultured Prevotella sp. | reverse complement strand
TGCACAAAAGAATCACTACGACCCTCGCCAAGGCAAAGGCACTCAAGAAATATGTCGAGCCGCTGATTACACGTTCGAAGGACGACAGCACCAATTCACGCCGCGTGGTGTTCAGCTATCTGCAGAACAAGGAAGCCCTGAAGGAGCTTTTCGGCCCTGTGGCACAGAAGGTCGGTGACCGTCCCGGTGGCTATACTCGCATCATCAAGCTTGGTTTCCGCCAGGGCGATGCTGCTGAGAAGGCTTTCATCGAGCTTGTCGACTTCGACGAGAACATGCTGAAGACTCCGAAGGCTGATGCCAAGAAGACACGTCGTTCGCGTAAGTCTTCTGCACCGAAGGCTGAAGCTGCTGCTGAAGCACCTGTTGCTGAAGCACCTGTTGCTGAGGAAGCTCCCGCAGAAGAGGCCAAGGCAGAGTAATCTCTTGAATTCATTCAACTATCCTATAAGTCGGGGCATTGCTATCAATGGTAATGCCCCGACTTTTATTTGTTGTTAAAAGTTTTGGCGGTGTCGTACAAAATCATTACCTTTGCAGAAAGTATGATGTGTACACATTGTAATGTGCATGTAGTGAGATACAGTATTCAAAAATAACTAACTGATGTCAAGTATGCTGAACAACAAAGTCTTTAGAGTGCTGGCCATTGTGGGTGGCAGCATTCTGTTCGTCATCATCCTTTTTACGGCCTGTTGTACCGTCGTTGACTCCGGCGAGGTAGGCATTAAGTTCCACAAGTGGTCAGCCTCCGAGCAGGACTACGGTGGTGTGGAAGGTACGTGTAAGGGCTGGGTGTTTTACAACCCGATAACGACCAACGTTTTCACCTATCCCACCTTTACACAGCGCAAGCAGTACGAGACGTTCTCTGTTAACGCCAAGGATGCCTCCATTTTCGAGATGGACCCGACGATAGCCTACCGCATCAACCCCGACAAGGCCTGCGACATTTTCACGAAGTACCGTGTGGGTGTCAAGGAACTGGAAGAGGGCTATATCCGTACCTGTATCTACGAAGCCTATCGGACCTGTGCCAACCAGTACTCTTCCGACTCGCTGATGTCCAACCGCGCCAACTTCGAGCGCGATGTCAGAGCCCGTCTGGAGCGTTCGCTGATGGCCGAAGGCTTCATCGTCGAGGAGTTCACCAGTAAGATCACTCCTCCTAGTTCGCTGACTACAATGATTGATGCTAAGAACACCGCCATCCAGAGTGCTTTAAAGGCCGAGAACGAGGTTAAGGAGGCCGAGGCCAACGCCAAGATTGCCGTTGCCAAAGCCGAGGGTGCTGCCAAGGCGATGAAGATCAAGGCCGATGCCGAGGCTTACTACAACCGCACGATAGCCGCTTCGCTGTCGCCGATGATTGTCCAGGAGGACTTGATTGAGAAGTGGGATGGCAAGATGCCCCAGATTGTCGGTGGCAACGGCATGATGCTCGATATCTCGAAGATTGTGGGCAAGTAACTCGCCGGTATGTTTCCCTATGCGTCCTCACTGTCAGATAATATAACCTTTAAACTATCAAATATAATGAACGAAATTCAGAACCTGACCCCACAGTGCATCTGGAAAAATTTCTATGCACTCACACAAGTACCGCGCCCCAGCGGACATTTAGAGAAAGTACAACAGTTCCTCCTCGACTTCGGTCGTCAGGCCGGTGTCACCGTCTTCAAGGATCGCGCTGGCAACATCGTCATGCGTAAGCCCGCCACGCCCGGCATGGAGAACCGTAAAGGCATTATCCTTCAGGCTCACATGGACATGGTACCTCAGAAGACTCCCGAGTCGACGCATAACTTCGAGACCGACCCCATCGAGCCGTGGATTGACGGTGAGTGGGTGAAGGCCCGTGGCACTACGCTCGGTGCTGACAACGGACTGGGTGTTGCCGCCATCATGGCCATCATGGAGGCGAAGGACCTGACGCACGGCCCCATCGACGCCCTCATCACCCGTGACGAGGAGACTGGCATGTTCGGTGCCAACGAGTTGCCCGAGGGCGAGCTGCAGGGCGACATCCTACTGAACCTTGACAGCGAGCATTGGGGCAAGTTTGTCATCGGCTCAGCTGGCGGCATCGACGTCACCGCAACCCTGGACTATCAGGAGGCCGACACCGACGCCGAGGATGCTGCTGTCCGTGTGACGGTGAAGAATCTTCGTGGAGGACACAGCGGACTGGAAATCAATGAAGGCCGTGGCAATGCCAACAAGTTGCTCGTTCAGGTGGTACGCCAGGCCATTGCCGAGACGGAGGCCCGTCTGGCCTCTTGGCAGGGAGGCAACATGCGCAATGCCATCCCCTTCAAGGCCGAGGCCGTGCTGACGTTGCCCAAGGAGAACGTTGCCGCACTGAAGGAAATGGCTGCCGACTGGCAGGATACGTTCAACGACGAGTTCAAGCTCATTGAACCGCAGGGCATTGAGGTCATCGTAGAGGATGTAGAGACGCCCCAGAAGGAAGTTCCCGTCGAGATTCAGGACAACCTCGTTGATGCTATCTTCGCCTGTCACGACGGTGTCATCCGCTTCATTCCCGCCTATCCCAGTGTGGTAGAGACCTCCAGCAACCTCGCCATCATCAACATCGGAGGCGGTCAGGCCTCTGTCAAGATCCTGGCCCGTTCCAGCCGTGAGGACATGAAGCAGTACGTAGTCACCATGCTTGAGAGCTGTTTCTCCATGGCTGGCATGAAGGTCCTGACAGCAGGCTCTTATGGTGGCTGGGATCCCAACCCCGACAGCGAGATCCTCCACCTGCTGCTGAAGGAATACAAGGAACTGTTCGGGCAGGATGGCATCATCCAGGTCGACCATGCTGGCCTGGAGTGCTCCGTCATCCTGGGCAAGTATCCCCACCTCGACGTTGTCTCCCTCGGTCCCACGATGAAGTCGCCGCACACCACCACCGAGCGTGCCCTCATTGCGACCGTCGCTCCTTTCTGGCAGTTGCTGAAGAAGACCCTTGAGGACGTTCCTCAGAAGTAGTACGATACGTTACCCTCTTAAAAACACCTGTCACATCCGTCACCCTATCCATTGCCACGTAGCATCTAACAAATAAGCGGTAAATCGAAAAAGTGACGGATGTGACGGATTCTGACAATACTCATGCAACACTATACATCAACAGAACAACGATAAAGACTACTAAAACAATTTCAAATGATGAGACAGACAATGATCATGCTGCTGGCCGTACTGACGCTGGCAGCTGCTGCAAAGCCGAAGCAGAAGAAGGTCGTGGCTGAGACATGGCCCAACGGTGAAGTGATGGACGCATGGTTCAGTGACACGACAAAGATAGACCCTGCCACGCTGGGCCGTCGCTACGTGTTGACCGACTACGGCGTTCGCCAAGGCACTACCGACATCCAGACTAAGGAGATACAGGCCGTCATCGACCGTGCTGCTTCTGAGGGAGGCGGTGTTGTCGTCGTACCGAAGGGCACGTTCTTCAGCGGCTCGCTGTTCTTCAAGCAGGGCACCCACCTGATGGTCGAGGAGGGTGGTGTGCTGAAAGGCTCGGAACGCATCCACGACTTTGAGATTCGCGAGACGCGTATCGAGGGTCAGACGTGCAAATACTTCACGGCACTGGTCAATGCCGACGCAGTCGACGGCTTTACCATCTGCGGCAAGGGCACCATCGACGGCAACGGTACCCATTACTGGGAAGAGTTCTGGATTCGCCGCCGCTGGAATCCGCAGTGCACCAACAAGGATGCCCAGCGTCCCCGCCTAACCTACATCAGCAATTCCCGCAATGTCACCATCCAGGACGTACGACTTATCAATTCGCCCTTCTGGACCAACCATATCTACCGTTGCGACCATGTGCGTTACCTCGACCTCTATATCTATTCGTCCACGTCGGGCATCAAAGGTCCCTCTACCGATGCCATCGACATTGACGTGTGTCATGATGTTGTGGTGCGTGGCTGCTATATGAACGTCAACGACGATGCCGTCGTGCTCAAGGGCGGCAAGGGCACCTTTGCCGACCAGGCTCCCGAGAATGGTCCATGCTACAACGTGCTGGTCGAGAACTGTCACTACGGCATGGTACACGGCTGCATGACGCTCGGTTCCGAGTCTGTACACGACTGGAACGTCATCATGCGCAACTGTCGTGCCGACAACACCAACAACGTGCTGTGGCTGAAGATGCGTCCCGACACTCCTCAGCACTACGAGTATGTGCGCGTCGAGAACTTTACCGGCAAGTGCCGCAACTGCCTGCTCATCAAGGGGTGGACGCAGTTCTTCGACAAGCAGGACCGTCCCGACATGCCCATGAGCCAGTGCAACAACATCACGTTCCGTGGCATTCGTATGGAGTGCGGCAACTTCTTCAACGTGGCCAAGTCCGACAAGTTTATCCTGAAGGACTTTACCTTCGAGGATTGCGACGTCAAGGACGGAACTCCCCAGTTCGACCCGAACCTGATTGAGGGTACCAAGGCCCGCAACATCATTGTCAACGGCCAGCAGGTGGTGAAGTAGCCCAGACATCCCGCTTGAAGTGAAAATAACATGAGGCATCGGTCTTACTATGGATGAAGTGAAGGCATCCGTGCATAGGATTATCAGGGCGGCCCGGCTGACGGATGTTGCCGACATCATGCTGGTCATGGAGGCGGCAAGAGGCATCATGCGGCGGTCGGGCAACAAACTGCAGTGGACCGACGGCTACCCGTCGGAGGCAGTCATTGCGGCCGATATGGCAAGGGGTGGCGGCTATGTAGTAGAGGACGACGGCATGGTCGTAGGCTATTTCGCTTTCTTGTCTTCGCCGGAGCCTACCTATGCCAATATCTATGATGGACAGTGGATTGACGATGAGCACCCCTACCATGTAGTCCATCGGATAGCCAGTTACCCCGATGCTCATGGGGTGTTCGGCAGCATCATGCACTTCTGCTTCCCCCATGACCCAGACATCCGTATAGACACTCATCGTGACAACCACATCATGCAGCACCTGATAGCCAGGCACGGCTTCACGTATTGTGGCATCATCTATCTTGCTAACGGCGACGAGCGGCTGGCCTATCAGAAAGTGGTGTAGGTTGGGAGACAGTGCTTTGTCACTGCAGCCATGAAGCCAGCACCTCGCAGTACTCTTTGTGGGCGTCAACGAAGCACATGTGGCGGGAGTTGCGGAACAGGTGCCAGCGGCTGTTGGGAATATGTTCGTATAGCGAGGCAGCCACAACGGGTGTGCAGATGTCCCTGGTGCCGCTGCAGATGAGTGTCGGCAGCGTTATCTGGCACAGCTTGTCGGTGTACTCAAAGTCCTTCAGACTACCCAGCGGCTGATACTCATTTGGCCCCCAGCCATATAGGTAAGCCTCTGTCCCGGAACGTTTCGGGCGTTTCAGACATGCTGGTGAGTTCTCGTCAATGCTTGTCACAAAGTGTTCAAAATAGTGCTCGTTAGCACGTAGGTAGTCAGGGTCATCCCATTTTCCTGTAGCTTCTGCACGGCTGATGGCCTCCTGATCTTCAGCGGACAAGTACTTGATGAGGCGGTGCTGCTCGCTGGCCCACAGCGAGCTTGACGCATGGCCCGACGAGAGAATCAGCGACTCGACCCCTTCGGGTTTCTCGTCTATCGCATACGCAATGGCCTGCATGGCTCCCCACGACTGCCCCAGGATGTGGACACTGTCCAGCTTGAGGTGTTCGCGGATAGCAATCAGCTCGTCTATCCACGTCTTCAGTGTCCACAGTTCGGGATGTCCGTCAAGGTAGGAATTACCGCATCCTATCTGGTCGTAGGAAATCACCTGCCGTCCTGTGTCGGCTATGCAGTCCAGCACCTCAAAGTAGTTGTGTGTACTCCCCGGTCCGCCGTGTAGCAGCAGCAGCGGTGCCTTTTCTGACGGCTCCCCCACTATCCTATAGTAGGTCTTGTAGCCCATGAAAGGCATGTAGCCCTCAACAACACGATTGCTCATGCTAAAATTACACTGTTTATTATCTGCATCAAGCAAGCTGCTATAGTGATTACCTCACCACGACCTTGCGGGTGGTGCCGTTGCTCATGCGTATGATGTTCAGTCCACGGCATATACCGTCACGCTTCTGGCCATTTGGCAGATACACACCCGAAATGTCGGCATCCTTGTCCTGCAACGGAGCAGCAATACCTAATATTATTTCACCCTCCTCCACGTTCTGGAAATTCGACCAGTATTTCGTGTTGCTATAGGTCTCCTTGGTATCGGTAGGCACATAGAGTGTAGCGTTCAGATAGGTCATAGCCTCAAAGGCATTCTCTGGCAGGGAAGCTGGAATCTGGTTCTTGACGCATATCCGTTTCAGGTTCTTGCAGCACTTGAAAGCATTGTCGCCAATGGTACCGACCTTCCCGCCGATGATGATTTCTTCGAGCGCCATTTCCTTTTCCCAGAAACCGCCGCCAAACGCATCAGCATCGATGGTTTCTACCGAGGCCGGTATCTCGACGCCCTTCACACTCACGCACCCGGCAAAGGAGCCGGCAGCAATGGTCTTGATGTTGCGGCCGATGGTCAGCGTCTTCAGATTGGGACACTCACCGAACAGGAAGTGCCAGGGCGTCTCGGTGACCAACGGCCCGAACTCTACCTTCTCCAGCTTTCCGTTACCGCACCAATAGTCCACGTCATCCCAAGTCTTTGCCCATCCGCCGGAATTACGTCCCAAGTACACACTCCGGGCATTAGGAAATCCAAAGGCGAATCCCCAATAGCCCTCTTGCAGCCGGGTGGCACTGTCGTCGAGACGGACTGTCTCAACACCGTCACAGTGCTCAAAAGCGTAATCTCCCATATACCTGATATTGGCAGGTATCACGACATTCTTCAGCTGCGTACAACTGGCAAAGGCACGGTCGTGAATGTTGGTCAGTGAAGTAGGAAACGTGACGTCCTCCAACTTCTCACACTCCTGAAAGGCAGAAGTGCAGATTTCCTGTAGTCCTTCAGGAAATGTGACATGTTCCAGTTCGTCGCAGTGATAGAAAGCATACTCGCCGACCTGTACCACTCTGAACGTCACGTTGTTATAGTCTACAGTGGCAGGTATCACCACGTCGTGGCTGTAGTTCTTGGGGGGTGTGTTCAGGTCCATCTCGCCTTTACACACGACTTCTGCCGTCTTTTCGTCTACAGACAGCACACGATAACAAATGCCGTTCACCTCAAAGTCATGGGCAACGGCTTGTGCAGCTATCAGTACCTGAAGCAACACAGCTAATAACACTTTCTTCTTCATAACCTTAATTTTTGGCAAAGATAGGAGATAATTACTAAAGAAACAAATAATTCTGTAGAAAAATATTTCTTTTATGAGAAATCTTGTTCTCGGCTAATTTTGATACTGCTAAGCTATGGCATTAAAACGAATCCGCCAAAGCTTGCGGCCCTGGCGGAAGTAGATTGTCTAATAATTAAACGGTTAGGCGTCAAAATTTTAGACACCTTCCTCGTTTGTTGCTGTTCGGTTTGTTGCTGTAGTACAGCAACAGACGGAACAAAGTGAACGCGCCATCTCGTTCAGGGAGAGGCATTGGTTGCGACTGATGGTAGTGCGCTCGTTGTGATGCTCCCATGGCGCAAGGATGAGCAGCTGTCCTCGGGCACAGGCCTCCATGCGCTGCCCGCCAGGCTTGGCCAGGTCGGTAAAGCCGTTCTCCTGCAGATAGATGAGGGGGAAGCCCTGCTCAAAGGCAGCACGCATCACAGCCTTCTCGCCCGGCGAGATGGATGGCGAGACCAGCACAGCCCCCCTTGCGGCGGCTTTCATAAAATAATCCACGCGCTCTTGTATCTCTGCCTCTGTCAGTCGGCGGGAGCATTGCACTTGCATCAATACCGGCCGTTGCAGGAGAAACCGGTTGCCTATGGCAGAGAACGACATGTTTCCAACGGTCAAGCCCCTCTGTACGCGGAATAGGTCGGGGTGCTCGCGCTTCATCAGCAGTCGGCGTGGGTTGTCTCGCAGGTATTCGTTCCAACGCTTCAGCTGTCCTTTCTGCAGTAAAAGCTTGTCGTTGTAGTTCGGCTCAAAGAGCAGGCCGTGTTTGCGATCTGCCTTCGCTTGGCCTGTTTGTTGCTGTGATACAGCAACAGACGGGACAGACGGGACAGACGGGGCAGACGGGACGAGCGCGCGAAAGGCTTTGTTACAGCCCTGCTTAAAGCCGAGCAGTACCTTTCCAAGCGGTTTCTCTATGCGCTCTTTCACAAAGAGGATACCGTGAAAATGGTCGGGCATCAGCTGAAAGGCCATCACCTCTATTTGTGGATAGCGCACGGCGATTTCATGCCAGCACCGCTCCACGCTCCGTCCCAGTTCTGTAGGCTCCGTACGTGGCGCGTCAGGGGTGTCAGGAGACGCGTCGCTCCTTCCTACGATCTGTCCTAACAAAGGCCTACGGCCCTCGGTTACCATCGTTATCATATACATCTGCCGTTCCTGATAGTCGTGGTCCAGCATTCGTCGATGCATCGTCGGCACCTTCTCTCCAGCAAAAGCTTTCTGGTTCTCGTATGTCTCTTTGTCCATACAATGGGGTCTTACTATATTCAAAACGTGCAGTTCCCCGTTTTATTGCCCAATCAGATAGGACCGCCATTTTATTACTTAATGGCCAGCACTTCATAATCCTTGAATGCCTTGTAGCCGTTGGTAACCTTCTTGCATTCAGTCCGAAGGTCTTCGAGAGCTTTGTAAATTATACCTTTACAACATGATAAAGGAGAGATTGATGTGCAACAAAACCCTTCACCAAACGGCTAACGTACAATAATACAACAAGATAAGGTGAAGGGTTGGATGTGAGATGGAAGATGTAAGATGGATGATGTAAGATGGATGATGGATGATGGAAGATGTAAGATGGATGATGTAAGATGGATGATGGATGATGGAAGATGTGAGAGGTGAGAGGTGAGGTGTGAGTGCAACATCGCAGGTCTTTGCATTTACTTATTGAGTAATTTCCGTAATTAGGTCACTCACTGAATTGAGAAGGCCACTCACTGAATTGAGTGGGCCACTCACGATCGTGAGAAGGCCACTCACGGAGACAAAAAAATGATTGGAAGAATTCGTGAAGGGCGCTATCCCGTCAACTTTTCACATGGCTCACCAATACCTTTCTATTGCTCACCAATCCCTTTCACATGGCTTCATCAACACCCTTCACCTCAAGTCCTTGTCGTGCAACGCATTACAGCGTTGGTGAAGGGTTTTCCTATTTGTGAATCATGATAAGAAAGTGGGGGGTGGAGTACGCCCCAATAGGTCAACTGCAATATTATTTCTTAATACTCATCCTCGTTGAAGTTTAAAGCACATACTGAGTACCAACGAGTTACA
>CAMJWJ010000104.1 GCA_946409435.1 uncultured Prevotella sp. | reverse complement strand
ATTGCGTTAATCTTCCAAAATCGCTTCGCTTTTACAAGCTTTTTTCGTAACTTTTCGACAAATGCCGAGAAGTTACTGACACTCGGCATAAAAAATAAATGAATTTATTTTGCTCTGCTCTCGTTTTTTCGTAACTTTGCCAGCAAAATGAACTAATAATAAAGGAGGGAATCATGATGACGACGAGAACGATACTGGCGAGCATGGCCGTCATGCTGTCCGCCGTGTGCTGTAGGGCGCAGGAACTGAATGCTGAGAGCGTCATGGAGACGATGGAGCGGGTGGCAGCGTGCTTCATGGAGAACAATCCCGACGTGGGGGCTGACAGCCATGTCGGCGGCAAGACCAGAAACAGCAGGATATGGACGCGTAGTGTGTTCTACGAGGGGTTGCTGAATGCCTATCGTGAGAACCCACGCGACGAGTGGCTCCGCTATGCACTCGACTGGGGCGAGTTTCACCAGTGGTACAGCTGTACGGACTCGCAGCGCAGGCATGCCGACTTCCAGTGCTGTGGCCAGGCCTATCTGCAGATGTATCTGCTGGACCCCACGCAGCAGCAGCGCATGGAGCACATCAAGATGCGTATCGACGACATGCTGGCTACGAGCAAGATAGACGACTGGTACTGGATAGACGCTATCCAGATGGCGATGCCCGTGTTTGCGCTGCTCGGCACGATTACGGGCAATGATGCCTACTGGGAACGGATGTACGAGATGTATGAGTTTACCCGTAACCGTCATGGCGGCGAGAAGAAGGGTGGGGGAAAACCGCTGTTCAACACCGAGACGGGCCTCTGGTATCGTGACTATACGTTCGACCCTCCTTATCACGACCAGACGGAGACTGACAAGGACTGCTATTGGAGCCGTGGAAACGGATGGGTGTATATGGCACTGTCACGCGTTATGCAGTTTACTCCTGCCGACGAGGCTCACCGTGAGCGCTATGGCGACGACTTCCGTAGGATGAGTGAGGCCTTGCTGGCCTGTCAGCGTGCCGACGGCTCGTGGAACGTCAGCCTTGCCGCCCCTTCTAACTACGGACAGCCAGGTAGCGAGGGGCCTGAGATGACTGGCACGTCGCTCTTTGTCGGGGGTATGGCCTACGGTGTGCGGACGGGACTGCTCGACCGCGACACCTATCTGCCCGCCATCGTTAGCGGCTGGCAGGCCATGCGTAGTGCCGTCCACGAAGACACGGGCTTTGTGGGGTATCTGCAGGGGGCAGGCTCGAAGCCCGAGGACGGCGGAGTCATCACCTACAACTCCGTGCCTGACTTCGTGGACTTTGGTACGGGGTGCTGGCTCTGGGGTGCTGCCGAGGTTCATGCGCTTGCCACGCTGTTGGCCGAAGAGTCCAGCGACATCAGCGAGATTGTCGGCGACGCTGACGGCCAGCCTGTCACGTATTACAACCTCTCCGGTCAGCGGGTTGAGCATCCTTTCAGAGGCCGACTGTATATCCGTAGCAATGGGGTTGCCAGTCGTCGGAACCGCTTACTCTATTATTGACATGGTCACGGTGATGTCCTCGACGGGGCGGTCGGCCTTGCCTGTCGGTAAACTCTGAATCTGACCTACCACGTCGAGACCTTCTTCTACCTCGCCGAATACCGTGTATTGTCCGTCAAGGTGTGGCGTGCCTCCTACGGTGCCGTATATCTTCTGCTGCGCTGCAGTCAGTCCGCCCGTCTCAGGGTGTTCCCTCAGCATCTTGTCGGCAAGATACTCCATCTGGCGAGGACTGAACGTGCGGCCCCAGACGATGTAGAACTGCGAGCCGCTGCTGCGTCGCTCCGGGTTCTTGTCGTCGCCCACCCTGGCAGCAGCCAGTGCGCCGCGCTTGTGGTAGAGTCCGTCTCTGAATTCAGCCTCTAGCGTATAGTCAGGACTGCCGTTGCCGAGCAGCATGTCGGCCGGTGCCCCCTTCGAGTTAGGGTCGCCGCCCTGAATCATGAAGTCTTTGATGACGCGGTGAAACAGCGTGCCGTTGTAGTAGCCCTCCCTGACCAGTTTGACAAAGTTGTCGCGGTGGATGGGTGTCGCGTCGTATAGTCTGACGACGATGTCACCCAGTTGGGTTTGTATCTTTACCCTTACGGTGCCCTTTGTGGCGTCGAGCGTGTCGGTGTTGGTTGTCACGGTGCCCGTCTGGGCATACATTATGGCTGACACAAGGATGGCAGCCAGTGTAATCAATGTTTTCTTCATAGTCTTTTCAGTACGCAGGGGTTTGGTTTTCCCCTTGCGTCCTGCAAAGGTACGAATAAGCGAGGACAAAGCAAAACAAAAAATGCTTTTTTTGTTTTTGCTTTGTCGAGCGAGAGTACTTTCGAGTGCAACCATATATATTCATGTTGAACTGAAATGATGAAAGTTTCTATCGTTTTTTCTTGCATAAATAAGGAAAAATGCCTACCTTTGCCGCCAACAAATCAAAAACTACAGAAAATGAGAACATTGCGGAATCTATTCATGGCGGCATTGCTGCCCGTGGCTGTTGGTATGCAGGCACAAGAGACACCGGTGAGCCAGATGGAACACCTGAACCGTGGCGTGGTGGCCGTGCCAGGCCAGTCAAATAAGGGAAACTTCGTCAGCTGGCGACTGTTTGGCACCGATGACACGAGCCGTACGACGTTCAACGTGCTGCGCAACGGCAAGCTGGCCAAGAGCGGGCTGACCGTCAGCTGCTTTGTCGATGCCAGCGGCACGGCCAGTACGGAATATCAGGTGGTGACGCTGGTCGACGGTGTGGCACAGGACACCACGCAGGTTGTGAAAGCCTTAGGGCAGCCCTATCTGAAGCTGCCTTTGGACCGTCCGGCCACTGGGGCACAGGGCGGCACCTACTCGCCTAACGACTGCTCGGTGGGCGACGTCGACGGCGATGGTGAGTATGAAATCTTCGTCAAGTGGGACCCCAGCACGTCGAAGGACAACTCGCAGGGTGGCGTGACCGATAACGTCTACATCGACTGCTACAAGCTCGACGGCACCAAGCTGTGGCGCATCGACCTTGGCCGCAACATCCGGGCCGGAGCACACTACACGCAGTTCCAGGTCTACGACTACGACGGCGACGGCCGTGCTGAGCTGATGTGCAAGACGGCCCCTGGCTCGAAGGACGGACAGGGCAACTACGTCAACGCTGCGGCTACCCATTCCACTATCCGTGCGGCCAGCAATACGAAAATTCACGTCACAAGCGACGGCCGTATCAATAGCGGCCACGAGTACCTGACCGTGTTCAACGGCTTGACGGGTGCTGCCATCCACACCATTGCCTACTTTCCCAACCGTAATGCCAAAGCCGAGCTGAGCGAGGCCTCGGGAACTTTCAACTGGGGTGGCTCCGGCAAGAACGATGCTGGCAGCTACGGCAACCGCGGCGAGCGCTATTTGGCTGCCACGGCCTATCTCGATGGTCCCGACCGTCGGCCCAGCGGCATCTTTGCCCGTGGCTACTATACCTATGCCTATGTGTGGGCTGTCGACTTCGACGGTCAGCGCCTGTCTACCAAGTGGCTGCACCGTTCTGACACAAAGACCAGCTACAGCGTCGTCACCTACGCTCAGGACGGCACGGCCAACACCGCGACCTACAATGGTCTGAAGCCCACCAGCGGCAGTGGTAGCGGCACCATGTACAGCAACGGCAACCACAATATGACGATAGGTGATGTCGACGGCGACGGCTGCGACGAGATCATCTGGGGTTCAGCCGCGCTTGACAGCGACGGCACGCTGCTCTACGGCACAGGCTTCGGCCACGGCGACGCCATCCACCTCGGTGCGATGATACCCGGCCGTAAGGGCATGCAGGTGTTCCAGGTACACGAGGAGAAAGGTACCTACGCGTGGGACCTGCACGATGCTGCCACCGGCGAGATTCTCTACAAGGGTGGCCCTTCGGGCGTTGACAACGGCCGTGGCATGGCTGCCCAGCTGAGTGCCAGCCAGAAGGAGTGGTGGTTCAGCTCGGCCAGCGAGCGCCAGCAGCGTAGTGCTGCCACCGGGGCCGTGGCCTCGACGGGACAGACGTCGCTGAACTTCCGCGTCTATTGGGACAGCTCGCTGCAGGACCAGCTGCTCGACGGCAACAAGATAGATCGATGGAACGATGCCTCGAACGGTACCACACGCCTGGTGAATCTCTACGACGTCGGCCCCGGCAGTACGTGTAACAGCACAAAGAACACGCCCAACCTCAGCGCCGACATCCTTGGCGACTGGCGCGAGGAGGTGGTGCTCTACACCGTGACCGACAATGAGACCTATCTGGGCATTCATTCCACGAACTATGAGAACTTCTACCCCGTGCCGACGCTGATGCACGACCATACGTACCGCATGGCCGTCTGCTGGCAGAATACGGCCTACAACCAACCGCCGCACCTTGGCTACAACCTGGCCTTGGAGATGGCTCCCCGCCTTGCCGACGACTCCCGCGAGTTCACCGTACCTTTGGGCGAGGAGATGCAGATAGCCGTCAACCTGAAGCACGTCAAGAGTGCTTCCATCGCAGCCAGCTACCTGCCCGACGGCACACGCAAGGTGGCCATGCTGCCTACTGGCTTCAAGCGCACCAACGACTACAAGGCACAGACCATCACCATCACGGGTACGCCAGATCAGGAAGGCCAGTACATCGTCGCCCTGAAACTGACCGACCTTGCCGGCAGCACCGTGAAATCCGCTGACACGCTGCGCATCAACGTGGTCAATACGACGGGCATCACCGTGCCCCGCCAGCCTGTCTCGCCGGCTGTCACCGATGTCTACGACCTGTCGGGCAAGCGTCTGCCCTACAGCAGCCTCGTCGATGCACCGCGAGGCCTGTACATCCTGGAAGAGCGCACCGCCGAGGGTATCGTCAGACGCAAGGTTGTCAGGTAATATATAGTATATATAATAGGTAGCCACAGCCTTGTGGCTACTTTTTTTTGCACAGGCTTTTCGACTTTTGCCTGTTCTGGTCGTATACTTATTAGAACAGAGAACAAAAAATGATGCAGACCGACAGTGAGATAGTCACACGATGCCAGCGCGGCGACAAAGCTGCGTTCAGGGGGATAGTGCAGACCTACCAGCGCATGGTGTTCGCACTGGCCCTGAAAATGCTGGCCGACGAGGAAGAGGCAAAAGACGTGGTGCAGGAGACATTCATCAAAGTGTGGCAGCACCTCGGCGACTACAACGAACAGCGGTCGTTCAAGACTTGGCTCTACACGATAGCCGCAAGGCTTTGTCTCGACCACATGCGACGCGAGCAGCCCTTCGTCGCGCAGCCTGCCGACGAGAGCGTGGTCCGCAGCCTGGCATCAGACAGCAACAGCCAACGGCAGCTGGAAAACAGCGAGTGGGTGGCCATCGTCAGACTGCTGGCCGACGGACTGAGCGAGAAACAACGGTTAGCCTTCACACTCTGCCAACTCGAGGGACTGTCGCCTGCAGAGGCCGAACAGGTCAGCGGCATCGACGCCCGACAACTGACGAGCAACCTCTACGTGGCACGCCAAACGATACGTAAACGACTAAAAGACTTAGGATATGAAGAAGATTGACGACATCATCGACATGCTGCAACAACAGCAGCCCGCCATCAGCAACCCTGACGAGCTGACGGACCGGATCATGGACGCACTGCCCGACGAGCTGACGGACCGCGTCATGGACGTACTGCCCGCCAACGGCCGTCCGACGGCCAAGCCAGCGCGGCGTATCAGGCTCTACATCACGGCGGCCATGGCCGTTGCAGCCAGTATCCTGTTGCTGATAGTGCTTAACACACGTCAGCCCATGACAGACGACGGCATACAGACGACGGCGCAGGGCGACACGCACCCCTCACCACAAGTCTCACAGGCCTCACAGCCCATGCCCCAACCCTCTCACCCCTCACCTCTCACCACTGAACCTCCAGTTCACAGTCGGGCGCTGCCAGCAGAGAAGGTGGCGCAAAGGATAACAGACATAAAATTAGTAGAACAACACGCCGCCGCCACAACCGCTGACAGCCTCGACTACTACATCAGCCGCCTTGAGGCTCAGCTGGCCGACATCCGCGACAGCTGCTACGAGGCCCGCGTCGAGCACCTAATGCGTGTGGACGACCGCCTGCAGCGACTGGTCAACCAACTCGTACTCGAAGGCATCATAGCCGACACCCTGTATAACACCGCACAAACGGAATAATCCTAAAAAACATAAAACGATGAGACAACGACTCTACATCCTCACCCTGCTGCTCGCCCTGACCATCAGCGCCAGCGCCCAGCCCGCCGACGGCATCACGGCCATGGACCAAGCCATAGCCCGGTTCATTGAGAGCAAAGAATTCATGACGTTGGACACCCACTGGAGCCACAACCAGCAGCAGTGGACCTTCAAGTACGTCACGCCGGGCAGTGGCCCCGTCGCACCTGCTGCCCTGACCACCCTGCTCGACGCCTTCAGCCGGCAGGTGAGCCGTGCCGCCGCCAGCTATTTCCACGATGTGCAGGACGGCAAGTCGCCCTTCTTCAAGTTGTCCTACGAGCGTAAGGACAGTTATGCCGGTGGCATCGTCGGCAACTACTATATGGAGGACCACCACAACTTCCGCATCCTGAACTTCCGCGACAGTACGGGGCTGACCAGCTATGGCATACAGTGGTGTACGGAGGATTTCACCGACACCGCAGGACAGCCGTTCTGCACCATCGAAGGCATGGTGTTCAAGCTCTATGGCGGCATCTGGCAGATGGAGCCCTTCCGCTCCGACAATCCGTGGGAACCGAAGGACAAGGACACGCGCCGCCCCATCAGCAAGAGCGAGCGTGCCATGTTTGAGACCCTGCTCTCGCAGATGCAGTACCTCGGCAATCTCTATCAGCAGAACCAGCAGAGCGGCAACGAGCAGAACTGCGACGCCATCGTCTACACGATGAAGAACCTGATGGAGGGCTACGAGGGTAAACTGACCTCCAGACAGTACGAGGAGGTGAAAAAGACCATACCCGTATTCCCCCAGTCGGAGGCCAAGAGCGAGCGGGCCCGCATGATTATCAAGGCCAAGGACAAGCTGGCCAAGTCGGTGCAGCCAAGCTATTTCGTCACAGCTGTTTACCAGACGGGAAATGCCGGCCCCTTTATCAAGAACGACGATTTGCGATTGCTGCAGCTGAATTACAGGATAGACACCCGCATGCAGCCCAGCGTGGTGGAGGTACAGCTTAATGGTCCCATTGCAAAAAACGCCACCGTTACCGTCACGCCCGTCAACCCCAAGCATTACGAGTACAGCGTGAACATCGTCAAGAACAACCACTTCTCGCTGACGGCCGACTTTCTGAAAGACCAGCTGCTGGAGGTCAGCGACAACCGCGGCCATAGCATGCTCCTCTTTGCCGACAGCACAGCCACCACCGTCGACCTCGACGAGATGACGCTCAAGGGGTCGCCGCTGAACGAGCGCTTTGCTGCATGCCAGCGCCGGCTGCATGCACTACGTGTAGAACTGAAGAAATACGTCTGCCAGTTTGGCTTCAACCACGACTTTGAAATCATGGATGCTGACGGATTCAACCGTGTGTCACAACAGGCCTACGACCTGCAGATGCAGTTCATCAGGGAGAATCAGGACAACATCATTCCCGCTTGGTATCTGGTCGACAACTATAGCACGATGACATTTGAAGACCTGTCACGATACCTCGTCAAGGGACGGCCCTATAGCGACCACATAGCCCTGCAGCCCGTCTGGCTGTGGTACGAGGGAATGCAGCTGCGCCAGCCCGGCCAGCGGTTCCACGACGCCGAGTGTGTCGATATGGAGGGCAACAAGCGCAGGCTGAGCGACTACATCGGGCGTGGCGACTACGTGGTGCTTAACTTCTGGTCTACGTGGCGAAACCTGACCCGCAGCAGTTGCAAGACCATGAAGCAGCTGGCCAAGCAGTACGCCGGACATAACGTGCGCTTCATCGGCTTCTCGTTAAACGGTGCCAACTCGGACTGGGAGCAGTATGTCAAGGCCCGCGACCTCAAGTACATCCACCTGTCGTACCCCGAGGATGCTTCCCACACACAATGGGACTGCGACGCTGCCAAGGCCTACGGCATCCAGGCACTGCCCGAGACCATTGTCTTCGACCCCAAGGGCCGCATCGTCTACAGCGGCCTCGGCCCAGAAGCCGTCAGCGAGAAGCTGAAGAGTCTGCCTATTAAAGAGGTGAGTGGCAAGAGGTGAGTGGTGAGAGGTAAGAGGTGAGAATATAATTTGAAGCTTTTATTTTAGTTTATAAATGGACTGCGCAGAACGAAAGCATGGGCAGCAGTGATGCTCCCCATGCTTTACTTTTTTGTGCGCCTGACAGGACTCGAACCTGCACGCCGTGAGACATTAGATCCTAAGTCTAACGCGTCTACCAATTCCGCCACAAGCGCTAATGCAATTGACGTATCTTTCAGTTTTGCGGCTGCAAAATTACTGCTTTTTATTGAGATAACCAAATTTTTCGGCCACTATTCGCTGTCCGTTGCATTGATGATGGCTCCGATATGGCGATGTCGTTGTTCTGCCAATAGGCTCGGTCAGGCAAAAAACAGCACTTTTCCCGCGAAAAATGCATGAGTTAGCAGAAAATGTTGTACTTTTGCACTCCGTACATGACCTATATACGCAGTGTACGTGATTCTGAAATCGTAGCATGAAAGTTATCGTATCACATGAGATTGAGACAGTGTGTCCTACGTTTGTGGGCGCTATGGTGGAGGCTGAGGTGACTAATTCTGCCTATCATGACGAGTTGTGGAAAGAGATAGACCAGCTGGGCGAGCACTACCGGCAGACGCTGACCACGGAGACGCTGAAGGAGATGAGCAGTATTGCCGCCACCCGTCAGGTGTATCGTGCCTGCGGCAAGGATCCGTCGCGCTATCGTCCGGCATCAGAGGCCCTGATACGCCGCATGCTGCAAGGCAAGCAGCTCTATCAGATTGACACGTTGGTAGACCTCATCAACCTGGCATCGATAGCCTACGGTTATAGCATTGGCGGATTTGATGCCGACAAGTTTGTGGGCGACACGCTGACCCTGGGCATTGGCCGCGAAGGTGAGCCATACGAGGGTATCGGCCGTGGCATGATCAACATCCACGGGCTGCCCGTCTATCGTGATGCCCAGGGCGGTGTGGGCACACCCACCAGCGACAATGAGCGCACGAAAATAGACCTCAACACCCGCCACCTGCTGGTGCTCATCAATGGCTACGACGGCAATGCCGAGCGTGTTGCCGAGAATGCCCGCTACATCCAGGACCTGCTGCGCCGCTATTGCCAGAGCGACGGCGGCAGTTTCAGTCTGTATGCAGCAACGTAATTAGCGCCCAAGTTACCCTCGTGAGTGGCCCACTCAGCTCCGTGAGTGGCCTTCTCAGCTCCGTGAGTGGCCTT
>CAMJWJ010000103.1 GCA_946409435.1 uncultured Prevotella sp. | reverse complement strand
TCTTGTTCAGCTCGAACATGCGGTCTTTCTTGGCTGTCGACTTGATGAACCACGAATCCAGCGGATAGTAGAGCACGGGCTTGTCGGTTCGCCAGCAATGGGGATAGTTGTGTACGTGCTTCTCAATCTTGAACACCTTGTTTTGCGCCTTCAGATCCATGCAGATGGTGATGTCGAGCGTCTCGTCCTTGTCGGTCAGCGAGTCGTCGTAGGCGTTCTTGACGTAGTGTCCTGCAAACTTGTTCCACTCGTCGACGTTGACGTAGCTCTTCACGAAGTCGGGATCGAGGTCGTCGACGACGAAGTATTTTCCCTGCAAGTCCACCACGGGGCGCTCCTGTCCTTTCTTGTCGATGAGCACGATGGGGCAGATGCCGGCCTTCTTGGCTACGAAGGCGTCGTCGGCACCGAAGTTGGGTGCGATGTGCACGATGCCGGCACCGTCTTCTGTGGTCACGTAGTCGCCTGGGATGACGCGGAATGCATCGCCCATGGGACGTATGGCGGGCATGAGCTGCTCGTACTCCATGCCAACGAGGTCGGTGCCTTTGTAGTGGGCCACGACGCGGTAGGGCACGAGCTTGTCGCCCTTCTTGTATTCGGGCATCTCGCCACCGTCGGTAATGGCTCCCTCGGCGGGCAGGTAGGCATTCAGGCGTGCCTCAGCCAGCACGAGTGTCACCTTGTCGGCCGTATAGGGATTATAGGTCTCTACGGCCACATAGTCGATCTTCGGACCCACGCAGAGTGCCGAGTTGGCAGCCAGCGTCCAGGGTGTCGTCGTCCATGCAAGGAAGTACGGGGTGCCCCACTTGGTCATTTCCGACTTCGGGTTCTTCATCTTGAACATGGCCGTACACGTGGTGTCCTTCACGTCGCGGTAGCATCCCGGCTGGTTCAGCTCGTGGCTCGACAGTCCGGTGCCGGCAGCTGGTGAGTACGGCTGGATGGTGTAGCCCTTGTAGAGCAGGCCTTTCTTGTAGAACTGCTTCAGCAGCCACCAGAGGGTCTCGATATATTTGTTGTCGTAGGTGATGTAAGGGTTGTCAAGGTCTACGAAGTAGCCCATCCGTTCCGTCAGGTCGCGCCACTCCTGCGTGTACATCATCACGTTCTCGCGGCACTTGGCGTTGTAGTCCTCGGTGGAGATGTATCGCTCCGACTCCTTGTTGTCGATGTCGGCCTTGGTGATGCCCAACTCCTTCTCCACACCCAGCTCCACGGGCAGTCCGTGGGTGTCCCATCCGGCTTTGCGCTTCACCTGGAAGCCCTGCATGGTCTTGTAGCGGTTGAAAGTATCCTTGATGGAACGTGCCAGCACGTGGTGGATGCCGGGGTGCCCGTTGGCAGAAGGGGGACCCTCGTAGAACACAAACTGGGGACAGCCTTCGCGCTCCCTCACAGAGCGCCAGAAGATGTCTTGCTCTTTCCACATCTGCAGCACGTCGTTGTTCGTCTGCGTCAAGTTCAGTCCGTTGTACACGGCAAATCTCTTACTCATGAGTTCAATATAATTTTTGTTGTTCTTTTTCCTTGTTTTTTTATTTGACGTGCAAAGGTAATCATTTTTTTTTATACCACCAAATATTTGCCCTGCTGTTACGTTAAAAATTCGCAAATGGGCCTGCCGGTCTGGCTGACGCCCAATCGTGGGCAATGCTCGGCGGGCAACACAGATTACTCAGCGGGTAAATCAGATTACGCAATGGGTAAATCGGATTACGCAATGGGTAAATCGGAATACTCAACGGGTAAACCAGATGACGCGGCGAGACCCCAAAACGTCACAATGTCCCAATGTCCCAACGTCACATTAAGGTACTTCCATGTGTGCACCGAAAATCCTCCTACCCTATTTAAGAATATATAATAATTATAATTATTATATATTTATAATAATACCCTTCTCTACTTCTGCTGCACACATGGAAGTACCTTAATGTGACGTTGGGACATTGGGACATTGTGACATTTCGACAAAAATGTATTCCGCCTATTAAAATTGTACGCAAACAATTATACTTAACTTTTTTTAAGAGAAAAATGTGGTGTAGAAAGAACAACGTATTGATATTTTTTGTAACTTTGCACCGCGAAAAGGGTATAGTTATATTCATAGGCTTGATTTTCAAGCGGTTAGAGAGTTTTAGGAAACAATAAGATGAGACAGCTAAAGATTCAAAAGAGTATTACGAATCGCTCAAGTGAGGCACTGGACAAGTATCTGGTGGAAATCGGTCGTGCACCGCTAATCAGTATCGACGAGGAGATAGAACTCGCTCAGAAGATACGCAAAGGCGGTCCGGAGGGCGAGCGTGCCAAGGACAAGCTGGTGACGGCCAACCTGCGATTCGTAGTATCTGTAGCCAAGCAGTACCAGCATCAGGGACTGACGCTGACTGACTTGATTGACGAGGGTAACATCGGCTTGATCAAGGCCGCACAGAAGTTTGACGAGACACGTGGATTCAAGTTCATTTCGTATGCCGTTTGGTGGATTCGGCAGAGCATCCTCCAGGCCATTGCCGAGCAGAGCCGCATCGTACGTCTGCCGCTGAACCAGGTTGGTTCGCTGAACAAGATCAGCCACGAGATAAACCGCTTCGAGCAGGAATTCCAGCGCCACCCGTCGGTGAGCGAGCTGAGCGAAGCCACCAACATGGACGAAGAGAAGATAGCCCAGTCGATGCAGGCTGACAGCCACCACGTCTCGATAGACGCTCCGTTCCAGGACGGCGAGGACAACTGCATGCTCGACGTGATGGCCAGTGGCGACGACTCGCGTACCGACCGCCAGGTGGACCACGAATCGATGGCTCAGGAGCTGAACAGCGTACTGCAGAAGGTGCTCAAGGAGCGCGAGATTACCATCATCCGCGAGTGCTTCGGCATCGGATGCCACGAGAAAGGCCTCGAAGAGATTGGCGACCAGCTGGGGCTGACACGTGAGCGCGTGCGCCAGATTCGTGAAAAGAGCATCGCCAAGCTGCGTGATTCGGGAAATGCACGCATTTTGATGAAATATTTGGGTTAAAAGTTTTGCGGCTCCAAAAAATATTTGTAATTTTGGAGCCGTGAATCATAAACGGCACATACTCTTACTGATGCTGGGCATGATGACCTTCATGCCCGGCATTTGTTTATCACGCAGCAAGAATGACACGCTGGTCATTCACCGCGTGTGGACATTTGCCGAGAAATTCATGGAGAGCCGCGAGGGCACGGAGCAGAACGCATACATGATATACACGTTCAACATCGTCAAGCGCAACCCAACGCTGATGCTCGTGCCCACCATGTATGCCATTTCCAAGGGCGAGCGCAGCTATATCGGCGAAGGATACTACCGCATGAGGGTCCACGACAACGGCGACTATGACTTCGAGCGCAACGTGTTCAGCAGCACCATACCACGCAACCGCAACGTGATGCCGTCGATAATGCAGTACATCACGCCCGACATCTATGACGAGACGCTCTTCGGCGACTACGTGCTGTCGCCCTTCTACTATGCCAACCGATTCTTCTACAAGTACCGCATCGTCAAGGTCACACCCTCGAAAAGCATCATACGATTTCGCCCACGCACCGATAACACCCAGCTGGTAAAGGGACGGGCCATCGTCGACAACGCCACGGGGCGCGTAGAGAACGTCGTGATGACGGGCAACTTCGACATGACGACATTCACGGTGACCGTGGTCATGAGCGACTCCTACAAGGCGATACCGGAACGCAGCAAGATAGAAGCCGACTTCAAGTTCATGGGCAACCATATTACAACCACTCTGCAGGCAGAGTACAACTGCCCCACTACCCTGCCCGACTCGATGAAGAACGTCGAAAACCGTGAAATGCTCGACAGCATTCGCCCTGTCACGCTCAACCACATACAGCAGAACATCTACAAGCTGTACGACGAACAGCAGCGAAAGGCTGCTGCCGACACGCTGACGGTGAAAAAGTCCAACAAGTTCCTCGACTTCATGTGGAACGTGGTAGGCGAAAACCTTGTCAACAGCCAGCATGCCAATGCCGGAGCCGTCTCCATGCGCATGTCGCCCCTGCTCAACCCCCTGTACCTCAGCTACAGCAAAAACCGCGGACTGTCGTACAAGCTGAAACTGGGTGCACGATACAGCTGGAACGCCCATCGCTACCTGACGCTCAACCCCACCCTGGGCTACAACTTCAAGCAGCGGCAGTTCTACTATGTAGCACCCCTGCGCATGACATACAACCCCAAGCGGAACGGCTATGCTGAGCTGACATGGGCCAACGGCAACCACATATCCAACAACCTGCTCAACGCCGCCGTCAGAGAGGAACTGGGCGAGGATGCCGAGGCTCCCGAGTTTAAGGACCAGTATGTGCAGGCCGTCAACAACGTTGAGCTGTTCGACTGGCTGGAACTGACCACCGGTGTCGTCTATCACCGCCGCAAAGCCATTAGCAGGCAAATACTCGACGAGTTGCAGCTGCCCCATGAGTTCCGAAGCTTTGCACCCCTGCTGACCGTCAGACTGCGCCCCTGGAAGAATGGTCCCGTGCTGACTGCCAACTACGAGCACAGCATCAAGGGAGCGCTACGCTCAAACCTGCAGTACGAACGCTGGGAGTTTGACCTCGCTGACCACCGAAAGCTGAAAAGCCTGAGAGCCATCAACTTCCGTGTAGGAGCAGGATTCTACACGCAGCGAAGCACCGACTATTTCGTCGACTACACCAATTTCCGTGACAACAACCTGCCTACCAGCTGGGAGGACGAGTGGACAGGACAGTTTCAACTCGTTCAAAGCCAATGGTACAACCAGTCGGACTACTACATCCGAGGCCACATCTCCTTCGAGTCGCCATTGCTGGCCCTGACGTGGATACCCGGCGTGGGCAGACTCTTCGAGATGGAGCGCGTCTACCTCAGTACGCTATCTATCGACCATACCCGTCCCTATTTCGAACTCGGCTACGGGTTTACCAACCGATACTTCTCGACAGGCATCTTTGCAAGCTTTCTGAACACGAAGTTCCAGCGCATTGGCTGCCGGTTCACGATCGAGCTGTTCAGAAGATGGTGATGTTCGATTAAAAAATAATAATAAAAAAAGGGTCGCTACATTATATATTATAGAAACATGAAGGCGTTAACAGTCTACAAAGCCAGTGCCGGAAGCGGAAAGACATTCACGCTGGCTACAGAATATATCAGGCTGCTGGTGGAAAATCCCAACAGCTACCGCAACATCCTGGCAGTCACCTTCACCAACAAGGCCACCGAGGAGATGAAGCAGCGAATACTCAGTCAGCTGTACGGCATATCCAAACAACTGCACGACTCCAGACAGTATCTGCAGCGAATTGTCAGCATGACAGGGTACGACGAGCAGACGGTCAGCCGACGGGCCGGCGAGGCACTACACCTGCTGCTACACAACTACAGCTACTTCCGCGTAGAGACCATCGACAGCTTCTTCCAGAGCGTCTTGCGCAACCTGGCACGCGAACTCGATCTGGCGGCCAATCTCCACATCGGGCTGAACGACAAGCAGGTGGAAGAGAAAGCCGTCGATCAGCTCATCGACTCGCTGACCCGTCAGGACGCCATGCTGCAATGGCTGCTGAGCTACATCATGGAGTGCATCAGCGAAGACCGCTCGTGGAACATCATCAGCCAGGTGAAGAAGTTCGGGCTGACCATCTTCCGCGACTACTACAAGGAGCATAGCCAGCAGCTGACGGAATGCCTGACAAAGCAGGGATTCTTCGAGGGATATACCAGCCAGCTGAGGCAGATGCGAAAGCAGGCACAGGAGAGCATGCAGCAGTATGCCAGCGAATTCTTCGACACGTTGGAGGCGGAAGGACTGACCATTGCTGACCTGGCTTACGGCAAGTCCGGCGTGGCCAGCTTCTTCCTGAAACTGCAGAACGGACAGATGGACGAAGGCATCATCGGACAACGGGTATGCGACTGCAGGGAAGACGCTGCAAAATGGTACACCAAGAAACACCAGCGGGCTCAGTTTATTCACGACCTTGCCGACAGCCAGCTCATCCCGCTGCTCGCCAAGGCTATTGACGACCGTCCACGGAAATATCGCATTTACCAGTCTGCCGACTTGACGCTGCGTCATCTCAGCCAGCTACGGCTGTTAGGCAGCATCGAGCAGAAGGTGCACGAACTGAACAACGAGTCCAATCGGTTCCTGCTGAGCGACACGCAGCACCTGCTGCACACCATGATCAGCAACAGCGACTCGCCGTTCATCTTCGAGAAAATTGGCACACAGCTGGAACACATCATGATCGACGAGTTTCAGGACACCTCTACCGTACAATGGCAGAACTTCAAGGTGCTGCTCGAAGAGTGCATGAGCCACAAAGGCAGCAGCAACCTCATTGTGGGCGACGTCAAGCAGAGCATCTACAGATGGCGCTCTGGCGACTGGCGCCTGCTGAACGCTATCGATAGCCAGTTTCCGCATGCTGCCGATATGATTGACATCCAGCCCTTGGCAACCAACTATCGCTCGGAACGCAACATCGTCACGTTCAACAACGCCTTCTTCACCGAGGCGGCACGTCTGGAATACCAGCACATAGCCGAAGACGACCCTCAAGGGGCCGAACAGTTGAAGAATGCCTATGCCGACGTGAAACAGGAGGTTCCCGACAGCCGTGGCAAGACAGGACTCGTCAGTATACAGCTCTTGCCCGTCAGCGACTACGAGGACACCACGCTGAAAACCCTCGCGGAAACCGTCAGACAGCTGCACGACGAGGGGGCGGCATATAGCGAGATGGCTATCCTGGTACGTGTCAACCGCATCATACCGCTCATTGCGTCATACTTCGCAGCCAACATGCCCGAAATCCACATCGTCAGCGACGAGGCTTTCAGACTCGATGCTTCTACAAGTGTGTGCTTGCTGGTTCAGTCGCTCCATGTGCTGACCCACCCCGACGACTTGCTGGCCAAGGCGGCTGTGGCAAAGCTCTACCAGCGTACCGTGCTGGGCAACGAAGCCCCGGAGAGTGAACTAATTGTCAGGGACCGCCCGCTGGACACGCTGCTGCCAGAAGCATTTACGCAGCATACCACAGAACTGCTGCAGCTGCCGCTCTACGAGTTGGTGGAACGCCTCTACGACATCTTCCAGCTGCAGCGGATTGGCGAGCAAAGTGCATACCTCTGTGCCTTCTACGACCAGCTGGCAAAGTTCACGCAGGACAACACCGTCGACATTGATGCTTTTATACGCGAGTGGGACGAGTCGCTCAGCAGCAAGACCATTCAAAGCGACATCAGCGACGGCATACGCATCCTCAGCATTCATAAGAGCAAGGGACTGGAATTTGAACACGTCTTGATACCCTTCTGCGACTGGCGACTGGAAATGCCTGACACGCTATGGTGCGAACCGAACGAGTCTCCATACAATGCGCTGCCCATCGTGCCCGTGGAATACAGGGCCAATCAGCTCCGAGGGACGGTCTACGAAGACGATTACCAACTGGAGCATCTGCAGAACTGCGTCGACAATCTGAATCTGCTCTATGTGGCATTTACCAGAGCTTCGCGCAACCTCTTTGTTATCGGCAAGCGAGGCAACAGCCTGTCGCGCTCAGCACTCATCGAGGAGGTGCTGCCAGCAATGACGCTCGAAGGTAGTACGCTGGAGGGGGATGGCGATCAACAGCAGCCGATGACTTTCACGTATGGAACGTTAGCCGTCGGCAATCAGCAAGACGACCGTCAACCGTCGGAGAACGTATTCTTGCAGCCTGTCAAGCCAGAGTCTGTCACAATCGAGAGCTTCGACATGAAGACGGAGTTCAGGCAGAGCAACAAAAGCCGCGAATTTGTCGAGGGTGAAGACGAGACGAAGGAACTCAGTTATATCAAGATGGGCAGCATCCTGCATGAGGTGTTCTCTACCATCCGCACCACCGCTGACATCGAGCCTGCACTCCAGCAGATGCTGCAGGATGGCATCATCTACAACGACGATGTGACACGCGAAAAGCTGCTTGCCATGCTTCACAAAAGACTTGAAAGCAATACGGTAAAAGATTGGTTCTCCGAACGTTGGCAATTGTTTAACGAGTGCAGCATACTGAATACCGACCGTGAAGGGAATGTCACAGTTCGCCGCCCCGACCGTGTAATGACCGACGGTAGCGAGACTCATGTCGTCGACTTCAAGTTTGGCAGTCCTCGTGACGAATACCACGAGCAGGTCAGGGAGTATATGCAGCTGCTTTCACAGATGGGTATGCCTAACGTCAAGGGCTGGCTGTGGTACGTTTATAGCAACAGAATTGAGGAAGTAAGATAAGAAGAATATGAAAGATTTTCTGGAACATGTAGCCGAAGACATACTCAGCAAGTACGGCACAGACCTGTCGCGGACTGTTGTCGTATTCCCCAATAAGCGTGCCTCGCTGTTTCTCAACGAACATCTGGCTCGTCTGGCTAAGCGCCCTCTGTGGAGTCCCGCTTATGTCACCATCAGCGAGCTGTTCCGGCAGCAGTCGGAACTGCAAGTGGCCGACAGCATCAAGCTCGTATGCGACCTCCACAAGTCGTTCTGCAGCGTGACGGGCAGCACCGAGACACTGGACCGCTTCTACGGCTGGGGACAGCTGATGATTAGCGACTTCGATGATATCGACAAGAACATGGCCGATGCCGACCGAGTGTTTGCAAACCTGCGTGACCTGCACGAGCTTGATGATATCTCTTACCTCACCGACGAGCAGCGCGACATGCTACGCCACTTCTTCAGTAATTTCACCGAAGACCACGACAGCCTGCTCAAGGAGCGGTTCCTGCAGCTGTGGAGCCGGTTTGCCGATGTCTACCACGACTTCAACAGGAGGCTGCGCAGTCAGCAACTGGCTTACGAGGGTGCCCTCTATCGTAGCGTGGTGGAGCAGACGGCAAACAGCATGCCCAAGGAAGCTCCTGATGCCGACCGCTACCTCTTCGTAGGCTTCAACCTCGTGCAGAAGGTTGAACAGCGGCTCTTCGCTCAGTTGCAACAGCAGGGCAAGGCTTTCTTCTACTGGGATTTTGACCACTACTATTTGCAGCACCACGAGGCTGGGCGATACATCAACAGCTACATGAAGTACTTCCCCAACGAACTTGACAGCCACGCGGCCGATATTTACGACAACTTCAGCCATATTAGCCAACTGACCTGCATCTCAGCACCTACTGAGCATATTCAGGCACGCTACGTCAGTTCGTGGCTTCGCCAGAAAGCTGAGGGAGATACTGACAGCCGTCTGAACAGTGGTCGCCGTACTGCTATCGTGCTTTGCGACGAGTCGTTGTTGCCTACCGTCATCCATTGTCTGCCCGACGAGGTGCAGAAGGTGAATATCACTACAGGCTACCCACTCAGCCAGACGTCAGTAGCCTCTTTCATTCAACAGTATTTCGAGCTGCACCTTGGTGGACACACGCCTCGCTTGCTGCGTATCATCCAACGCCACCCCTATGCAAAATATGTAGAGACGGGCGACGGAAAGT
>CAMJWJ010000102.1 GCA_946409435.1 uncultured Prevotella sp. | reverse complement strand
TCGTGGTTCATCAAGTCGACAGCCAAGAAAGACCGCATGTTCGAGCTGAACAAGACCATCAACTGGCAGCCAGAGTCAACAGGTACAGGCCGCTTCGGCAACTGGCTGGAGAACCTGAACGACTGGAACCTCAGCCGCTCGCGCTTCTGGGGCACACCGCTGCCCATCTGGCGTTCCGAGGACGGCGAGGAGCTGTGCATCGGCAGCGTCGAGGAACTGTACGACGAGATAGAGAAGAGCGTCAAGGCCGGACACATGACGAGCAACCCGCTGAAGGACAAAGGCTTCGTGCCTGGCGACATGAGCAAGGAGAACTACGACAAGATTGACCTCCACCGACCCTATGTCGACTACATCGTGCTCTGCTCGCCAACAGGCAAGCCCATGAAGCGCGAGAGCGACCTCATCGACGTGTGGTTCGACTCCGGCTCAATGCCCTACGCACAGATACACTACCCATTCGAGAATGCCGACCTCATCGACAAGGGAACCGCATTCCCCTGCGACTTCATCAACGAAGGTGTAGACCAGACACGCGGATGGTTCTTCACGCTACACGCCATCGCCACCATGATATTCGACTCCGTGGCATTCAAGAACGTCATCTCCAGCGGACTCGTGCTCGACGCCAAGGGCAACAAGATGTCGAAGCATGTCGGCAACGTCGTCAACCCGTTTGACATGATTGAGAAATACGGCTCCGACGCTGTACGACTCTACATGATGACCAATTCAGAACCGTGGGACAACCTGAAGTTCGACCCCGAAGGCGTTGACGAGATACGCCGCAAGTTCTTTGGCACCTTATATAATACGTACTCCTTCTTCGCACTCTACGCCAATGTCGACGGCTGGTCTCCCGTCTCGTCTGTTGCTGTACCACAGCAACAAACGCCCGAAATTGACCGCTGGATTCTCTCCTGCCTCAATACGCTGGTGCAGAAGGTGACCAACGAGCTGGATGGCTACGACCCCACCAGGGCCGGCAGACTCATCGACACGTTTGTCAATGACGACCTCTCCAACTGGTTTGTACGTCTGAACCGCAAACGCTTCTGGGGCAAGGAGATGAGCGACGACAAGCGCTCGGCATACGATACGCTGTACACCTGTCTGATGACGGTGGCAAAGCTGCTCGCACCCTTCGCACCCTTCTATGCCGACCAGCTCTACAGAGACCTCGGAGGCCAGAAAGACAGCGTCCACCTGGATGCATGGCCAAAAGCCGACAGCGCACTCATCGACGCCGACCTGGAAGCGCGCATGGAGATGGCACAGAAGATCACCTCGATGGTACTTGCCCTGCGTCGCAAGGTGAACATCAAGGTCCGCCAGCCGCTGCAGAGCATCATGGTGCCTGCCACCGAGGAGCAGAGACGACACATCGAGGCCGTCAAGGACCTCATCATGAGCGAGGTGAACGTCAAGGAACTGAAATTCGTAGAAGGTGCCGGCATCCTGGTGAAGAAGGTGAAGTGTAACTTCCGCACCATGGGCAAGAAGTTCGGCAAGCAAATGAAGAGCGTGGCTGCTGCCGTCGATGCACTCACACAGGAGCAGATAGCCCAACTCGAAAGCAACGGCACCATAGGCATCACCGTCGACGGCAACGAACTGACGGTAGAGGCCGTCGATGTTGACATCATCAGCGAAGACATACCCGGATGGCTCGTGGCCAACGAGGGAGCGCTGACCGTGGCTCTCGAAGTAGAGCTGAACGACCAGCTGCGACAGGAGGGAATGGCACGCGAAATCATCAACCGCATACAGAACATGCGTAAAGACAGCGGACTCGAAATTACCGACCGCATCAACATCACGCTCGCTCCCAATGCCAGCGTGGAAGCGGCCGTGGAAAGTTTCGGCGACTATGTCAAGACGCAAGTACTGGCTGACTCCATCACCATAGCCGAAAACAACGGCACAGAGGTGGAATTCGATGACTTTAAATTAAACATTCAAATAACTAAATCCTAAAAGATTATGGCAGAAAAGACACGTTACTCTGATGAAGAGTTAGAAGAGTTCCGCGAGATTATCAACGAGAAACTGGCGTTGGCCAAGCGTGACTATGAGCAAATGATGAGCGCCTTGATGAACAAGGACTCCAACGATGTTGACGACACGTCGCCCACCTACAAGGCTTTGGAGGAGGGTAGCGTCACCCAGTCGAAAGAGGAAATCATCTCGCTGGCAGCACGACAGCAGAAGTTCATTCAGGGACTGAAGGCCGCCCTGACACGTATCGAAAACAAGACGTACGGCATTGACCGCATCACCGGCAAGCTGATACCCAAGGAACGCCTGAAGGCCGTCCCGCACGCTACGCTGAGCGTGGAGTCGAAGATGGCCGGCAAGAAAATGTGAGCAGGCTCGCCGTGTGAGAGAGAAGACGTAAGAATACTCTAACAATATCGAGGACGAAAAAGAACATAGCAAAGAGTGGATGAAAAGAACATAGCAAGGCGGGGATGGATGGCTGTAGTGATTATCGCAGCCATCCTGCTCGTCGACCAGGCCATCAAGATATGGGTGAAGACCCACATGTCGCTCCACGAACAGATAGAAATTCTTTCGTGGTTCAAGATCGTGTTTGTCGAGAACAACGGCATGGCGTATGGCATGGAACTCGGATCAAAGCTCGTGTTAAGCCTGTTTCGATTAGTAGCTATCGGAGTACTGCTGTACTATATCACGAGGCAAGTGAAGAGACAAGCACGATGGGGATACATCGCATGCCTGTCAATGATTGCAGCAGGAGCGGCAGGAAATATCATCGACTCTATGTTCTACGGACTCATATTCAACGGCAGTTCAGAGTATTACACGTCTTACTTCGTGCCTTTTGGAGATGGCTACGCGCCCTTTCTCATGGGAAAAGTCGTTGACATGTTCTACTTTCCGCTCATTGTCACTACATGGCCCGAATGGGTACCGATGGTGGGCGGAGAACCGTATGTGTTCTTTAGCCCGGTATTCAATTTTGCCGACTCGGCGATATCAGTAGGAGTCGTATGGCTGCTACTGTTCTACCGACGAGAGGTGAGCGAGATTTCAATAGGCAAGAAAGCCGACAAACCTGCAGAGGAGCATGAAGAATAGCCTGGCTGCCATATTGATGCTCATGGTGCTTGCCGTAGCATGTAAGCCGTCGGTGCCGTCGGAGATTATCCAGCCTGGCGACATGGAGGACATACTCTATGACTACCATGTGTCACAAGCAATGGCAAGAAACGAAGGCGACATCAACTACAACAAGAACTTCTACTTCCAGTCGGTGCTGAAAAAGTACGATGTGACAGAAGCAGAGTTTGACTCGTCGCTCGTCTACTATTTCACACACGTAAGACGGCTGCAGGAAATCTATGAGAACGTCAACGAACGGCTGAACGACGAGGCAAAGAGCCTGGGTGCTTCGGTGGGCAGCATGAACGCCAACCAGCAATACAGCACGACCGGCGACACGGCGAACATCTGGAAGATGCAGACCGACGTCATACTCATGGCACGTCCCATAGTGAACCGGTTTGACTTCTCCGTCAAGGCCGACACATCGTTCTACAAGGGCGATTCCTTCATGTTCCAGTTCAATACGGAGTTCATTTGGCAATCAGGTCCAAAAGACGCAGTACTCTGTATCGTGACTCGTTATGAAGGCGATAGCATCGTGCAGCATGTCAGCCATGTGACAACTCCCGGCAACGTTCAGATGAGGATACCTGCCAACAGCAAGCAAAAACTGAGAGAAATGGACGGATTTGTCTATCTCGACAGCGAAGGCGATGCCGACCAGCGCAGAATCATGTTTATCAACAACATACAGCTAATAAGATTCCATAACAAGCAAACAGAAGATGACCAAAGCAATCAGAGAGCATTGCCACCATCGAATAGCATGCAACAAAGTAATAACACCACAGGGACAACAACTGACACGCTACGTGGTGGAACTGGAAGAAGAAGGCTGGGTGGCCAACCTGTTTCCCCTGGAGGAAGAACTGGCATTCACAGAATGGAGACCAGGCATGATTGAATTAAGAAATGAACACGGGCGCGCACGTGCCTATTATAATAATAAACCAATTATTTAAAATCATCATAACTATGAATATAAAAGTGCGATTAGCGGCCATGAACTTCTTGGAGTTCGCCGTGTGGGGAGCCTACCTCACCTGTATGGGAAACTATCTGGGCGTTGCTGGATTAGGCGACAAAATTTCGTGGTTCTATGCCATTCAGGGCATTGTCAGCATCTTTATGCCGACTCTCATGGGCATCGTGGCAGATAAGTATATCCAGCCTCAGAGACTGCTGGGCTTGTGCCACCTCTTGGCGGGCGTCTTCATGTTAGGATGCTGGTGGATGGGCATGCAGACAGGATTCGGTAACGAACTGGAGGACAAGTCGATGTTTATCGCACTCTATACGATTAGCGTTGCGTTCTTCATGCCTACCATTGCGCTGGCCAATACCACGGCATTCACGATACTGAAGAACAACGGGATGGACACCGTCAAGGATTTCCCGCCTATCCGCGTGTTAGGAACCGTTGGATTCATCGCTACCATGTGGTTCGTCAACTGTGCCTACGCCGATGAGACGGGCTTCGGATTTACGCTGGCAGAGAATGCACATAAGTTCCAATACACCTATATGCAGTTCTTCGTGTCGGGCATCTTGAGCTTTGTGCTGTTTGCCTATTGCCTCACATTGCCCGAGTGCAAACTGGAGAAGAAGGAAGGAAAAGTCTCGCTGGCAGAAAGTCTCGGATTAAACGCATTCAAACTCTTCAAGCGCCGCCAGATGGCCCTGTTCTTCATCTTCTCGGCATTGCTGGGCATGTGTCTGCAAGTGACTAATGGCTTTGCCGGCCCGTTTATCACCAGTTTCAAAGGCATGGCCGAATATGCTGACACCTTTGCTGCCAACAACGCTACGCTGCTGACCTCCATCTCGCAGATCAGCGAGGCTCTGTGCATCTTGATGATACCGTTCTTCCTGAAACGGTTCGGCATCAAGGTGGTCATGCTCATGTCACTCTTTGCATGGGTGTTCCGCTTCGGATTCTTTGGCATAGGAAATCCTGCCATGCCGGGAGTCATCTTCTTCGTATTGTCATGCATCGTGTATGGAGTGGCATTCGACTTCTTCAATGTCTCGGGAGGTATCTTTGTTGACCAGGAATGCGAACCAAGCATCAAAGCGTCAGCGCAGGGATTGTTCATGATGATGACCAACGGACTGGGAGCTACCATTGGAACGCTGGCGGCAGGAGAGATCGTTAACGGCTTCTGTCAATGGGAGAATGGCTATCTGGTGGGCGATTGGCAGTCGTGCTGGTTTATCTTTGCTGGCTTTGCATTGGTCGTCGGTATTGCATTCGCACTGGTGTTCAAGCCCGAAGAGAAACCGATTGAGAAAATTGCGCACTAAACTAATACAAAGAAAGCAATTGGGATGAAAGAGGTCAGATTCTTCTATGTACCCGACGCAGCTACTGCTACCGAGCTGCCACCAGAAGAAGCCATGCATGCTCTACGCGTACTAAGGCTCAAAATAGGTGACGAGATGATGCTCATGGACGGCCAAGGCAACTACTATCGCGCTGAAGTTACTTTGGCTCATACGAAGCATTGCATGTATGAAATCAAGGAACAGATGCCGCAGCAGCGACAATGGCAGGCTCATCTGCACTTGGCCATCGCACCGACAAAGATGATGGAGCGAATGGAGTGGATGGTTGAGAAGGCCGTTGAAGTGGGCGTCGACGAAATATCGTTTATCAATTGTCAATTCTCTGAGCGACGGCTCGTCAAGATTCCACGTATGGAGAAAATCATGATTGCTGCCGTTAAGCAGAGCCATAAAGCGTGGAAGACGCAAATCAACGAGATAACACCATTCGACGACTTCATCAAGGCACCAATTGCCGGAAGAAAGTATATTGCACATTGCTATGAGGAAATTCCACGTAGCTATCTGTTTGACGAGTTGCGTAAGCCTACAGAAGAGGACGACGCCATCGTCATGATTGGCCCCGAGGGGGACTTCTCGATTGACGAGGTCAAGAAGGCCGTCGAGGCTGGCTACGTGTCGGTACATCTCGGAAAGAGCCGCCTGCGCACAGAGACCGCTGGATTGTCTGCTGTAATGATGATGCAACTGGCGCAGGAATAAACATGTTTATCCAATCAAAAAGACTAAGAATATGACTGATGAGAAAATCATGGCTACCATCAAGCCCGACGGGGAATATTGGCAGCCGGAAATTGAAAAAATGCCGCGTGAACAACTCAAGGAGTTGCAAGTGAAGAAACTGAAAGACACCATTAACGTGTGTCTCAAGTCGCCTTTCTACAAGAAACGTCTTGGAGAACTCGGTATTACTGCTGATTCCATCAATACGATTGACGACATTAGAAAGATTCCGTTTACTACGAAGCAGGACCTGCGTGACAACTATCCTTTCGGACTTGTGGGTGGAAACATGGACGATGCCATTCGTATTCATTCAACCAGTGGAACGACAGGACACCCTACCGTGGTGACGTATTCGGAACACGATGTCTGTTCGTGGGCCAATATGATTGCACGTGACATGTACATGGTGGGATGCCGCAGAAGTGACGTGTTCCAGAACTCAAGCGGCTACGGCATGTTTACTGGAGGACTTGGATTCCAACATGGAGCAGAATGGCTCGGAGCTACAACGGTACCCGCCGCTGCCGGTAATTCAAAGCGGCAGATTATGTTTATCAAGGACTTTGGAACTACCTGCCTGCATGCAATTCCTTCATACGCCATAAGACTTGCTGAAGTATTCCAGGAAGAAGGTGTTGACCCCAGAAGCACGAAATTACGCACCTTGTTTATCGGAGCCGAACCTCATACAGAAGAACAACGTCAGCGTATCGAGAGACTGTTGGGCGTAAAAGCATACAATTCGTTTGGAATGACTGAGATGAACGGACCCGGCGTGGCTTTCGAGTGCAAAGAGCAATGTGGCATGCACCTCTGGGAAGACAACTACATTCTCGAAATTGTTGATCCTGACACTCTTGAACCTGTACCCGACGGAGAAATCGGAGAGATGGTGCTTACGACTCTTGACCGTACAATGATGCCTATACTGCGCTATCGTACACGTGACCTGACGCGAATCATTCCCGGAGAGTGCAAGTGCGGACGTACACACCGTCGCATTGACCGTATCAAAGGACGTACCGATGACATGTTCATCATCAAGGGTGTAAACGTATTCCCCATGCAAGTGGAGAAGATCCTTGTCCAGTACCCAGGATTGGGCAGTAACTATCTGATCACTCTTGACACCGAGGACGACAACGATATCATGACTGTTGAGGTAGAACTTGACGGACTGAATACTGACGTATATCCCGAACTGCAGAAGATGACACGAGACATTCAACGTGCATTGAAGGACGAGATATTGCTCACGCCAAGAGTGAAACTGGTCAAGAAAGGCTCACTCCCCGTTAGTGAGGGCAAAGCTGTTCGTGTAAAGGATTTGAGACCAGGTAGAGGATGAAAATGACCACTATTAAAATCAAAGTGTTGGGCATTGTGGCTGTATGCTGCATTGCGCAACTTGCTGCAACTGCGCAAGTAAACATGCGTGACGTACTCTGTCAAATGCCCGACACCGTGGTTCCTTACCTTTCAAGAAACAATCTACTTGACCTCGCCGACTTTGTCGAGTCAGGCATGAAGGCAGAAGTCACTAACACGCTGGAAGGCAAGACGGTGCTTAACACCCTAAGCAGCGACTACGCCAAGCTGACACTCAATAATGCAACGACAATTGAAATGTGGCTGCTGCCCTATACTGCAGAACTTGACAATAGTGGCTCACCAGTTGATACTACACACCAAACATTGTGCGTCGTTCGCACTTTTGGTAACAGCGTACGAGAAAGCGTTATCGACTTTTATACCCCTCAATGGTCGCCACTTCCTGCTCTTAACAGAATAGAGATGGAAAAAGGGTGGGGGACAGTCGGGCATGACACAAACATATACCATGCTATGCTGGGACAACAGGATCAAACATTGACTCTTATAGCCGACAATCAACTTGATGTACCAGCCAATAGTGAGCAAAAAAAGACTGAAAAAAGCTCAATAGTTCTAAAATGGGATGGTAGAAAGTTTAAAAAACATTAATTTATGAGAGAAAAATTACTGTAACCTTGCAAACAACACAAATAATATGTATCTTTGCAATGTGTTTTTCATGGTATTAGATTATTAAGGTTAATTCAAAAATTGGTTGTCGTGAGACAATCAATTTTTTTTCATACCCATTTATTAATGATGCATTACGTATTCATTATGCAAAAAAACGCTAATATTTTTGTTAGAATAAAAAAGATTATGTATCTTTGCATTCCAATAAATAAAAGTACACAATTTTATTATTAATCGTAATAATACACTAAACGTATGAGCCAAAAAAGAGTTTACCTCTTCGGTAATGGAAAGGCCGAAGGTAATGCAAAAATGCGTGAAGAATTGGGCGGAAAAGGTGCTAACCTTGCCGAGATGAACCTCATCGGAGTACCAGTTCCTCCAGGTTTTACAATCACCACAGATTGCTGCAATGAGTACTATCAAGTCGGTCAGCAGAAAATTATGGAACTGCTGAATGATGACGTGATGGCAGCTGTGAAGCATATTGAGGGTTTGATGAACTCAAAGTTCGGAGACAAAGAAAACCCACTGCTCGTATCTGTTCGTTCAGGTGCCCGCGCTTCTATGCCTGGCATGATGGATACTATCCTCAATCTGGGCTTGAACGACATGGTAGCTGAAGGTATGGTGAAGAAGACCAACAATCCTCACTTCGTCTATGATTCTTACCGCCGTTTTGTTCAGATGTACGGTGACGTGGTGCTTGAGATGAAGCCCGTCAACAAGACCGACATCGACCCGTTCGAGGAAATCATCGAGCAGGTAAAAGCAGAGCGTGGAGTAAAACTTGACAAGGACCTGAACGTAGACGAACTGAAGAAGTTAGTCGTGCTGTTCAAAAAGGCCATCAAAGAGCGTACAGGCAAGGACTTCCCCGACGATCCTATTGAGCAGCTGTGGGGAGCTATCTGCGCCGTGTTCCGTTCATGGATGAACGAACGTGCTATCCTCTATCGTAAGATGGAAGGAATACCTGACGAGTGGGGTACTGCTGTCAGCGTGATGGCTATGGTATTCGGTAACATGGGCGACACATCTGCTACTGGTGTATGCTTCAGCCGTGATGCCGCTAATGGTGAGAACCTGTTCAACGGTGAGTATCTGGTGAACGCTCAGGGTGAGGACGTTGTGGCTGGTATCCGTACCCCACAGCAGATTACGAAGATTGGCTCTCAGCGCTGGGCTGAGCGTGCCGGCATCTCTGAGGCTGAGCGCGTAGCTAAGTATCCTTCTATGGAGGAGGCAATGCCTGAGACCTATGCACAGCTGAATCAGATTCAGGAGAACCTTGAGAACCACTACCACGATATGCAGGATATGGAGTTCACCGTTCAGGAGGGCAAGC
>CAMJWJ010000101.1 GCA_946409435.1 uncultured Prevotella sp. | reverse complement strand
AGGGCTTCATAGTTTCTCGTGCCTCGAAACCACGAAACCCTATATCGTTACGAAATAAGTGAGAGAAACACAAAGAAAAACATTTTTTTCTTTTGTTTCCGAACGAAAAGTAAGTTCGGCAAAGCCAATGGTACAAAATAAAAGGCACAAATATTTGCATGAAAAGAAATTATTGTTTACTTTTGCACAAAATTTTGAAAAGACAACGATATTATAGCTATGAATAGAAGAATCATCATTCTAATAACCATGCTTGTCAGTTTCTCCTTTGTCAATGCGCAGGAGGATCAGAAAAGTGAGCTGCACAAGCGTGCAGAGTCAATAAACCCCAGTCAGGACATTGCCAAGGCACGCTCGACGTATATCCATGCCTTCAACGACTACGCTAACCGCAGCCTGACGCGTCTAGGTGTTGAGTGTGCTGTCAAGGCCACGGCTTTGTACTACAAGGAGAACTACTACAAGGAAGCCTTTGACCTGCTCCACCGTGCTGACCTGATTATCCTCGAGAGCAAGAAGACGAGCAAAGAGAAATCTGGATTGCACTACCTCTGTACCAAGGAGCGCATGCAGATGTACATCAAGCTCAGGAAGGGTGAAAGTGCCCTGGACCAGCTCAGGGTAATGGAGAACCAAGCCAGAGAGTCGGGCGACGAGGCTTTGATGAACGACTTGCTTTACAACAAGGCCATCTACTACTATACCTTCGGCCAGAATGCGCAGGGTAATGCAGTATTCAAGGAAATGGCCGACAAACTGACCAAGCAGAAAGAATACGACAAGGTGGACGAGGTGTACCAGACGCTGATAGCCAACGGTCGTAAAAGCAATAACGCCACGCTCGTAGCACAGTCGTATCGCAGTTATATAGAGTGGAAAGACTCCGTGAGTGCGCTGAAGACGGCTGACCAGATTGGTGCCCTGAAGAAACAGATTGCCGACAACGAGGCCGTCATCGCCGACAAAGACAGCTCGCTGACCATGCGACAGGCCATCATCGTAGGACTTATCGTGCTGGCAGGTGCTTTGGCTGCTGTGTTGGTCGTTGGCGGTGTCGTGTTGCTGCGGTACATTATGCTGACCCGTAAGCAGAAGAAGACCATCCGGCTGGCCAACGACAGCAATGCCCTAAAGGCTAAGTTCATCAGCAACATCTCTGCACAGCTTGAGCCGACATTTAAAAAACTTGACTACCGCATTCCAGAAGTACAGGCACTCCTTGACTTCTCGAAGCACATACAGACGCTGTCGGAACTGGAGAATACGCAAAATACAGACATCGAGCTGACAGAAACTGCTGTTCCGCAGTTCTGTGAAGGGCTCATGGAGCAGATACGCGGCAAGGTGAAAGCTAATGTCACACTGAACGTGAATGCACCGAAGATGAGTGTTCAGATCAACAAGGATTATGTGTCACACATCCTGCTCCATCTGCTGAACAATGCTGCAGAGTACACTCCTGAAGGTGGCACTATCTGGCTGGAATACAAGAAACGTGGCGCACACAGTCATCAGTTCCTCGTGTCAGACACAGGAGTAAGCATTCCCGCTGAGAAACACGAAGACGTGTTCAAGCCGTTCCTCGAAATCAGGGACCTCACCAAGGGCGACGGTCTCGGACTGCCCATCTGTAAGCAAATGGCGCTGAAGATGAACGGCGACCTCGATATTGACCCGCAGTTCACGAAGGGTACACGCTTCGTACTGAGCCTGCATGCTTAAGTGGTATAGGCTGCACTAAGGGTATAATCAGAACCTCCATACCTGATTGCCTGGCCTGACTAAATGGTAATATCAGGCGTCCAGAGGACAATCTCGCCGGCATAGAGCGTGGCAGGGACATTGATGATACGCTGGTTGCTGCTGCCGCGAAACAGCAGGTCGGGGTCGCTTAGCCGCTGGACGAAAGGACCGTCAACCAGCACATCGATATTCTCGAGTAATTCGCGCTGAGCATCGTGAATCAGACTTTCATAAGTAAAGCCCGTAAAGCACCAGATGTCTTTACGGGTTTTGCTGTGAATGGCCTCAGCCAGTTCGGCAAACCCGGCAGCCTGATACATGGGGTCACCACCCGAGAAGGTGACGTTAGCATAGGGGTCAGCCTCAATGACTCGCATCAGTTCGGCGGTAGTCATCTCGTGCCCCTGGGAGAAGTCCCACGACTGTGGGTTATGACAGCCAGGACATTGATGGTTACAGCCCGCACAATAGATGGAGGTACGGAATCCCGGACCGTCCACCATGGTATCTTCAATAATGTCGAGTACCCGAATCATGACTGTATCATGAGAAATGAAGGAAATCCCTTCATTCCTCATTTCTCATTTTCAAAGAGATCCTGCAATCCATGGTCGATATGTGTTACGCGGTCGTTTAGCTCCGCCAACTTGCCGGAATTCCATCGGTCGGTAGTTCCCACGAGATAGCCCGTGATGCGCTGAAGCTTGTCGATGTTTGTCGAACCGCATTTCGGGCACTTCGTCAGATGGTCGTCAGCATTCTCGTAACCGCAGTCCATACAACGGTTACGGTTGTGGTTCACAGAACCATAGCCCATGTTCAGACGGTCCATCATGTCGACCACGCTCATGATGACTTGCGGGTTATGCGTGGCATCACCATCTATCTCAACGTAGAATATGTGGCCGCCACGTGTCATCTCGTGGTAGGGAGCCTCAACCTCAGCCTTGTGACGTGCACTACATTTATAATATACAGGTACATGGTTGGAGTTGGTATAGTAGTCGCGGTCGGTAACACCGGGAATGCTGCCGAACTCCTTGCGGTCCTTCTTCGTGAACTTGCCGCTCAGTCCTTCAGCAGGCGTTGCCAGCACCGAGTAGTTGTGGTGGTAGCGGTCGCAGAACTCGTTGACACGCTGCCGCATGTAGTCTACAATCTTCAGACCCAGTTGCTGGCTTTCCTCGCTCTCGCCGTGATGCTTACCTGTCAGTGCCACAAGACATTCGGCTAGTCCGATGAATCCAATGCCTAATGTGCCCTGATTGATAACGCTCTCTATGGTGTCGTCAGGACTGAGTTTGTCGCCACCTATCCAGAGACTCTTCATCAGCAGGGGGAACTGCTTGCTGAATGCCTTCTTCTGGAACTGGTAACGATCGTCGAGTTGCTTGGCGGTAATCTCCAGCATGTTGTCGAGCTTAGCGAAAAACAGGTCAATGCGCTTCTGCTGGTCGTCAATGTCCATACACTCTATAGCCAGCTTAACAATATTGATGGTCGAAAAGCTCAAGTTACCGCGGCCAATGCTGGTCTTCGGGCCGAAACGGTTCTCAAAGACACGTGTGCGACAACCCATTGTAGCTACCTCATGCAGGTAACGCTTGGGGTCGTCGGCACGCCACTCGTCGGTCTGGTTGTATGTGGCGTCGAGGTTAAGGAAGTTAGGGAAGAAACGGCGTGCCGTCACCTTGCAGGCCAGCTGGTAGAGGTCGAAGTTGCGGTCTTCGGGCAGATAGTTCACACCGCGTTTCTTCTTCCAAATCTGGATGGGGAAAATAGCCGTCTCGCCACCGCCAACACCTTCGTAAGTCGACAACAGAATTTCACGCATGACACACCGGCCCTCGGCACTTGTGTCCGTACCGTAGTTGATAGACGAGAAGACCACCTGATTGCCACCACGCGAATGGATGGTGTTCATGTTGTGGATAAAGGCCTCCATGGCCTGATGTACTCTTCCGACGGTCTTGTTGATGGCATGCTGCTGGGCGCGCTCCCGGCCGGCCAGTCCGTCAAGAGGCTTTCTCAGATAGTCCATCAGCGGCTCATCGTAAAGGTCCTTGTAGTCTTCACCGTTAAGGTCTTCCAGGTATTTCAGCTCCTCGATATAGGTCAGCCGTACGTAAGGCGCAAGGTAGAAGTCAAAGGCTGGTATGGCCTGTCCGCCATGCATCTCGTTCTGAGCACATTCCAGTGAGATACATGCCAGCACCGATGCCGTCTCGATGCGCTTGGCAGGCCGCGAAGCACCATGGCCGGCCACAAAGCCACACGTCAGGATATTGTCCAGCGGGTGTTGCACACAGGTCAGCGACTTGGTGGGATAATAGTCTTTATCGTGAATATGCAGGTAGTTATGCTCTACGGCATCACGGCTTTCAGCTGAGAGCAGATAGTCGTCGACGAAGGGCTTGGTGGTTTCCGAGGCAAACTTCATCATCATGCCGGCTGGGGTGTCGGCATTCATATTGGCATTCTCACGAGTGACGTCATTGTTCTTGATGTTCACAATGTCAAGGAAGACATCGCGCGTCTTTGCCTTACGTGCTATGGAACGCTGGTTGCGGTAGGCTATGTACTTCTGGGCTACGTCCTTGCGGCTCGACTTCATCAGTTCCAGCTCTACCAAGTCCTGAATCTGTTCCACAGTCATCTGGCTCTCGCCACGCTGTGCTATGCGGTCTGTTATCTGATACAACAGCCGTTCGTCCTCACCTTTGTCGGTGTGTAACATGGCTTTACGGATAGCGGCCATGATTTTTTGCTCGTTAAATCCTACTATGCGCCCGTCGCGCTTCACTACAGTTTGTATCATATTGCTTGTTCTGGTTTTTACGTTTGAATTGCAAAGATAGTAAAAGAAATCCTAATCCCGATGCTTTTTGGGATTTTTAACTGTGAGAAAAATTGACGTTTGCTGAACGGTCTCAGACAGAGAAACTGCAGCATGATCTATAACGCCCGAAAAACCTTTCAAACAAGTCTGCCTAATGGTGAAATGATTATGTTTTAGCTACTGATAGTCCGCTGCTTTGAACGTGTTGTCAAAGAGACTAAGACCAGGATGCTTAGTCGAGTAGTAGACGTAGCGGAAGGAGTAGCCTGCCTCTTTGTACAGCCGCAGATGGGTACTGTTTTTCACTTGTTGCAAGAGCAGTGCACGTGGGTCGTCTTGCCAGATGGCAGCACTATCGTCGAGGACTCCGCTCAGTGTATAACAGTAGCTAAAGGTGTGGGAGGGAGCATCGAATGTCATGCTGTCCAGTGTGATGCCTTCGCCAACGGGAGTGGGGCAGTGCTTGCGGGTGTAGTCACTGGCCTCGCGCTGGCCTCGTTCCTCAAGCGTCTCCTGACAGGAACAGAGCACGGCAGCAATGCATATAATACTTAATACATAATGTTTAACGGTAAATACCAAATGCCTAACAATTGGCTGGTTGTGCAGTATGATACAGTGTTTCATTGCCATATACTTTCAACAATAAATACAGATTATAAAACTTCATCTTTCAATTTTCTCTCGCATGGCAGCCATATCCAGAAAGTGCTTCCCTGGTCAGCACCAAGGCTGCTGACACCAATATTACCACCACAGTGCTCAGCTATGGACTTACAGATGGCGAGTCCCATGCCAGTACCCTGAACGAACTCGTCAAGCTTGACAAAACGTTCGAAGATGTGGGAATGCTGATCTTCGGCGATACCTATGCCCGAATCCTCGCAGTAGAGGTAGATGCCGTGGCGCTCGTACCGGTAGCCAACCTTTATATATCCCTGGCGAGTGAACTTGACGGCATTGGTGACGAAGTTGGTCATCACCTGCTGGATGCGCTCCATGTCGAGACAAGTGTAGAAGTTGTTGTAGGGACTATCCTTGACGAACTGTATGTCCGGATTCTGAACGCGCTGCTCGAGTGTCATACACAACTCATCGAAGGACTTCACGAAATCAACGTCCTTGGGCATAATGCTGATTGAACCATCCGTGATGCTGGACGCTTCAATGATGTCGTTGATGAGTCGCTGTAGCATATCACTGGAATTGCGGATGATACGGATGTACTCAGCACGGTCAGGACTGCTGCCCACGGCTTCCAGCACCCCCGTAAAGCCTACGATGGCGTTCAACGGCGTGCGCAACTCGTGAGTCATCGAGGCCATAAAGCCGCTCTTCTGGCGAATGATATCGCTGGCACGACGCGTCTCTTCCTCCAAACGCCGGCGGGCCTGCATCAGCTGGGTAATGTCGATAACAACCCCGTAGTGGCCTGCCACCCGCCCGTTGTCGTCTATGAGAGGTCGTCCGCTGATGTCGAACCAACTCTCTTCGGTACTCATCACGGTATGGCTGAAATGCAGGATATCGTCATTGATGTCTGAGTTCGTAGCCTCTTGGCTGTTTAGCGCCTCACGGGTGCGCTGGCGGTCCTCCTCTGCCATGCTGCTGAGATAGGTCTCGAAGTCCATGGCCACCTCGGGTTCTCCCAGCTGGCGGTAGAAGTAGATCATCTGATGGCTGATGTCGCTGTGCCACAAGTAACGCTTGCTGTTGTCGAGCAAGTACATGAGCCGGTTCTTGTAGTGTTCTATCTCATCGGTGGTCCTGTTAATCTCACGGCGCTGGAAGTGGCGGATAGCATCCTGCCATCGTTCCTCGGTAATGTCGATGGTGGCGTTGAAGTAACAGACGATGTGTTGCTCTTCGTCGACCAGCGGGTGGACACGGAACTCGATGAAACGGTCAATCTTCATGTCTGGATAGTGCATGTGCTGGCAGACGATGAGCGGGTCTGGGTTCTCTGGCTCCAATTGTTTGCGGAAGAGGGGTATGTCAAACATGTTGAGGTTTCGCCAGTAGCGTTCTGCTTCAGTGTCCTCAACGTTGAAACCACACAGTTCCTTCATGGCGTCATTCAGCTCGATGAGCCAGCCATCCTTGTCGTAGAACGATATAGCCAGCGACGGCATGTTGGTCAGCCGCTCGTACTTGCGCACCAAGTCACGCGAGGCCTTGTCCGCTTCCACCTCGTGGGTAACATCATGTACGGCATTGACAACGTAGGCAGGGTGACCGTCGCTGTCAAGTTCGGAGATGGCATGCCCATGGAAATTCAGCCACAGGGGCTTTTCGGCAGTACCGGCATTCCAGCGCTTGTTCAGCTCGAACTTACGCTCACGGCCTTGCATCAGTTGGCGCATCTTCTGCATGAACTCCTGCTGCTGGTCGGGATGGATACGGCTGGTGAACTCCTCTAACGTCAGTCCCCGTTCGGGCAGTATCTTGCCGTAATGGTTGGTCATCCTGTCGCGCGCTATATCATACTCCATGACGTTGAAGTTGCCCATGTGCAGTGCCTTGAACATCATTTCGTTCAGTTCCGTTGATGTCCGTGTCGCCTTTTGGACGCGCTGCTTGGCCAGTCGGTTGAATAGAAAGATGATGGCTCCCAGCAGTAGTGTGCCCAGTATGATGTAGATGGCTATAGGCCGTGTTGCCTCACTGACACGTTCGGGATGGTACCATCGGTTGAGTATCTCTTCCAGTTCGCCGCGCTGCTTTAGTCGGGAGTAGTGGTCGTCAATCTGGTCTATCAGTTCCTTGTCACGGCCAATGAGGTGTACCTCGCTGACGGGAATAGCCACAGGGTTCAAGTAGATGCCTGTCAGATTCAACTCCTTCAGCTTCCACTTCAGCGGTTCCTCGCCCCACACGAAGTACTTGCAGTCGCCAGCTATCAGTCCTTGAAGGGCTGCTTTAGGTGACTGATACTCTATCTTGATGGTGGTATCGTTGTCTGCAAAGTAAAAGCAAGTGTAGTCGCCAGGTTTGAGAACCACGCCCTCGCTGGCCAGCGTCTTGATGGACACGAGGGCGGTAGTGTCCTTTGTCATGGCCACCCTGATACGGTTGTAGTTGATAATCTGTGTGGCATGATATCCTTCCTTGCGGTAGCGGTTGACATTGGCCAGTATGAGGTCTGCATCACCACGCTCGAAGGTCTTGACGGCATTGCCCCATTCTTTCATGACGAACTGGCAGGGCAGTCCCAGCTCCTTCATGATCACGGTCAGCACGTCGACGTTCGAGCCTGCAGGGTTTCCCTTGTCATCGAGGAACTCATAGGGCGGCTTGTCCCAGTCGCAGGCTATCACCACCGGACGCCTGGAGTTATACCTGTCTGTAAGCTGCTGCGCACCGACAGGCAATGCTGTGAGGAGGCTCAGGAGCAGTATCCTTATTGCCCGTCTGCATGTTATCTTAGTATGTCGTATTCTCATCTATTCCTTGATATTAGTGCTTCATGCTGATGCTTATACCACTTTCTTGCGCCTGACTTCGGAGGCATGGCATGGTATGATGATGTAGACTGTTGTGCCGTAGCCCTCTTCCGAGCTGACCTCCAGCGATCCGCCCATCTGGCGTACGATTTCCTTGCTGATAGCCAGTCCCAATCCCTTGCTGTTATGGGCACCATCAACGCCCATCTGGTTGATGCGTGCCACTTCTTCAGCCGACATGCCTTCGCCCGTGTCGTCGATGTAGATAGTCAACTGTCTGCCAATGTAGTCGTAGCGGGTGCGGATGGTGCCTTTCTGCGTATGCTGGGCAGCATTGGCTGTCAGCTGGGCAATGGCCAGTCCAAGATTCTCAGCATCAATGTCGACCACCAGTTTGCTGTAGGGGTTCTCTACAATATAGCGGGTATTGTCGTTCATGTATTTGCTCCAGCCTTGTGCACACTGTGACTCGAAGATTTCTGAGAAGTCGCGTGGCTGCTTCTTGATTTCTACCATGTTGGCTTCGAGCCGTGACAGGTAGAGGATGTTGTCGATGAGGTGCAACAGGTAGTCGGCATTGGTAAGGATGCCCTGGCTGATATCTGGCTCGTCGGCGGAAGGCTCAGTGGGATTCAGCCGCTCAACGTATTTCACCACGCGGTTCATCGGCGTACGTATCTCCTGGACCATATTCTTGATAAAGCTGTTTTTGGTGTTTTCTACCTCTTGCAGCTTGGCAGTCTCCATGGCCGTGAGGTGCTCGATGTGGCGTAGCTCGCTGATGTCCTGGCAGAGTCCGAAATACTCCACCACCTTGCCCTTGTTGTCTCGAATGGGGGTCAGCATGAAACGCAGTACCAGCCGGTTGCCGCCCTTGATGCGGAGTGTGGTACGGATGTAGGCATCGAAATCGTGGCCCGTCAGGTCATCCATCTCGTTCAGCATGCGCATGGCCTGGTTCTTGGAACGGTCGTCGACTAGTGTCATACAACGTGTCTGGGTCAGGGCATGCTGTACGTTAGTGGTACTGTTGTAGATGCTCAACGTGTGCGACTTCGGATGATAGCTGGCTATACGTACGTCATGGTCGCCGACCACGCGGTTGATGTTCTTGTCGTAGTTGTCCAGCACGCTGCGTATTTCCGTCACTTGCGCTTCTCCTTCCTGCTCCAGCCTCGCGCTGCTTACGGTCTCAGATATGTCACGGCAGATGGCAAACACCCCTAACAGCTCGCCACCGTCATCATAGACGGTCACCATGCGAAACTCGTTGTACAGCTTTCCGCGGCGCTTAACGGCTGTCACCTTGCGCTCACTCATGGGGATGCGGTCAATGTCTACCACCTGTGTGGCGTAGTATCCGTCAAGTTCGGCGATGTCCAGATTGCCAGTGTCTAACAGGTCATCAATGCTGATCCGCTGGCTGATAATGTCGTCATGGTCGGCCTGGAACATTTCACAGGCAGCAGGGTTGATATTGGTCAGTATGCCGTTGCGGTCGAACAGCATGATGCAGGCCAGCGGCGTGTTGAATATAGCCCAGTAGCGCTGAGTGCGCTCGTTGGCCTGACGCTGGCGGGTACGTTCTTCGGTGACGTCTTTCTTGATACCTATAATCATG
>CAMJWJ010000100.1 GCA_946409435.1 uncultured Prevotella sp. | reverse complement strand
AGGTTCCGTCACGCCAATAATAATTAACCTTGGGACTGGCGACATTCCAGATTTCTTCACATAATTGTGTCCTGTCACCGCCATCAAAGGCAAGGAATACTGCAATAAAAGAGTAGGGGCGTTGCTGCCTTTGGCAGCCCTAAGGCTACCCAGAAAAAAAAAACGCCCTGTTTATGGGCGTTTCAAAGATGTTTGTTGTAGCGGGAGGGGGACCCGAACCCTCGACCTCCGGATTATGAATCCGACGCTCTAACCAGCTGAGCTACCCCGCCATCATCGTTGCTGTCTTTCGATTAGCGGGTGCAAAGGTACTACAATAAAATGAGAAATGTGTAGCGAAAAATGAGAAATATGACAGCGATTAATATTTTTTAACTGTTAATAAGCGTTACGTGCTGTGTAATGTCAATTATTATTCGTATTTTTGCAGTGTCAAACACATTTTTTGTGTTGATGGTCAAAAGCTGTTGAGTAAATCGAGACAGGATTACTTATTAACCTTTATTTATTACGACTATGCTGAAACTGATGTTAGAATACCCTCTGAATACGCGGTCGCCGAAGATCGTATGGGACATGATAGGCAATGCTGCAGGTCTTCAGAAGTGGATTGCCGACAAAGTGATAGAGGACGATGATACGATGACCTTCACCTGGGGTAACCCGTGGACGGAGCGTGACACCAAGCAGTCGCGTATCCTCGACAGGGAGAAGAACAGTTATATCCGTATGATGTGGGACTATCATGAGGATACACCTGAGGCTATCTGGGAGATGCGTATTGAGGAAAGTGCCACGACGGGTGAGCTGAGTCTGTGTATCACAGACTATGCCGACGACGAAGAGGAAGAGGCTGACCTGCGCGGCATCTGGGATGACAACCTCGAGCGGCTGCACCGCGTCAGTGGATTGTAGTCCCCAATTGACTTTTTAAGCAACAACTGTGATCGTCATTGTTTGGCGGTCAAACACGATGCCTGGTCGCTCGACGAAGCGGGCCAATGTGCCGTCGTCAGCCAGTTGGCGCGGTGTGCCCACCGTCAGGCAGTTTGGTTCCATCAGCCAGATGCTGTCAGCCACCTGTATGGCCAGCTCTACGTCGTGCGTTGATAGCAGGATGGTCTTCTGCTCTTCATGGGCCAGCCGCCGGAGCAGTTGCAACGTCTCCACCTTGCTGGGGAAGTCGAGGAATGCCGTCGGTTCATCCAGATAGATAACCGGTGTCTGCTGTGCCAGTGCTTTGGCTATCATGACCTTTTGCCGTTCGCCGTCGCTCAGTGTGTGTACCATGCGGTCCTGCAGGGCCTTGATGCCTACCAGTTGTATGGCCTCGCCGACCACCTGTTTGTCGTCGTCGGTCAGCGTGCCCCAGAAGCCTGTATATGGCGACCGCCCCAGTCCTACCAGTTCTGCCACTGTCATGTTGCGTACATCGGGTTTCTCGGTCAGCACCACTCCAATCATCTTGCTCAGTTGCCGGTCGGTCAGTGAGGCAATGGCAACCGTCTGCTGCTTTTCAGCATCTGTCTTGCCCGTGCTGCTCGTCATGGCCATCAGCACGTCGCCAGACAGAGCTGGCTGGAATGCCGACAGCGTACGTAGCAGCGTAGACTTGCCGATGCCGTTTTGTCCCAGCAGACATGTCAGCTCGCCGCTGTTGATGGTAGCGTTCAGTTGGCTAGCCACCACTTTGTCGTTGTTCTTCTGTTTGTAACCTATCGTGAGGTCTTTTATCAGTACACTTTTCATCTTGCGTGCAAAATTAGATAATATTTCTGAGATTTAGGCCTGCCGGGATAAAAAAGTGCACAAATAAATTTGCATTTTCTCTCGCTTATTCGTACTTTGAGCTGACGCTCGAAGGTTCTCTGACCTAAAGGTCCAGAGTGTGGCGTTGCAATCTTCTGCTCGGAAAATTGCAAATAAATTTGCATTTTCTCTCGCTTATTCGTACCTTTGTAGCCCATAGTGTAATGAACCGTTGAAGCAATGATGAGGTATACCGTATTACTCTTGTGCCTTTGGTGTTCGGCAGCGTTTGCACAGCCGGAGCACCACCTGTATGTAGACCGCCAGAAGAAAACAAACGCCAGACGTGGCATGTTCACCACCGTGAACGAAGCTCTGCGACAGGCTGAGGCATTTGCCGACGACAGTGCGTGGACCACTATCCACATTGCCCCGGGTGTCTACTGGATCGACAATCCCGACGACCCTGCTGTCCGTAAGCCGGAGGCAGGCGACAATATCCCCTACGGCATGAAGGTACGGCTCAGCAGGACACGCCTTGTCGGTACTGGTGCTGGTCCGGAGGATGTCGTGCTGGCCTGCAACAGAGGTCAGACACAGGGTGCCGACGGCAACTTCACCATGCTGCATATCACGGGCGACGACATCCAGGCGGAGAACCTGACTTTTGGCAACTTCTGTAACGTCGACCTTGACTATCGGCGTGACCCTCGTCAGAGCCGTAGCCGGCGTGCCGATGCCATTGTGCAGGCCCAGCTGGTCATCTGTCAGGGTGACCGCTACGAGGCTCGCCGCTGCCACTTTATCTCCCGTCTCAATCTATGCCCCTTTGCCGGAGCGCGTCATGCGTTGTTCAACGACTGTTACTTTGAATGCACCGACGATGCGCTGTGTGGCACGGGCACCTACCGTCATTGTCGGCTGACCTTCTTCAGCAGCAAGCCCTTCTACAGCACTTCGCCGCAGGGTGCCGTCTTTGACGACTGCGACATCCATTCCAAGGTTCATGGTGTGCAGTACCTGACCAAGGTGTCATCCCCCGTGACCCTGCGCAACTGCCGTTGGACGAGCGACGACCCGCAGCTGACGATAGCCTGGACGAAGAAGCCCAACCCGAAGCATCGCTGCCTGATGGAGCACTGCACGCTGAACGGCCAGCCGCTCGACGTGCCGCCTACGCCCGATGTGCCGATGGCCGTCACCACCCCTCTGCTGCCGCTGGTCAACCAGCCGTTGCTGGCTGAGGGTCGCTGGACGTTGGATGCCTACAAGCCGAAAGACACGGCAGGCTACGACTGGCGTGTGGCAAACCTTGCTGGCAGTGCCGATGCTCCGTTGCAGCGGTCAGCCTGGTGCTATGGCGAGGGTGTCGATGGTGCTGAAGGCTGCTACGGCATGATACAGCTCGTGCGTGGTGCACGGATGATGTACACCGGCAAGTCCGACGAGCACTATGGCGACCAGACGCTGACCGTGGAGCTATCACCGTGTAAGTCTGCTGGTCAGGGCTTTGGCAGTGCCACTGGGCAGTATCTCGACCTGTGCATCAAGTTCGACACCCATACGCTGACGGGCTACGGCCTGCGCTTTGTCCGCACACCGGCCTACGACCACGCCGTGGAGACCGTGCTGGTGGAGTATCGTGACGGTGAGGTGAGCGCCATTGGCAATGCACAGCCGTGCACCCTGTTCAAGAAGAACTGCCGTGTGACGCTCTCAGCCGCCGGCAGCCAGCTCACTGCACTGATTGAGCAGGGTGACCGTCGCCAGCAACTTACGGCAGACATCCCCCGACCTAACCGTTTTGGCGGCATCCATATCCAGCATACAGGTTCCGTGGGTGCTTCGGCTACCGTCATCCATTCCGTCAACTGTGAGTATGGCGAGGGCAGTCGCCAGTGAATCATCGTAGAATACTATATTATAATGGAACAAAATACCGAGTTGCGCTATGCGTGGGACTTCGTGGAACATACGGGGCGCAGCATCTTTCTGACAGGTAAGGCCGGTACAGGAAAAACGACATTCCTGAAGACCGTCGTCGAGCGCAGCAGCAAGCGCTGTGTGGTGGTGGCTCCTACTGGTGTGGCAGCCATCAACGCCGGCGGCATGACCATTCATTCGTTTTTCCAGCTGCCTTTCTCTCCCTTCGTGCCCAACGCACAGATCAAGAGCAAGTTCGACTTCGGCAAGGAGAAGCGCAAGATCATCGCATCGCTCGACCTGCTGATCATCGACGAGATATCCATGGTGCGCAGCGACCTGCTGGATGCCATCGACAGCGTGCTGCGCCGTTACCGCGACCGTTACAAGCCTTTCGGTGGTGTGCAGTTGCTGATGATAGGCGACCTGCAGCAGCTGACACCCGTCGTGACTGCCGAGGATGAGCGGTTGCTGAAGCCTTACTACGACACTCCCTACTTCTTTGGCTCGAAGGCGCTGGCGCAGACAGACTATGTGACCATCCAGTTGGAGAAGGTCTATCGCCAGCAGGACGACACCTTCCTCACGCTGCTCAACCACATCCGCGAGGGTCATCCCTCGGCCGACGACCTGACGCTTCTGAACAGCAGGTTCAAGGCCGTCTTCCTGCCCAAGGCAGACGAGGGCTACATCCGGCTGACCACCCACAACCAGATAGCTAACAGCTATAACGAGTCGGAGTTGCAGAAACTGACCGGCCGCCCCCATACCTACCATGCCCGGATTGAGGGCACGTTCCCCGACTATTCGTACCCTACTGCCGAGACGCTGACGCTGAAGGTTGGTGCCCAGGTGATGTTTGTCAAGAACGACCCCTCGGCCGAGCGTCGTTACTACAACGGGCGCATAGGCCACGTGACCTACGCCGACGACCGCCGGCTGACGGTCTACTGTCCCGGTGATGCCGACGCCATCGAGGTCGAGCCGTTGGAGTGGGAGAATGCCCGCTACACGCTGAACGACCAGACACATGAGATAGAGTCCGAGGTGCTGGGCAAGTTTGTGCAGCTGCCGCTGCGTCTGGCCTGGGCCATCACCATTCATAAGAGTCAGGGGCTGACCTTCGAGCATGCCATCATTGATGCCAGCCTGTCGTTTGCCCCTGGCCAGGTGTATGTCGCCCTCAGTCGTTGCAAGACGCTGGAGGGTATGGTGCTCGCTTCGCGCATTCCACAGTATGCCATCATCAGCGACGACCGTGTTGAGAACTACATCTCCCAGCAAGAGACTGCTGCCCGACAGAGCATCACCCAGCTTCCCACGCTGAAGGACGAGTACTACCGTCACCTGCTGTTGGAACTGTTCGACTTCCGCGACATTCTCTACCGCGAAGAGTATCTTGGACGGCTCATCATCGAGTTCTTCTATCGCAGCCACACCGACATTGCCGAGTTGCACAAGCGAGCCTTGGAGAACTTCAGGCAGCAGGTCATCGGCGTGGCTGAGAAGTGGTGTGGCATGATTCAGCAGATGACCATCACCGCCCTCCACGAAGAGGCTTTCCTTGAGCGCGTCAAGCGTAGCGCCGCCTATTTCGAGCAGACCCTCGACACGCTGCTGACGAAGCCGTTGTCGCTTGTGCCCGATGTCAAGTCGCAGAACAAGCAGGCCATGAAACGGCTCGCCGAGAACTATGCCGAGCTGCACCAGATATGGCTGTCGCGGCGCTACCTGCTGCGAAAGCTGTCTGAGCAGACGTTCACCATAGCCACCTACCTGCGCCAGAAGCAGCACTCGCTGCTTGACGCGATCGATGCCGACGAGCCCAAGCGGGGTGGGGGACAGACGACGGCAAGAGTAAGGAAAAGAAAGACCACCAAAAAGTAACGATAGATGATGACAAACAAAGAAGAGAAGTACCAGATGCTGGTACGTCAGATCGATGCACTGATAACTGGCGAGACCGATGTGGTAGCCGTCATGGCCAACGTGTGTGCCGCCATCCACGAGGAGATGGGGTTCTTCTGGACAGGTTTTTATTGTGTGAAGCATAAGGCCGGCACCGACACCCGCGAGCTGGTGCTCGGACCGTTTCAGGGTCCAGTGGCCTGCGTTCACATCGGCTACGGCCGTGGTGTCTGCGGCACGGCATGGCAGCAGCGCCAGACCATTGTCGTACCCGACGTGGAGCTGTTTCCTGGCCATATCGCCTGTAGCAGCCTGTCGCGCTCCGAGATTGTCGTACCCGTGTTCGGTGGCGACGGTGAGGTAGTTGCTGTGCTCGACATCGACAGCCGTGAGCTGTCCACTTTCGACGACACCGACCGTCAGTATCTGGAGAACATCTGCCGCCTGCTGTCACAGACAATATTTAAATAACAATAATCGTTTCCTCCCCCCCCTTACAAAAATGAAAAAACTGATAGTCAGAGTACTGAAGATACTGGGCATCACCGTCGGCAGCCTTGTCGCGTTAGCCGTTGCCGCCGTGGCACTGCTCAATACGTCGTCTGTCCAGCAGCGACTGCTCCAGCGGGCCACGGCCATGCTGACCGAGAAACTGGAGACGAAGGTCGAGATAGACAGCCTCACCGTAGGACTTTTCAGCGACGACATCCGGCTCATCGGGCTGCGCATCGACGACCGCCAGCAGCGGCGCTTGCTGGAGATAGCCTCCCTCGGTGTGGAGCTTGAACTGTGGCCGCTGCTGCACAACGAGGTGAATATCAACAAGCTAAATGTGGAGGGCATCAAGGCCAACCTCTTCAAGCCATCGCCCGACGAGCCGGCCAACTACCAGTTTGTGCTGGATGCTTTCAAGAAGGACAAGCAAGACGGCGATGACCGGGAAGATACAGTCAAGGCGGCCCCGAAGCAGAAGCTGGCCGTCAGCCTGAAGGCGGTCAACATCCGTGATGTGCAGGTCGTCTACAACAATTCTACCTTCTCCTTCCAGTCGCTGAAGTATCGTGAGGGATGGATGGGCAGCCGGACGGCCTCACTGTACGGGCTGAAAGCCGCATGGTCGCATATCAGGAAGAAGAAACATCAGCTTGTCGACGACAGTGTGGCCGTCGATGCCATCCACTACAATGAGAAGAGCGAGTATCGGTTGGTGACCGTCGACAGCCTGCGCTTCCTGACCGACAACCACCGCCCGCGTCGCAATGCCGGAAAACCCAAGCATGGCTTCTTCGACGAGGGACACCTGAACGTCGTTGCCAGCCTTGAGGCCCGTATCGACCATGTCGGCAAGGACAGTGTCCATGCCGTGCTCACCTCCGGCGACGTCAACGACCGTGGCTCAGGGCTGCATGTCACCGACCTGCGCTGTCAGGTGGGCGGCAACGCCAAGCAGCTTTACCTGAGCGACGTCACCGTCGGACTGGCCCATACCACCCTGACTTTCGCCAGCGGCGAATTGCAGTTGCCCAGCAAGAAACAGGGGCGGCCGTTGCGTTTCAGCACGTCGACCATCCAGGGCAAGGTGCTGCTCAAGGACATCGCCCGTCCCTTCGCGCCCGTTCTGGGCAAGTTCAGCATCCCCCTGCTGCTGAGTGTGCAGTTCAGCGGCACCGACTCACAGCTCAGTTTCAGGAATGTGAAGGTCAGCACGGCCGACAAGTCGCTGACCATCCGTGCCAAGGGCGACATCAGCGGACTGAAGGACAAGTACAAGCTGAAGGTACACTTCGACGTCAGTCAGATGCTCACCAACGGCAGCACGGCAGAGCGTATCATCAACCAGTTTGCCGTCAAGAAGTTTATGATGAAGCAGCTGAACGCCCTCGGCACCATCCGCTATGTCGGCAGCTTCGACGTGCTGTGGCATCGTGAGCTGTTCCGCGGACGACTGCACACCCTGCCGGGCTACCTGAACTTCAACCTCTCGCTGAACGAGGACACCAAGTACCTTGACGGCCATGTGCAGACTGCCGGCTTCGAGCTGGGCAAGGCCATGGACATGCCGGGGCTGGGTGCTGTCACCTGTCAGGCCGACTTCCGCTTCGACTACTCCAAGCCGCGCACTGCCAAGATGCGCCGACTGAAGGGCGGCAAGCTGCCCATCGGCGAGATTGATGCTCAGATTGACGAGGCGAGGTATAAGATGATTAAGGCGAAGAACGTCGTCGCCCACATCATCAGCGACGGTGCTGTTGCCGAGGGAGACATTACCGTCAAGGGCAAGCGTGTCGACCTGCTCTGCTCCTTCTCGTTCACCAATACCAACGAGATGAAGAATACGAAGATCAAGCCTGGCATCCGCTTCCATAAGATGTCCGACGAGGACAAGGCCATGCGTGACGAGCGGCGTGAGCAGAAGAAGGCCGAGCGTGCTGAACGGCGTGAGCAGAAGAAGGCGGAACGTGCAGAGCGCAAGGCACAGAAGAAAGCCGAAAAGGCTGAGCGTAAAGCCTTGAAGGAAGCCCAAGAAACTGAGCGTAAAGCTCAGAAGGAAGCCGAAAAGGCCAAGAAGGATGCTGAAAAGGCTGAGCGGAAAGCACGGAAGGAGGCTGAAAAGGCTGAGCGGAAAGCACGGAAGGAAGCCGAGCGGGAAGCGAAGGAGCAATAAATTTGCATTTTCACTTATTCGTACCTTTTTGCTGTCGCAAGAAGGTACTCTCGTTCGGAAAATTGCAAATAAATTTGCATTTTCACTCACTTATTCGTACCTTTTTGCTGACGCAAGAAGGTACTTTCGCTCGACAATAAAAACAAAAAAATAATTTTTTGTTTTGTATTGTTCTCACTTATTCGTACCTTTGTGGGCGAAATGAAGCAATATTATTTAGTAGCAGGCCATGCTTTTTCCGTTGAAATGGGGGAAAATGAGCATGTGCTGAACGAGATGACCCAATATTCGCCGTTTGCCATTGAGGCTGCCGACGATGTAGTATTCCACCTGCGTGTGGTGGACAATGACCAGTTTCCTGCTGACAGTGAGGTGACCATCGAGATCAACCAGGACGACGACGGCTCGCAGATTGTTGCAGGCCGCATGGGCAGTCGGCCCTACTTTGAGTTTCAACTGTGGGGCAAGCGGTCGGCACGCATGGTGACCGACGCCGACTACCGCGAGGCCGTCGTGACGCTCGACAGCAATCCGCTCTTTGGCGTCAACAACGCCCTGATGGTGATGTACGCCCTGTCGACGGCCAACAGCCAGACGGCGCTGTTCCACTCGTCGGTGGTTAGCAACGGCGGTCGCGGCTATATGTTCCTTGGCAAGAGCGGTACGGGCAAGAGCACGCACAGCAGTCTGTGGCTGCGCTACATCGACGGTAGCCAGCTGGTGAACGACGACAACCCCGTGGTGCGCCGCACGGCCGACGGCTTCCGCGTCTACGGCTCGCCGTGGAGTGGCAAGACGCCGTGCTACCGTAACGTCAGCTATCCGCTGGGCGGCATCGTGCTGCTCAGTCAGGCTCCCTATAACGCCATCCATCGGCTGCGCGGCCTGCAGGCCTACGCTGCCCTCGTGCCCAGTATCAGCGGTAAGCGGTGGGACAGCCACATTGCCGAGGGACTGCACCAGACGGAGAACATGATGGCCGGCGAGGTACCCGTGTGGCACCTGGAGTGCTTGCCCGACGAGGCTGCTGCCCAAACCTCCTACGCCGCAATAACGAACTGCGCACTATGAACTGTGAACTGTGAACTATGAACTGTGAACTAAATAATGGTATCAGATAATGTTATCATAGAGAACGCCATCCGGCTGGTCGGCGAGGGCATGCGCGTCACCTTCCCCGTCAAGGGCTACAGCATGTTGCCCTTCATCATCGGCAGCCGTGAGAGTGTCGACCTGGTGAAGCCCGGCACGCCAAAGGTCGGCGACGTCGTGCTGGCATGGGTCGAGGGCTGCCGCTACGTCATCCACCGTATCATCAGCATCGACGGCGAGCAGGTGACGCTCATGGGCGACGGAAACATAGCCGGGGTGGAGCACTGCATGGTGAGCGACGTCAAGGCACTGGCCGTCAATGTGGTCACGCCAGGTGGCCGACACAACCCGCTGTACGCCCCGTGGCGCGTGCGAGCCAGCCGCCTGTGGTGGCGCCTGCTGCCCGTCCGCCGCTGGATTCTCGCCGTCTACCGCCGTACGTGGCTCCGCGTGGTGACATAACAACGTGTTTCCTGACTTCAGCGTTGTGTCACCTTCACGCGCGCGTGCGCGTATATAGTAGGGAAAGAAAAAAAGAACCCACACTTCCCACACTTCCCACACTTACCACGCCCACACCATTAGGTGTGGGAAGTGTGGGAAGTGTGGGATAAAAAGTACTATCAGCAATATATACGCATACGCG
>CAMJWJ010000099.1 GCA_946409435.1 uncultured Prevotella sp. | reverse complement strand
GAATGATGGGTATCGGTTCGGGTGTGGGTAGAACATGCACCCAACACTTCACTGAATTGAGAAGGCCACTCACGAAATTGAGAAGGCCACTCACTGAATTGAGAAGGCCACTCACGAAATTGAGAGGGCCAGGTCTTATGAAATGTTAAAACCACAGAAGTCAGACGTAGTCTTTCGCACACTAAACAAAAATTTGGGATTCCATATCACTGGAACCCCAAACCCTCAATTGTTTGTTGCGAAGTGCTAAAGCGCGCCTGTCGGCTTTAGCCTCACTTGCTTATTCGCCGAGGAAGATCTCGCGGCTCAGGATCTGCTCAGAATCCATGATCTGGTTCGCATCTGTTGTGTCAATCGTTAGCGATGCGGCCAGCATGCTGGCAGTCTGAATCTCAACCACGTCAACGGTGGGCATTGTATATGTCTTCTTCATGTTGTGTTCCTCCTTGCTTTATTTGATGATTACTTTCTTACCGTTCACAATGTACAGGCCACGAGTAGGCTGAGCGACGCGCTGTCCGTTCAGGTTGTAGACGGGAGCGTTAGCGTCAATAGCTACTGATGCCTTCTCAATGCCAGTGGTCTCACCGCCAAAGTCGAAGCTGACGAAGTCACGAGAAGCGGCGGGAATGTTCAGATAAGCCTTGCCAGCGGGAACAGCTACACCAGTGGCAACCTTGTAGAAACCGACGACATCATTTTTCTTAGCCAGTGCGAAGATAGAACCATTACCCGTCACAGTACCGTCGCTAACCAGCAGGTCGTTGCCTACCAAGTCTGTCGCACTATCAAGAGTAGGAATCTTGTAAGTACCCTCGGCAGCCTCAATGATAACGCCAGCACCAGCAGGAGCAGCTGTAACTTTAGTCAATTTAGCCTTACCGCCCTCATATTTGGCTGTGTATGCATTGACACCACCCAAACCTATAGCCTTATTGTAGCTGAAAGTTGTGTAGCCAGCAGGTCCTACGACTACTTCACAGGTGTTCTTTACCTCGTAGACTACAAAACTCTTACGGGTAAACTCATTACCACCATCCTTACCTTGTCCCCAGACATTCCAGTTAATGCCCTGTTGCCCATATTCGTTGGCAGGAGCTTCAAGTGCAGCTCTTAAATCAGCCATAGTACAAGTATAAACGTTGTCTCCATCGTTCTTCAAAGCGAACTCAAAACAAGTGACAGATCCATCAAGACTACCAATTCTTCCAATACCCCAGCCAATATATTTTTCTTCTGTGACAATAGAGGCAGTCACTGTATATTCGACCTTGGCTGAATTAGAGAATGAAGCAAGATTCTCTGCTAAAATATTACCATACTGATCAAAAGTAATATTCTCACCTTCTTCGTATTCAAGTTTTTTTATCAAATATACTCGGCTAACCTTGATAACAGGAGTGCCTGTACCACCCTGTATTACAAGCTTCTTAACTCCTGAAGACTTATCATTCTTTTCAATGTCTGCCGTTATAGTTGTCTGAGAGGATATTGAACCAAATGTTTGAGACAATTCAGAGTTGTCACTAAAAGTAATGACCACTTGTCCCCATCCCCCCGTATAGCTATCAATCACTACACATAACTTTGCATAGTTTGACCAGTCGGTAGCAGGATCCCAGCCTGTACCGCCAGCTCCATAATTATCACTTAATGAAATGCTCATAACGCCATCGGTAACATCAACCGTGGAGTTCCAACCCCATCCCCATGCAGCTTTGTCTAAAGGAATGTCAACTTCTTCCTGTGCATTAGCCCCCAATGTCATGAGTGCCAAAGCAACAATAGTAAACAGTTTTTTCATAAAAATTTTGTTTGTTAATAATTAATGAGATTAAGTTGTTTTTTCGGGTTGCAAAGGTAATAAACAATTTGGGATTCCCCTTTGCGAGGAATCCCAAATACTTTTATATTTGTAACAATCTTAAAGTTTTTGTATTTCGTCAAGCGTCAATCCCGTGCTTTTAGCGATGATGGCATCGTCAACACTCAGATGCTTTAAGTTTTTGGCTACAGCAATTGCTTTTGCATGTTCACCTTCGGCACGCCCTTCGGCACGCCCCTCGGCACGCCCCTCGGCACGCCCTTCGGCACGCCCCTCGGCACGCCCCTCAATCTTCGCAGTGGCTAACACGTCTTCCTGAACCATAATGGCATCAAGGTGACGGTCGTACGCCAATTGGTCTTCCTTGTTAAGAGTCATATACTGCAGCTTTTCCTTGGCCTCATGGAGACCTGGCGTTGTTGTATCATCCTTGATATGGCCGTTCTTCAGATAGTCCAGCCATTCCTCTATGGGTGTCTTGGCCACGTCGTTGAACTCATTGACCCTGATGATGTAGTATTCGGGGAACACAGCCTCTGGCGTCTTCATCTTGATGACATCGTTCTCTTTGGTGCTTATCCGCAGAGTGTCCTTGCTATGTACACCAACAAACTTCGTCTGACCATGATAGAGGTAGTCGCTGCCCTGACCGAGGTCAAAATAGACGATGCTGATAGAGTACACCTTCTTCACCTCGTTGTACAGATTTCCCAGTCTGATGTGCTCCGTCAAGGTCTTGGCCACTCCATACAAGATTCGCTCCAGATAGTACAGCTGGCGAGTCAGTTGCACCTCGACAATGAATATCTCGTCATGGTTGTTCTTTGCCTTGACATCCACCCTGTTGTACTTGTCATCCACGGCATTCTGGTTTCCTTCGCTCTCAAGTATCTCGACTATATGTACGGGTTCACCAAGCAACACAGTGATGAGTCCTTCAAGCACATCGTAATTGGCTTTGTCGCGCAACATCCGCTTCATAGCCCAGTCAAATCTGACGTATTTGTTTTCTACCATCATGTCCGTTTCTTTTTACTTTCTGTTGCAAAGGTAGGCAATTTTTCAGAATGCTCCAAATTATCGGGCCACATTTTTAGCTATTTCACCAACACTTTCCTGCCGCTGTGGATGTAGATGCCGGGGCGCAGCTGGCTGGCACTGACGCGACGGCCGTGCAGGTCGTAGTAGCGGTCGTCGGCTGGTGCGTCGCGCTGTACGTCGTGGATGCCGGTGTCGCTCAGCACGCGGTGGCGCAGGGCGGAGCGGACAGCATACCAGGCGGGCTTGCGGTCGAGGCCGGCCGTATAGAGCAGCGGACTGGAGGCCTGGCGCCACGAGTCGTTGTCCTTGATGCCCCAGATGACCATGTTCTGACAGTTGTCGTTGTTGAGCACGACATCGGTGACGACGCGGTAGTTGCGGGCCTGCTCCTGCAGGTCGTCGGCCGACGTGGAGGCAATGCCCATGTCCAGCTCGGTGATGGCACACTTCAGGCCAGCGTCACCGAAGTGGCGGATGTTCTGGTCGAGCTTCACGCTGTCGACATCACCCACGGAGAAGTGGCACTGCAGGCCGACGCCGTCGAGAGGGATGTTCTGCTTCCTGAGGTGCATGGCCAGGTTGTAGAATGCCGTCGTCTTGGCCTTACCCTGCTGTTCCACATCGTAGTCGTTCAGGTAGAGCACAGCATCGGGGTCAGCCTGGCGGGCATAGACAAAGGCCGAGTCGATATAGTCGTCGCCGATGGCCAGCTGCCAAACGGTGGGGCGCAGCTTATAGCCCTCGGGGTTGGTACGCACGATGGCCTGGTCGTCATCCAGACACTCGTTGACGACATCCCACTCCGTGACCTTGCCACGGTAGTGTGTCATGACGGTGGTGATGTGGCGCTTCATCAGGTCGAGGGCCTGCTGGCGTGTCCATCCCTTGTCGTTCTTCTTGCCGTCGCTGCTGAGCCATGTGGGCTGCTGCATGTGCCATACGAGGCAGTGGCCGCGAACGGCCATGTTGTTCTTTTGGGCAAAGCTGACCAGCTGGTCGGCGCTGCCGAAGGAGAACTGTCCCTGCGACGGCTGCAGGGCATCCATCTTCATCTCGTTCTCGGCTACCATCATGTTAAACTGGCGGCCGCTCTCGTCACGGTCGCTCTGGTAGCCCTTATAGGTGCAGAGTGCCACACCGACATGCTTGCCGCACAGCTCGGCATAGTAGCTCAGCGTGTTCTTGTCGGCAGCATCGTCGATGCCGTCGTCATAGAAGGCACCCATCGTCGAGTCCGTCTGCTCCGTCGGGTCGTCGTCGTCACCGTTCTGCTGGTTGGCCAGCGATGTCAGTCGCAGCGTGTAGACCAGCCGGCCGTCGGCCTCGCTCTCGATGACGTCCCACGTGTGGCGGTTAGCCTTCACGTCGAACGCCCAGTCGCCGTCGCTCCTGCTCTTGACGGTCATCAGCGTCAGCTCGGTGCCCACCGTCAGGTTGGCATCGTCGGCCACGACGAGCTGCAGCACGGGGTGTTGGTCGCTGGTGGTGAAGTCCTGCATCATGGTCGAGTATTTCAGCTGTCCGTCAACCGTCAGCTGGTCGTAGCTGTCGGCAGAAGCCACCTTGAAGCGTAGCACCGAGGCGGGGTGTACGGTGAGGTTGGCATCCTTGGCTGCCGTATAGTTCTTCAGCGTCAGCATACCGGGCACGTCAGTTCCCGGTTCGACGATACCGTAGTTGTCCACCATACCGCCGATGCTGCCCGTGCCGCCCAGCACGCCCTCGCCGAAGACATAGGCGATGGCGTCGGTGCTGTTAGGCTTGGCACCCAGCGCACCGCGCAGCTTCTTGGCCTCGGCCTCGCTGCGGTCGTTCATGACCAGCACGCGGCCTTCCAGCACGCGCAGTCCGCTGCTTACGTAGTTGTCGTTACCTGTTATAGTATATGTACCTGTTCCTTCCTTAATGATGCTCAGCCCCGTCTCGTCGTTATAGCTCGACGGCATCAGCTTGCCGGCCAGCGTGGCATCGGTGTTCAGACCGCCCACGAGGTAGTAGGCCGCGCGCTTGGTCTTCATGTAGCCTTGCAGCGTGGAGCCTGCCTCGGTCTGCAGCTCGCCGATGCGGAAACCGGCGCCTGCCGTGTTGGCCTCACAGCAGATGGTGGCTCCTGCATGCAGCGTCACGCGGTTGTCGGCCATCGAGGTATTCACCTTGCCCGAGCTGACATCGTCTAAGGCATTCTCCGGCGACGACGACTTGCCGCCGTGGGCCAGCACCACGCCATAGAATCCTGCCGAGGAGGAGTTCTCCGGATACGGCCATACGTGCACTTCTCCGGTAAACCTGCTCCAGTTGGGCCATTCCTTCCCTTTCTCGGTACCAAGGTAGCAGCGCTCTCCGCCGGCGTAGAGGTTCATCACGCCAGCACCGATGACTTGCGACGAGAAGTAGCAGTAGCGTGCCAGCAGCACGTTGACCGTGTCGCCGGCAACGACGCGGATGCTCTGGCTGTATGTCTTATAGTCGCTTGACGTGTTGTTGCCGCTGATGTCGATGGTACGCTCCTTAGCAACCGCTGTCAGTGCCGAGAGCACTGACAGCGTGAGCATGAATAGTTGTTTCATAATATTAGTATCATTATCTTATGACTACTTTCCGCCCGTTCCTGATGACGATGCCCTTGTAGCCCTCGCCCACCTGCTGGCCTGAGAGGTTATAGGCCGGACCGTCGGCAGCGGTGTCGCTCGTCACGGTGCTGATGCCTGTCGCAGGGTCGGTACAGACGAACGTGATCTTGTCGATGTTACAGTTGCCACTGGTGATAGCAATGCGCAGCTTCATCTTGCCGGCGTTGAGGGCATTCCTGATCTTGCCCGTCTTCACCTGGTAGGTCTCCAGGCTGCCCGTCTGCGGAACGCTGACGCTACCCAGCGACTTCTCGGTGCCGTCGTTCTCAATCAGTGTCATCGAGAAGCGTGCTCCGGCATCAGCGGCAGCAACAGTAGCCTCGTAAGAGTATTTTCCTGCCTGCTTGAAGTCAACGGTATATTCCAGCCACTCGCCGGCGACGGTATTAGCCAGCACGGTGCCGCCATTGCCGCTGACGATGTCGGTGCCGTCGCTGCAGAGGTCAAAGTCCTCAATCTCCAGCACGCCAGGCAGTGCGACGACGGGCGTGGGCTTGAAGGTCATGCTCTTGATGTAGAAACCGCCCTTGTCGATGTTCAGACAGAACACGTGACGGCCGGCCGTCAGGGGCTTCAGCATGGGGCAGTGCACGGTCTGGAACGTTGTGCTGCTGCCCGTCTTGGGCACCTCGGTGATGTTGGTGTAGAAGGTGAGGTCGTCGAACGAGTACTCTGACAGGTGGAACATGCCGCCATCCTTCGCCGAGGCTACCTCAACATCCATTGTGTAGAGGCCGTCTTCCTTCACGTCTACCGTGTACTCCATCCAGCCGTTGTCTTTGGTAGCTGTGGTGACGCTGCGTACGGCGTTGCTCCATGTCACACCCGACACACCCTTGTCGTACTCCATGGCATTGATGGTGCCCGGCAGTTCAACGGCCGTCTCGTTATACGGCTGGCGCTTGGTCGTGGAGCTCATCACCTGGAAGCGTGACAGACGCTCGTAGGTGCTGCCGTCGGTCGTGGTGGCCACGGCCTTCAGTGTCTTCCAGCCCGTCGTGCTGGTGGTGTAATTCGTGATGTAGGGAGCCTCTGTCATGGTGGCTATCAGCTCGGAACCGACATAGAGGTCTATCTTCTCGATGGTCTTCGTGGCCATGCTGGCACGTACCTTGATGGGCAGCACGTCACCCTTGGCAACCTTCATCGAGGCAGGCTTCACATAGATGGAGGCCTCCTTCTTCATGCCGGGGAACGGACTCTTGGCCTTCTTGGCGGCATCGCTCTGCATGTATTCGCGCAGCCAGGTCATGGCAGGACGGTCGGTGCCGTCTTCCTCGATGATGCCGCTGTTGCCGTTGGTGGTCCAGGTGTGGTGGCGGATGTATCCCCAGAGTGTGATGCCGGCACAGTAGTCCTGCTCCCACATGTAGGGTATCTGCTCCTTGAAGCGCTGCTCCTGCTGGCTGTCGTTGTCGGTGCCGATGTCATACTCGGTGCTGTACATAGGCATCTTCAGGCTGCTCTGGAGCTTGTCCATCGAGTTCTTGAAGTTGGTGAAGCTGCAGTCCGTCAGGTCGTGGCTCTGGCAGCCATAGGCATCGACTGGTGCACCGGCGTCGCGCAGCGACTGGACGAGTTCGATGAACTGGTCGGTGTTCCACTGGAAGGTGTTGAAGTCGTTGTAGACGAGGATGGCGTTCGGCCAGCGCTCTCCAGCCATCTCGAAGGCTTTGATGATCCAGTCGTAGCCCGTTTTGCCGGGTCCACCGAGTGCCTCGCTGATATAGTGGGTGTCCTGCTGGTGACCGCTGACGGCCTCGTTCACCACGTCGATGATGGCCAGGTCGGGATAGCGCTTATGCACCTCGTCCATCCACCTGACGATGGCGTTGTAGCGGGCAGGTGCCGAGAGGTCCTTCAGCCAGCCGGGGAACTGCGAGCCCCACACCAGGGTGTGGAACTTGAATGGGAAGTTATGGCTATTGGCGTAGTTCCTGATATTGTCTACGCTGCCCCAGTTCCAGCTGTTCTGTCCTCCGCCCTGGACGGAAGTCCACTTGGTCTCGTTCTCTGGTGTAATCTGGTTCCACAGCTCATAGAATTTCTCCTTTCCCCAGTCTACCTGTCCCGAGGTGGTGATGTTGCCCAAGAACTTGTTGGGGTTGGTCGACAGCTGGGCGTTAGTAACAGCAGGTAGCATCATCACTGCTGCCACTGCTGATAGCATTTTGATTCTTTGTGTCATAATAGCTTATAAATATATTCCTGTTAGTATCTTAATTGATCAAGTAGATTTTCTCCTTGCCGTTGTAGACTGCCTTCACCGTGGCGCGGCCGTCGCTGACAGGCCCGACGGTGACCTGTACGCCAGGCACGTCGGCTGTGGCCTCAATCTTGCTGCCGCTCTTCAGCGGGCCGTACACCTGATAGCGTGTCAGGTCGGTATAGCCGTTCTGGTTGGTGGTACGGATGGGCTGCTGGGGGATGGCCAGCTGCTTGCCGTCGACGGTGATAGTCATGCGGGGCACCTGCGGAACGCTGATGCTGCCACCCTTGCTGAAGCCGATGCCGTGGAGGTCGAAGAGTCCCTCGGGACGCTGTGGCTGCTGCGGACGGCCCCAGCGTGGGCGGTCATCCTTCTTCTGTTCAATGTCGGCACCGTCGGCCACAAGGTATAGGGCATGCTTGCCGGTCAGTCCCTCGACGGCGGGCACGCTGAGCTGCCACGTCTTTGCCACACGCTGCTCGCCGGCGGGCACGCTGAGCACGCCAATCTCCTGGCCGTGCCAGGGGTCGTCTATCAGCACATGTATCTTGAAGGCACCATGGTTGCCGGGTGTCAGCCGGATGTTCAGCACGGCGCCGTCGCCCTGCTTAATACCCTCGAAGGCCTTCAGACCCTTGGTGTCCTGAATCAGTCCGCCAAAGCCGAAATACTTGAATCCGACGATGCCCTTGTTGGTGATGCCTGCCAGGTCCATGGAGTTGTTCCACACGTCGAAGTTGTCCTGCATCCACTCGTTGCTGTTGGTGCCGCCCGTCATGAAGCAGGCGATACCGGCAGAGTAGTACTGATAGGGAGGCAGACCGTAGATCTGGAAACCCTCGCTGGTCACTTCGGCACCGGTGTATTCCGTACCGTCAGAAGCCTTGGCTGTCCATACGTTGTTGCCAGCCTTGTCGGTATAGGGGTCGTAGCCGGTAATCTTCACCGTGCCGCCCTTGGCCACGGGTTTCTTGTCCCACGTAATCTTCACGGGGGCTACCATGGGCTGGCGGGCGTAGCCGAAGCCACGGGGAGGACGGTGGTAGAAGACGTACCACTGGCCGTTGATCTCCTGCAGCGAGCCGTGCGTGTTGTGGCCGGCATTGGTGGTGATCAGGCGCGAGCCGTCAGCGTTGACCACGACGCCACGCGAGTCGACGAGCACGCCACCCGAGCGCCACGGTCCGAGCGGTGAGTCGCCGAAGGCATAGCGCAGGGCAGAGTTGGTGTTGTCCAGCCCGTATTCCTTGCCGCTATAGCCGCTGAACACCATGACGTACTTGTTGCCCACCTGGCGGATGCTGCTGGCCTCGAAGAAGTTGAAGTCCAGCGGGTTCTGCCCTTCGTAGAGCGCCTTGTACTCGCTGCCCTCGCGGTCGAGCAGCTTGCCGTCGCGGCTGCTGGCGGGGATGAAGGGGTCGATCAGCTCCGTGCCCTCACGCTTGGAGTACATGGTCTGCTGGTCCAGCTCACAGGCTGTGGAGTGCTGGAAACCGTAGAACACGTAGGCACGGAAGCCCTTGTCGTAGTCCTTGTCCTTCTTGTTCGTGATAGTCTCGACAAACACCGAGGGGTCGAAGTCGATGAGCGAGCCAGGCAGACACTTGCTGCCGTCGGCCGTCAGGTTGACGGGCACGAAGGGACCGTCGGGGCGGTCGCCGCGGCATACCATCGGCACGCGCTGCCAGCCACGGCTGTGGGGGTAGAGCCAGTAGGTCTTCTTGCCCGTAGCCTTGTCGACGGTCTCCACGAGGTCGGGGGCAAACATCGTGTCCCACTGACCCTGCACGAACCACGAGAAGATGGGGCCTTCGTCGCGCCATTGGGTGAGGTCCTCGACGGGTGCCGACCACATGCGTATGTCGTTGCCGCAATACTGCGTGAAGTGGGTGTCGTGCGAGCCGATGATGTAGGCACGCTGCCGCCCAGGCCGGTCAGGGTCTTCAAAGACACGGGGTTCACCGTCGGGCACGTGTTCCCACAGTGGCAGGTAGGGATTCTGTGCGTTAGCCGTCAGTGTGGCGAACGCTGAAAGGAAAAGGATTACTGCTTTTTTCATTTGTCGTAAGATAGTCTATCGTTTTCAGAGTGCAAAGGTACTGAAAAAAAACGATGACCGGCTCACGGAATGTATCATAGACTTTTCTGTTTGCATCATATTCTCAACTTTTAGCGGTGAGTGTTATGAGGTGAAGCAAGCGAAAGAAGAATTTGTCTACTTGTCTAAATGTCTAATTGTCTACTTGTCTAAATGTCTAAATGTCTAAATGTCTAATAGTCTAATAGTCTAATAGTCTACTTGTCGTTGCGCCATCGCGCGCATATAGTAGGGGAAAAGAAAAAAAGAACCCACACTTCCCACACTTCCCAC
>CAMJWJ010000098.1 GCA_946409435.1 uncultured Prevotella sp. | reverse complement strand
TATCATAATACTGCTTTTATTTTGTGGGCAAAGATACGAAAAAGATTTGAATCTTATCGCACTTTGAACCATTATTTTTCAATTTTTGTATTTTATGCTGCATGCCTGCTCTGCTGTGTCTTGTAACTTTCGTTAACAGTCAAAGTGCAAAATATCTCAATGCTATTTTTGTTTTTCTATTTTCTGCCTACACTTCCTACACCCAGACGTAACTCGTTGTTATTGTGTTGTTTATGTGGTGTAGGCAGGTGTGTATGCGGTGTAGGCAAATGTTGTGGCTATCGTTTTTTTACAAAATACTGGATGCTGTTCTTGGTGCGGCGCTGGCGGAGGTTGGGGATGTTCTTCAGATGACGGCCGAAGGTGGAGACGGCACTGGCCTTCAGGCCGCTGCCGGCGATGCGGCGCAGGTGGTCGAAGATGGCGGTGGCCGACAGCCACTCGCCGTCGGAGTCGTCGGCGGGGATGTCGTAGTATTCGTTGAAATACTGGAGGGCCGGCGGTGCCACCTCGAAGCTTCGGTTGTGGTCGACGATGGCCTTCGTCTCGTCGGGGGTGAACCACCATTGCTCCTCGTGGTGCATGATGATAGTGTAGGCCTGGCCGTACAGGGCTTCGTAGTTGGGCTTGTAGGCGGTGTTGACGGGGGCCGTCAGCTGTACGCAGATGAAGCGGCGGTTGCCGGTGGGGTCGCTCAGCACGTTGCTCTCGTTGGTGGTGGCGATGAACGAGGCATAGCGGCGGAACTCCTCGACATGCTTGCTGTAGGGGCGCTTGAGCTTCACGCTGGGCAGCTGGATGACGTTCTTCAGGAATCCTTCCTGCGTCTTGGGCGAGATCTGGTTGAACTCGTCGAGGTTGATAATCAGGAAGTTGTGCATGGCCTGCAGCGTCTGCCGCTTCTCGCTGACATCGATGTTCTCGAGGAATCCCCAGCGCAGCTCCTTGGGCAACAGGTTGCGGCAGAACGAGGTCTTGCCGTCGCCCTGCGGCGAGATGAGCAGGGGCACGACGCTGTTGCCGTACTCCTGGTTGGGTAACAGCCACTGGGCCACCATCGACAGGAACCATTTGCGGAACCACTGCTCCCACTGCGGCAGGTCGCACGGCACCGTCCGGGCCAGCATGGCGATGTGGTCGGTCTTGCCGTCCCACTTGTCGGCGCAGGCTAACATGTAGTCGCTGATGGGGTCGCTGGGGCGTATCATGTTCGAGCGCACATAGCGGCGCACGTCTTTGTCGCGCACGTCGAGGTTGGCCAGCTTTGCCTCTATCGTCATTCCGTTGATGGTATTCTCGTCGCACGGCTTCCAGTCCTGCACCCACGTGTTGTTGGGGCGGTACTCGGTGTAGCCCATGACGTTGTTGTAACGGAACACATAGCGGGTGGTCAGGAAACGGATGAGTCGGCGGGTTTCACGGCTCACCATGTCGCCCACCCCGTGCTTCCCGGGCTTCTTCTCGGCATAGACGGCGGTGACGATGGCGCGCAGGGCATCCTCGTCGTAGTCGCTCTTGTAGATGTGGTGGTTGCGCACGTGCAGGAACGCCTCTTCCTCGGGTACGCCCTTTTCACAGAGCAGCTGCATGAGCACGGTGAGGTAGGCCTCTTTCTGCTGGCTCTTCTCTACGGTTTCCGTTGCGATGTATGCCTCCTCGGCAGCCTGTCCGTACATCTGTTCGTAGATGGTGTAGAGGGAGAAGTCGTTGTGTTCTATTGACGACACCTCTGACGATGACGAGGCCTCTGACGATGCCGGTGACGGTGACGCTGACGAGGCCGGTAGCGCTGAGGCCTTCAATGGTGTTGGCGAGGGGTTGTAATAGGGCTGGGCGTCGAGGGTCATACGGAACTCATGGCGGGCGCTGACGGCCTGGCGCTCAATGGGTTGCGGCAGCAGACCGCCGTAGACGCTCAGCACCGTCTCGTATGCCGACCGATAAAAGGCATCCATCTCTCCCTCGCTGGCCTTCAGGTGGCTGTTCGCGTGATGCTTTTCGTTCTGGCTTCCGTTTTCGCTGAAGCCAGCCTCTTCCACGGCCACAAGGACTTCCACGCTCCTGCCGTCAGCACCTACAAAGGCCGCCAGGGTCATGGGCAGCAGCTTGGCGGCTTCTTTGACGGCCCTGAGGTCCTCTGCTTTCAGCAGGTTGGGCACGTGAAGGGCGACCAGGTCGTTGTAGGCCGTCACCTCCAGGTTGCCGTTCTGCGTCTTTTTCAGTTCTACCGACGGGCAGACCATTGCTACGGGGTTTGCCCGCTCGTAGGTGCCGTCGTCACCATAGTAGGCTATATGTTCGCGCAGTCGGGTGATGTCGCCTGCCTTCGTGTCGGTCTTGATGCGCTCGAAGAACCACTCGGCGGGCTTCACCGTGAGGTGTGTGTCGTTTTTCTTGTCTCGTCTGATGAATGAGAATCGCATGCTCAATAGCGTATTGATTGTGTCGGTGATGGTTTCACTTTCCGGGAACTTTTTCCCACGCTCCGGAACTGTTGTCACGTGCACCGTTACTGTTGTCACGTGCCCCGGGAACTTTTTCCCATGGCCTGGGAACTTTTTCCCGCGCCCCGGGACGGATGGCAGACGCAGCTTCCTGCCGCCGATGTGTACAGTTCTGTCACTACAAGCTTGTAAAATCGAAACATTCAATATACTCGTCGAAGTCGAAGTCGTCGTCAAAGCCTTTCTGGCTGACGATGCGGCGCACCTCCTGCTGCTGTTCGGGACTGAGCTGCTGCTCGCCGTTCCTGTAGCGGTAGTAGGAGCCTTTGCTGCTGAAATAGTCCGTCAGGGCGATGCGTATGTCGTGGCGGAGGTCGCGGCTGTGCAGCTGGTCGAAGAGTTTGCTGAAGCCCCGGGCCATCAGTACGCGTTCGTCCTTGCGGTAGTAGCTGCACGTGCCGTCCGTCAGGGCCTGCGGCAACACGCATGTCCAGCGCGTCACGCCCTGTGGCGCCTGTGTGTATGCGACATGGCGCAAGCACGTCTCTTTCTGCGGACAGTCGAAGCCGGGACAGAGAGGCCACCAGTCGGGAATCTTGTTGAAATCCATCATCTTTTTTGTTTTTTCACCTTTTCGCTTTATTTCCTATGCCGTTCCTACACCTCATACACCCTGCCTACACCCTGCCTACACCGCGTAAGGTGTTGACATTTAGTCTATTTGCGCTTTGGTGTAAGCGGTGTATGCAAAAATGACAATAAATTTTTCTTATTACTCTTCTTGCTGCTGTTGCCGTAGTATCCGTAGCCGTAGCGCTTGCCGTAGCCGTAGCGGCCATAGCCATAGCCATAGCGATGGTAGCCGTAGTGGTGCTCGGCATCGGTGCCGTTGAGCAGGATGGCCATGTTGTTGTACTTCTTGTCGTCGTAGTTCTTCTGCAGCTCGGGGAGCATGGAGCGCTCGAGCAGTCCGGCACGGACGACGAAGATGGTGACGTCGGCCTCGCGGCTGATGATGCTGGCGTCGGCCACAATCTCGACGGGAGGACAGTCGACGAAGATGTAGTCGTAGTGCTGGCGCAGCTCGTCGAACATGGGTTTCAGCTTCGGCGAGTAGAGCAGCTCCGTGGGGTTGGGAGGCGTCTGGCCCATGGGCAGGATGTCGATGGTCGGGCACTCTGCGGCAACGGACGTCACGTCGCCGGCCGGATGACTGGCTGAGCTGGCGCCGCTGGCGTTCGCCCTTGTTAGCTGGTGGTGGATGATGAGTTCCTGATAGCTGTCCGTCTGTCCGCTGAGGTAGTTGGTGAGACCGCTCTTGGGACTCCCGACGAACTCCGACAGCGAGCCGCGGCGCAGGTCGAGGTCGATACAGATGACGCGGCTGTTGCGGATGGCAAACGAGGCGCCGAGGTTGGCGCTGATGAAGGTCTTGCCGCTGCCCGGATTGAAGGAGGTGAGCATGATGATCTTACACTGCTTCTCCTGGTTGGTCATGAACTCCAGGTTGGTGCGTACCACGCGGTAGGCCTCGTTGGTGATGTCGCGGCTGTGCTGGCGTACGACGAAACGGGTGGCGGTGTCGATGTTCTCCTCTTCATTCTTGGGCTTCCACAGGGGCAGCTCACCGATGTAGGGGATGGTGAGGTTCTCGAGGTCCTTGCGGCCACGTACCTTGGTGTTGCTCATTTCCCGTAGGATGAACCATGCGGCGGGGACGGCCAGGGCGATGGCGAAGGCGATGAGCAGGATGCGCCTGCTGTCGGGCGAGATGGGGCTGTTGCTGCCCCACGGCTCGGCGATGGTACGGGTGTTATAGGCGGTGAACGCCTGGCTGAGCTCGTTCTCCTCGCGTTTCTGTAGCAGGAAGAGGTAGAGTGCCTCCTTCACCTTCTGCTGACGCTCGATGCTGAGCAGGTGGTTGGCCTGCTGGGGGTTGGCGGTGAGCTTGCCGATGGCCTGGCTGTGCTTCGACTGTACGGAGCCAAGCTGTGCGTTGAGGGTGGTCTGTGTGTTGTCCAGCGAGTTGATGATGGCCCCCCTGAGGTTTCCGAGTGCCACGTCGAGGTCGGCGACGAGTGGGTTCTGTTCGCTGGAGTTTGCCACGAGGTTGTTGCGCTGCAGCAGTTTCTCGTTGTATGCTGCTATCTGGGTCTCCACGGCGCTGTTGCCAATGCCGCTGCTGGCGGGCATCAGCTGCTTGGCGTGGGCAGGGTCGGCGACGTAGTTGCGCACGTAGCGCACCATGTAGAGCTGGTTGCTGAGTGCCTGTCGCTGCTGGTCGGCCTCGGTCTCCTGGGCCATGGCTTGTCCGGCCACAGCCATGACGTCGGGCATGGCGTGGGCGCTCTTGAAGCCGGCGATGTTCTTGTCGACGTTGCCCAGCTCCTGCTCGATGACGGCCAGTCGCTCCTTGATGAACTCGTTGGTCGAGACGCTGATCTGGTTGCGGTTCTTCACCCATTGCTCACCGTAGATGCTGACGATAGTACGCAGGATGTTCTCGGCCCGCGAGATGGAGTTGTCGACACAACGGACGTCGATGATGCTCTTGGTGTCCTCCTGCTGCGAGGCGCTGATCTTGCTGCCGTAGATCTGGGCGGCGGAGGTGTAGCTGGTGCGGCTCACGAGGATGTCGCCCTTCATGCCCTTCTTATAATATAATGTGGGACGGATGGTCATGGCACCGAACGGCGACTTGCACTTCTTGCCGAGTGGCAGCCGGATGGTCTTCTCAATCGACGTGCCACGGAGGGTGATGTCGGAGAGCGTGGCTGTCGAGTCGCCGTTGAGGGTCAGCATGAACGTGGCGATTGCGTTCTCGTCAAGCTCGTGGAACTCCACCTCCACGGGCAGCGACTCGGCATAGAGCGGCTCGTCGCGGAAGAACCCCGGTCGTGAATAGCTCAGGTCGAGATGCAGGCGCTTCACCAGGTCGAGGATGACGGCAGGCGAATGGATGGCCGCTATCTCGTCCCAGATGTACGACGTGATGTTGTTAACGCCCAGTTCCTCCATCATCAACATGTCGCTCGACTTCTCGCCGCCGGTGGTCTTCACCAGGATTGAGGCGGTACGGGAATAGGTCTTCGGCGTGCGCAACAGGTAGAGCGTGGCCAGGCTCATGCAGATGAATAGCGAGAGAACGAACCAGGGCCAGTGGCGCAGGCATATCATCAGCATGTCGGTGATGCTGAGCGAGTTGTCTGTCGGCTGACGGCGAACGGCCGTGTTTTGTGTTGTATTTGTTGTTGCCATAGTCTTGAACGGTATTTAAAAGCTTGGAATGGATTATTTCACGAAGATGAGGGCCATCGTGGTGAGGAACGAGGCCAGCGACATCCAGAACGAGGGACGGAAGGCATCGTTCGACATCACCGTGCTGCTACGCTTGTACTTGTCGTTAGGCTCCACATAGATGACGTCGTTCTGGCGGATGTAGTAGACGGGTGACTTGTAGACGCTCTCAGCACTGGTGAGGTCGACGCGGTAGGGCACCTGCTGATTGCCCTCCTGGCGCAGCACGAGCACGTTCTTGCGCAGGCCGTCGATCTGAAGGTCGCTGGCCATGGCGATAGCTTCCAGGAGCGTGATCTTGTCCTTGGTGATCTCCTTGACGCCGGCTCCCGCATTGCCCAATACCGAGAACTTCATCTCGTAGAAGGTGACGGTGATGACTGGGTCCTTACACAGGTTCTCGCCGACAAGCCGCTGCTTGATGGTCTGTGCCACCTCGACACGGGTGAGGCCCTGCACATGGACAGCGCCCAGGACGGGGAAGTCGATGTTGCCCTCAGGGTCGACGGTGTAGGCATACATGCCGCCGTTGTTGTTGGTCGTGACATTGCCCGTCCCCTGGGAGAGGTTGAACAGGTCCATCAGCTGCTGGTCGCGGCTATGGACATAGATGCTCAGCTTGTCGCCCGGCAGGAAGCGGATGTTGCCGTCGCCCTGTACCATGATAGGCTCGTTGGCACGCACGTCTTGCAGGTAGGCGATGTCCTGAGGTGTCTTACAAGCAGTGAACAATACTACAGTGAGTAGTAAAAGAAAACCAATTTTCTTCATGACGTTATAATATTAATTTTTTATTATCAAGAATTATTAGAATTAAAGAATTATATGCCCCAGTGGTTATATTATCAAGAATTTTAGAATTAAAGAATTATATTCGCCAGTCATTATTCGACTGTTTATATTATCAAGAATTTTAGAATTAAAGAATTATATGCCCCAGTGGTTATATTATCAAGAATTATTAGAATTAAAGAATTTTATGCCCCAGTGGTTTTATTATTAAGAATTTTTAGAATTAAAGAATTATATGCCCCAGTGGTTTTGATTAATTCTTTTAATTCTTTAATTCTTGATAAATTACTTTTCGATGATTTTTTACGATGACTAAAGATCAATTCTTTTAATTCTTTAATTCTTGATAAATTAGAGACTGTTTAGCTCGACGAAGTCAATTGATTAATTCTTTTAATTCTTTAATTCTTGATAAATAAGAAAGGAGCTTGATGTCAGCGGACTTGATCGTCGGTGACTTTCTCCAGACAGTAGGCGGGGATATAGGCGGTGGTCAGTCCTGACTGCAGGCCCTGGATATGGAACACCACACGGTTCTGGCGGTTGATGCGGGCCACGCGGCCCACGATGCCCTCGAAGGGGCCAAAGGTGACGCGAACAAGGTCGCCGGAGACGAAGCGGCACTTCGCCAGGTCCACCTCCATGACATGCTCGTTGTGCAGCGCTGTAGCACGTATCAACGGTATCATGTCGCGCTGGTCGACAGTCAGCGGAGGGTTCTTGCCCTGCGCGTCGACCTCGAAGTGGTTGTAGTAGAAGGTGATGAAGCTCGACGACTTTACATAACCCTCCGCCTCGTCCTGCGTGACGTAGGCAAACACCAGGTTCAGAAACGGCACCAGCACCCGCCGGCGCTTGCCGTCCTTGCGCAGGTCCTTCCATATCATGGCCAGATAGGCATATATGCCGTCGTCGACCAGCTGGTCGGCCACCTTCCGGGCATGACCATAGAGGGTGCGGAACACGTACCATGCCTTGTCGGGCGAAGGCACATAGCTTACCGACACCCCGGACGTAGTGCTTTTAGCCTCGGGGAAGGCAAAGGAGGTAAGTCCTCTGCGGCGGTCAGTATCCTTGATATTAGCATTATCCAACGCGTTCATATCTGGATTCTCCGGCACCTGCAGGTGCCTATGATGCTGAATTTACACACAATGATGTAAATTTTTGCAAAGTTACGAACTTTTTTTCAAATAATTTCTTTTTGCCCCCAAAAAGAATCGCCAATAGTTAAAAATAAATAAATAACTCAAGTTTCCCACCTTTTATAATAATCAAGAATTAGAGAATTAGAGAATTTCTCCTTAGCAGTTTAGTAGAATTATAGGGAATTTGAGAAGAAATGGCAAGCCATTTCCGTTTCAGTCCGCAGAGTTCCAGCCGCTTGCGGCGGGTAATTCCAAACAATTCTCTATTTTGCAATAATTCTCTAATTCTCAAATTCTTGATAAATAATGACTTAACGTTCATTATTGGGATGGGAAACTTCAGTAAATAAATAGCACTTATGATGAGGTGCCGCTACGCCAGAGTAGAAAAAAAACTACTCAGCCATGTGACCTGTGCCCATGACCGAGTAGTTGTAATACTTGTCTTGCTTGTATAAACAACAGAAGAATTATTCTGTCTCGTCCCAGAAGCTGCCTTGGCGACCGAGGTTGACAGTATTTCCAGAAGTGCCTTCTTGTGCCTGTGTATCACTAATACTATTGACGGAAGCCATCAAGAGTGATGATATATCCATACACATATTGCCAATCGCGGGGGTAATATATTTTCTTTTCATAGCTGTATCTTTTTTGTTATTATTCAAGGATCTTATCTTGTTTACATAATGACTTTTTTACCATTTACTATGTACAATCCCTTTTTCGGGTTGATGACGCGGCGTCCCTGAAGGTCGTAGACGGTGCCGTTGCTTTCTGTCAGGTCGTTTTTGATGTTCTCTACGCCAGAGGTCTCAATCTGCAATGGGAAGTACTCGCGAGATGCCGCTGGGCTAATAGATGTTTCGAGGTAAGCTGTATTGGCTGCGCACCAACTACCATTGTCGTTCACCTTGTAGAAACCGAGAGGTGCATCGTTGTTGTTTACGTCGTTTTCAACAATTTTCTTCGTCAGGATATAGCGAGTCTTGTCAACACCATTTGTCTGGTCAACCTCTTGCTTGGTGTCAACAGCTTTGAAGTCGTTGTGTTCAGTGTCTGCTGAAACTTCAGCAGCAGTTACAGGGATGCTATATGTACCGGCATCTCCAACTAACAGGGCACCCTCGCCACCATATAACGTGGAAGTTTCATGATAGGTTATTGAACCAGTGCTCTGAACCTTGCCCTTATATGCGGAAAAACTTGTGTTTGCTGTTGCAGGAATAGCCTTGGAGAAGTCCACGTTGGCATTACTTCCAAATGTGGCATAACCCGTTTCGCCAATGGTCTTGTTGATATAGGCGTCGGCAGAAACTTTCCATTTATAACCTTCGTCATAAATATACTTTGCCGTAATCACAATTTTTTCATAGTTGTAGGTAGGTAATGTGATTTGCCAGTTGTTATATGTAGCGTCGGAAAATTGATTGGTTGTCGTTAGAGTTGTTGCCAGTGCCATTGGGGTGTCGTTGGTCGTTGGTCCAACTTGTGTCCAAGTGTCGAAAGATGTGCCGTCTTCACCAAACTTTACATTTTCTATGTGCTTTAATCTAAAATAGAAGTATGTTGCATCACCAAATTCCGCTTTAGTATAGGCTTTCGTAAAGGTGTTGTTACCATCAGAACATTCCATGTTGTTCGTATAGCCATCATACCCATCTACAGAACTTCTAATACATAAACCATTCCAAGTAGGAGCAGAAACTACATCCCACCCCAAATTCGCTTCACTTTTATCCTTGAGATAAATGTAATAGTCGTCAGAGACAGTGATGTCCCATGTCTTGTTGGAAATATTGCCACCAACATTTCGCCTAACGATTGCCCGGTCATGGCCTGTCGGCATTTCGTAAACATACCATCTTCCCCCATACATGTATGTAGGACTGATGATAATATGATTATCCCAGCCTGTATTGACACTTTCATCTTCATTTTGCCATGAATACATGTCTAATTTTGCGTCATCGTTAAACCACCAAGAAAGATTATCTACGTTAACGTAGAGCTTTGTAGCTTTCACCTGCGTCACTCCCCCCAGCAAAGCGAGGGTCATTATGAGTAAATACTTTTTCATACGCTATAGTTGTTTTTTGTTATGTCTTTAGCCAATTCGGTGCAAAAATAAGCATTATTTCGGAACTAACAAAAAATTTTGCATTTTTTTTATCTTTCATGGGCAAAATAATCAACAAAATCACGAAATATCAACGAAAATCCACGTCTGGGAAAATTATTCTGAAGTATCCTTCAAATCAAAGTACATCAGTCGTGTAGACTGTGGGACAACAGCTCTGTCCTTGCGTGTACACATAGACTCTATTTCTTCAGAAGGGAACAGATATGTAAAACCATTCTTTTCATAATAAGACAACTCAAGTTTCCCACCTTTTATAATAATCAAGAATTAGAGAATTAGAGAATTTC
>CAMJWJ010000097.1 GCA_946409435.1 uncultured Prevotella sp. | reverse complement strand
GAGCATCTGCCTTACAAGCAGAGGGTCGGCGGTTCGAATCCGTCAGCGCCCACGAGAGGTTCCGACGCAATGGTCGGAATTTTTTGTTTAATCACAATACACCATGCTATATGAACACCGCTGCTGACCCCAATGAAGTGGCTCTCGCCATGCACGGCGACCGCATTACCGACGAAATACTTGAGATACAGTCGTGCCTGTTGGGCATACTGAAAGCCATCGACCAGGTGTGCCGTGAGCATCACCTGCACTACTATTTAGCAGCAGGCTCCATGTTGGGTGCAGTACGCCATCAGGGATTCGTGCCCTGGGACGATGATGCCGACGTTGCCATGCCGCGTCCTGACTATGATATCCTGTTGCAGCATGCCAACGAGTGGCTGCCCGAGCGCTACGAACTGGTCAGTGGTGGCCACCCCGAAGACTATCCTTATATCTTTGCACGTGTGCAGGACCGTGAGACGACCTACCGTCCGCGTCGTAGCTTCTCGTTTGTCGGTGGGCTGCCAGTCGACGTGTTCCCTATCGATGGCATGGTAGGACCGGGACTGCAACGGCGCTGGCACTACTTCCGTTTCCGCGCGTTGTGGAAACTGTTATACTTCACGCAGACCGATCCGTACAAGCATGGCCGTGGACTGCGCTGTGCGCTGACGCTGCTGATGCGCAGGCTGTTCAGCCCTGTTGCGTTGCACCGCAGCATCGACAATGTACGCCGCAGCATGTCCTACGACGAGTGCTCGCTCGTGGCCGACCACGACTTCAAGGCCAACCGTGGCATCATGCCCAAGGAGGTTTATGGCGAGCCGACGCCTGTAGCGTTCTGCGATACGACGCTGATGGGTGTGGCGCAGCCCGATGTCTATCTGCGCAATCTCTATGGCAACTACATGGAGATACCAAAGGATATTCCTCAGGCGTTCTATCGCTATCTGAACCTGAAGCAGCCCTACCGCGAGTACATGCGGGAGCAGGGACTTCAGTGACGGTCGGTGTCCTCCGCTGTGATTAATTCAAGTTTCTTTTACCACAGATTCCGGATTGTTTTTTCGACAACGAATTAAAACGAATGAAACGAATTATTTTTTTTAACCACAGATTGCACGGATGACACGGATTTTTTTCGACAACAAATATGTGCTACTTTTCGTACATGAGAAAGTTGAATAATCACTAACTTCTGACGCGGCCGAAAGTCTTCAGACTGACGTATTTCCGCCAAAGGTTCAGCTTCCGCTTTCTGGGAACGCCGTGGCGACTGATATAGTCGGCAGCGCCGGCGAGCATGCGCTCGGCACAGCGGCCATCGGTATAGGGGTCGTAGTTGCTGATGATCCATTGCCGGCGCTCGGCGAGTGCGGGACTGCTGATGGCATCGTCGTAGGCTGCCACGAGTTGCGAGGCATCGGTGATGTCCTTCCAATAGGGATCCTGCGACACCGTGTCGAGGGTGACCACAGGCTTGTCGAGCAGCAGCATCTCATAGATGGTCGACGACGTGTCGCTGATCATCAGGTCGGCCATCAGCATGTATTTCGTCACGCCGAAGTCATCCTCGAAAATGATGTTGCTATGTTCATTGGCAAGTTGCCGGTACTCGTCCACCCATGCCTGTTGGGTCAGCGGGTGCAGCTTGATGAGCAGCAGCACGCTGCACACGTCGACCAGCCGCACCAAGGCATCCTTTATCTTAGGCAGTGAGCTAAGCCTCGGCGAGAATGTGGGGGCATAGAGCACGATGCGCTGACAGTCGTGCTCCTGCAGCAGCCGCTCGCGCTCGCCGTCGAAGTCGTGGCGGTGGCGTGCCGTCCAGTCTTGCCGTGTCCATCCCGTCTCCAGTACCTCGAAGTCGTTGTGGTGTTGCTGCAACTTCTCAAACTCACGGGTGAAGTAGGGACCCTGCGTCATGTAGATGTCGAAGTAGTTGCGGATGTGGAACTGGTCGCGCTTCTCGGCAGCATAGCCGTGGAAGATGCTACACTTCACGCCGCTCAGATAGTAAGGCACGATGTTGCCTGGAGCAAACACGGCATCAGGGTGGAAGTCGTAGGCTTCCTGCATGGAGTGAGTCCAGCGGACAACGTCGCGTAGCGGGAAGTCGGGTATCTTCGGCTGGTGTACATACCACAATACCTCGTGGCCGCCCTGACGGTCGGCCTCGTCTTGTAGCGGGCGTACGATGTCGACGGCATACTTGTTTTCACAGAACAGCAGTATCTTCATAATAATCGGTGTCTATCTCTTAATATCTCATTTCTTGTTTTTTACCTTTTTAAAGAACCTGTCCCACAGTGACCTGCGGTACGACTGCTGCACTTCGGGCAGTAGTTCGCGGTAGTCGCGGTGGGGGTCAACCACCATGTTGCCGTGATTGGTAGGATCCTTGACAGGCGTCATGTAGTTTTCTCCATACATCGTACGCAGGTATTCATCCCAACGCTTTGGGGCAGGAACTTTCAGGTCTTCAAAATCCAACCAGACGGTATCGTCGAAGATTTCTTTCTTGCAAACGAAACGTGGCACCCCGTAGGAGAGATACTCGCAGTCGCTGACCTTAAACTGGCGCAGCGCATCTTCCGCCTCAGCATAGATCGTCGCCCATCCTCTCTTGGCCACGGCCCTGCGCGCCTTGAGCTTCCTGAAGATGAGTGTCAGTCGGCCGGAATACAGTATGTCGGTATTCTTAGCCTTCAGGAAACGCAGCAACCGCTTGTTCGCCTTCAGCGCCTGCTGCATGGCAGCCTCGTCTGGCGACAACCCGTCGATTGGGAAGATGTCGATGAAGATACCTTGGTGGAACGGTTGGAAACAGTCGCTTGGCCGGATGGCTGCCGTGCCGTCCATGCGTAGCTGGGCATGACTGCGGTAGTAGTCCGTGTCGGTATAGGCCGACTGAAAGAAGTAAGGGTGCTGAAACTCCCGGGTGGCAATCTTGATAAGCTGGTCATAGTCGTCGCGCATCATGCACACGTCCAGGTCGTCATCCCATGGTATGAAACCCTGATGACGCACGGCGCCCAGCAGTGTGCCGCTGTCTACCCAGCAGCGGAAGCCATGTCGCTGGCAAACCTCAATGAACCTCTCCAGCAAGTCCAGCTGAACCTGCCACAGCTCCTTCAGTTTTTCGTCGAGCTGATAGCCCTCTTTTTCTCTTATGTCATGCATGTCTCTCCAGTTTTGTTACGTTGCTGATGTCTGGGTACATAAGCTCATGTTTTAGAAATCCGCTGCAAATATACAAAAAAATCCGCAAAACAGGATGCTGTAATGCGGAAATTTCGCGTGACGACACGTTGGTGTCAAGCTATGCCAAGTGGTTGTTGCCGTCGTCACCCACAAGGTGTACGATGATGCGGCTGGGCAGTCCTACCTTAGAAATTTTTTTTTGCTGCAAATCTGTCACTTCTGCAACACTTGTTGATAATCAATGAGTTAAGCGGAGCAGATGGGGTGCAGAAGTGACAGATTCGTGGCAAAAACGGCAAAAAAGTGGCTGATTTTCGATGTTTTTTCACTTGGATTGTAGCTTTGCCACGGTGGTAATGACGCGCTCTGTGCAGGTTATTCATTTTCCCACGCTGGGAACGAAATTTTCCCACGCTGGAAATGAAATTTTCCCACGGTGGGAAAATGGACAGCATGCTATTCTCTCACTTCTTACCTCACACTTCTCACCTCTCACCTCATATCATAAAGACATCAATCTTTTTTTAATCTTGTTTAAAATGGATGTTTTCAATAATATTGTTCAAGAAAAACATGGCTGAACAATCGAAAATGAGGGTCTGAAATGTTAAATTTCGGCAGAATCTGTCACCACTGCACCCTATCTGCACCCGCCTAAAATGTTGATGCATAAAAGATTAAGAAGAATGGTGCAGAGGTGCAGATAAAAATTATTTTTTTTAGTATAATAAATAATGAGCAGATCCGACAGGTATCGGAAATGAAAAGAAAAACAAGTTTTCCTTTTGCTATTCACTCAACTTTTTGTAACTTTGCCGCGTAAAATGAAATGTCTATGAAAAAACAAGTATATTTAGGCATGATTGCTGACATCATGCACCCCGGACTCATCAACATTATCAACGAAGGAGCAAAGTATGGCGATGTCGTCATCGGACTGTTTACCGACAAGGCTATCGCACAGCACAAGCGGTTGCCGTACCTGACGTACGAGCAGCGCAAAAACGTGGTCGAGAACATCAAAGGCGTCAGCCAGGTCGTGCCGCAGGACGAATGGAGCTACGCGCCGAACCTCCGCAAGCTGAGGCCCGACTACATGATCCACGGTGACGACTGGCAGACGGGTCCCGACCAGGAGTTGCGCGACGAGGCAATGGCCGTGATGAAGGAGATAGGTGGCGAGGTCATCGAGATACCCTACACGAAAGGCATCGAGTCGTCGTCGCTCGACAAGGAAATCAAGCGTATCGGCACGACGCCCGACGTACGGCTGAAGACCCTGCGCCGGCTGATTGACGCCAAGGAGGTGGTGCGCATACTGGAAGTGCACGACGGGCTGTCGGGACTGATATGCGAAAACTTAGAGGTGAACAAGGGGCTGCGCATGGAGGTTTTTGACGGCATGTGGTCCAGCTCGCTGACCGACTCTACGTCGAAGGGCAAGCCCGACATCGAGGCTGTAGACCTGACCACCCGCATGCAGGACCTGACCAACATCCTGGAGTGTACCACCAAGCCTATCATCTACGACGGTGACACGGGTGGCAAGCTGGAGCACTTCGTCTTCACGGTTCGTACGCTGGAACGTAATGGCATCTCGGCGGTCATCATCGAGGACAAGGTGGGGCTGAAGAAAAACTCCCTCTTCGGTACGGAGGCCATCCAGACGCAGGACACGATAGAGCACTTCTGTGAGAAGATACGCGCCGGAAAGAATGCTCAGGTGACCAAGGACTTCATGATTATAGCCCGCTGCGAAAGTCTGATAGCCGGCAAGTCGGTCGACGATGCCATGGAGCGCTGCTGTGCCTATGTGGAGCAGGGTGGAGCCGACGGCATCATGATTCATTCCAAGGAGAAGACTGGCGACGACATCCGTGAGTTCTGTCAGCGATTCCACGAGAAGCATCCCTATGTACCCATCGTGGCTGTGCCTACTACCTACAACCATTTGCGCGAGGAAGAGCTGGCCCAGTGGGGCATCAAGGTGGTTATCTATGCCAACCACATGCTGCGGGCAGCCTATCCGGCCATGGTGAAGGTGGCCAGTTCGATACTGGAGAACCACCGCTCCTACGAAGCCAACGACTTGTGCATGCCTATCAAGCAGATTCTTGAACTGATACCGGGAACGAAGTGAAAGGTGAGAAAGTAAAACAAAGAGAGACAAGGAAGAACCATGATAGAAGTAAAGGAAGCCTACGAGGCATTGATACAGAGTGGCATTGACATGTTTACAGGTGTACCCGACTCGCTGTTGAAAAACATCTGCGCCTATATCACCGACACGGCGCCTCGTCATAAGCACATCATTGCAGCCAACGAAGGCAACGCCGTGGGCATCGCCGCAGGCCACTATCTGGCTACAGCCAAGCCGGCACTGGTGTATATGCAGAACTCAGGGCTGGGCAACACAGTAAACCCGCTGTTGTCGCTGGCCGACGAGAAGGTGTACAGCATCCCGATGGTGCTGATGATAGGCTGGCGCGGAGAACCCGGCGTACACGACGAGCCGCAGCACGTCAAGCAGGGTGAGGTGACACTCTCGCTGCTCGATGCCATGCAGATACCCTATATCGTCTTGGAAGACGTCAGCCAGATAGCTCCCCAGGTTCAGCTGGCGCTGGAACGCAAGTCGCCCACGGCCATCGTTATCCGCAAGGGGACATTTGGCAAGTACCAGTTGCAGCACAAGATGGTGAACGACTACCCGCTGACCCGCGAGGAGGCTATGAAGTTAGTCGTCGACCGGCTGCGTGACACCGATGTGATTGTGTCGACAACAGGCAAGCTGTCGCGCGAACTGTTTGAGTATCGTGAGGCTCGCCAGCAGGGTCACGGCCACGACTTCCTGACCGTCGGGTCGATGGGGCATAGCAGCAGCATCGCCCTGGGCATTGCGCTGGAACAGCCCCAGCGACGCGTGTTCTGTTTCGACGGCGATGGTGCATTCATCATGCACACCGGAGCACTGGCCATCGTGGCCAGCATGCAGCCAAGCAACTTCTACCATATCCTCTTTAACAATGGGGCCCATGAGAGTGTGGGCGGACAGCCCACCGTCGGCTTTGGACTCCGTGCTACGGAGATAGCCAAGGCCAGCGGCTACCGCAAGGTGCTGAAGGCCACGACAGCCGAGGAAATGGCTGCGGCTCTGGAGACGCTGGAGACGGCTGCAGGCCCCGTGCTGCTCGAACTGCGTGTCGGCATCGGTTCTCGTGACGACTTGGGGCGTCCAACCACTACGCCCATTGAGAACAAGGAGGCCTTTATGGAAGAATTAAGAAACGACAAACAATAAGTTCCCATGATCAAGACTGCTGTTATCATGGCTGCCGGCATGGGTACACGCTTTGGCAGCATGACCGAAGAACGCCCTAAGGGCTTTGTCGAGGCCGGTGGTATACCCATGGTCGTACGCTCCATCGAGACACTCATCAGTTGTGGCATCGAGCGTATCGTGATCGGCACGGGCTATCTGCACGAGGCCTACGACCAGCTGGCCGAGAGGTATCCTCAGATTGAGTGCTGTCTGAGCGACCGCTATGCCGAAACCAATAGCATGTACACGCTGTACAACTGTCGTGCCGTCATCGGGAACGACGACTTCCTGTTGCTTGAGAGCGACCTCGTGTTTGAGCGGCGCGCCATCACCAGTCTGTTGGACTGTGCTGAGCCTGACGTCATGCTCATCACCCCTGTCACCAAGTTTCAGGATCAGTACTATGTGGAGTCCGATGCCCATGGCAGGCTGACAAACTGCTCAACCGCCAAGGGTGAAGTGCACGCCAAGGGCGAGCTGGTAGGTATCCACAAGCTCAGCAATGCCTTCTATCAGAAGATGTGCGACGACTACGCCCGCAAGGTGGCCGACAAGCCCAAGTTAGGCTATGAATACGAGCTGCTGAGCATGTCAAGAGAAATATCACCCGTATATGTCCTGTGCGAAGAGGGGCTGAAATGGTATGAGATAGACGATGCCGCCGACCTGCACTTTGCCGAACAAAACATCATAGCATACTTATGAATATCAAGAGAAATGTCCTGCTCAATCCAGGACCCGCTACAACGACAGATAGCGTGAAGATGGCACAGGTGGTGCCCGACATCTGTCCCCGTGAGAAAGAGTTTGCAGGCATGATGAAAGACCTGCGTGCCGACCTGCTGAAGGTGGCTCATGCACCCGCCGACAAGTACACCGCCGTGCTGTTCTGCGGTTCTGGTACCATCAACATCGACATCTGCCTGAACTCACTGTTGCCCGAAGGCAAGAAAGTACTTATTGTCAACAATGGTGCCTACAGCTCGCGAGCTGTCGAGATATGCCAGTACTACGGACTGCCCCACATCGACCTGAAGTCGTCGGTGTTCGAGCAGCCTGACCTTAGTGCCGTCAAGCAGGCACTCGACCAGAACCCTGACGTAGCACTGGTCTATACCACCCATCATGAAACGGGTACGGGTGTGCTGAACCCCATCCGCGAGATTGGTGCAATGGCTCATGAGCACGGCGCTGTGTTTGTGGTCGATACGACTTCTTCGTTAGGCATGATACCCTTTGACATCGAGCAGGACAATGTTGACTTCTGCATGGCGTCGGCACAGAAGGGCCTGATGGCCATGACCGGCTTGTCGTTCATTATCGGCAACGAAGCGGAAATCCGTAAGAGCAAGGACTACCCCAAACGTTCGTACTACTGCAATCTCTTCTTGCAGTACGACTTCTTCGAGCGCACCGGTGAGATGCACTTCACCCCGCCCGTACAGACCATCTATGCCACACGTCAGGCGCTGAACGAGTATTTTGAGGTGGGTGAGACGGCAAAGTTTGCACGTCACCGTCGTGTCATAGAGGCCATCCATCAAGGCTTGGCTGATATGGGGCTGCGCGAGGTAATCCGTCGTGACATCCAGTCAGGCTTGGTAGCCAGCGTGCTCTATCCCGACGACCCCAATTGGAATTTCGAGCGGGTACACGACTATTGCTACGAGCATGGATTCACCATCTATCCCGGAAAGATATCCACCACGAACACTTTCCGACTGTGTGCCCTCGGTACCATTGATGCTGACGACATCGAAGCCTTCTTCCTGGTGCTTCGAGATGCCTTCCGCAAATATGGCATCCAGTGTCCAGCAGTCTACCACAATTAAGCGACTCTTGTGGCTTGGTTTCGTGTCAGGGAGTTAAAGGAGTAAGACAATCCTTTAACCCCCTAACTTTATGTTGAATGGCGTGATTTAAACTAAGCATAAAGAATGTTAAATAAGCAAAGTATATACTATATTATAAAGAAGAAATTAGTAATTTTGCAGGTTGGAAACCGAGATCATTGTTTTGGGTTTTCAGGAGAAAGCATATTCGAATATAATAATTAAATAGGTAAGACAATGAAGAAGATAATGATGATTGCGGCCGTTGCTGCAGCGTTAGTTTCTTGTGGCGGCGGCGGTGGCCGTCCTAATTTTGGTGACAATGAATATCCTGTCGTGACTGCAGGTACGTCGAATGCAGACATGCAGTCGACTTATCCCGCCACCATCAAGGGTGTACAGGATGTTGAGATTCGCCCGAAGGCCACAGGATTCATCACCCGTATCCATGTGAAGGAAGGCCAGACGGTGAGTGCCGGACAGGTGCTCTTTGTCATCGACAACGAGACGGCTCAGGCAGCCGTTCGTCAGGCTCAGGCAGCCGTTAATACTGCCCAGCAGCAGGTGAATACGGCCAAGCTGACCTACGACAACTCGAAGCAGTTGCACGAAAGCCATGTCATTGGTGACTATGAGTTGCAAACCTCGCAGAACAGCTACGAGGCTGCTCAGGCACAGCTTGCACAGGCACAGGCCGGACTGGCTTCTGCCAAGGAGCAGCTGAGCTACTGCTACGTGAAGAGTCCTGCCAGCGGTGTGGTAGGTACCATTCCTTTCAAGACTGGTGCCCTGGTCAGTGCGTCGAATGTGCTGACCAACGTGTCGAACATCTCGTCGATGGAGGTGTACTTCTCTGTGACGGAGAAGGCTGCCATGGAGTTGCAGACCATTGGTGGCGGCATTCAGTCGCTGCCTGCCGTGAAGCTGAAGCTGGCCGATGGCAGCATCTATCCCCAGGAGGGTAAGGTGACCAAGATGAGCGGTGTGATCGATTCCTCGACCGGTACGGTGCAGCTGATAGCTCTCTTCTCCAATCCCCAGAAACTGCTGAAGAGCGGTGGCTCAGGTACCATCATCATTCCACGACAGGAGTCGTCGGTGATTATCATCCCGCAGTCCTGCGTCTCGGAGGTGCAGAACAAGAAGTTCGTCTATACCTTGGGCAAAGACAACAAGGTAAAGTATACCGAAATCAAGGTTGATCCGCAGAACGACGGCAACAACTACATTGTGACCGACGGTCTGAAGGCTGGTGACAAGTACGTGACAAACGGTATCACCAAGCTGAACGACGGCATGGAGATTGTGCCCATCACCCCTGAGCGCTATCAGCAGAAGATTGACGAGCAGGCCAAGGCCATGACGGCAGGTGACATTGTGGGAGCAATGAAAAAGTAAAAAAGGTAAAAAAGTAAAAAGGTAAAACATGACTTTTACAACATTTATCAAGCGTCCAGTGCTGTCGACGGTGATATCTATCCTCATCGTCCTGCTGGGTGTCATAGGACTGGTGTCACTGCCTATCGAGCAGTACCCGAACATAGCGCCTCCTACCGTTGCCGTATGGACCAGCTATCCTGGTGCTGATGCCGAGACGGTGAAGAACTCCGTCATCACGCCGCTGGAAGAGAGTATCAACGGTGTGGAGGGTATGGACTATATCTCGTCGACTGCAGGAACGGGTTCGGCCCAGCTTTCTGTGCTGTTCCGTCAAGGCATGAATCCGGATATGTGTGCCGTCAACGTTCAGAACCGTGTCTCACAGGCTCAGGCCCTGCTGCCTGCCGAGGTGACACGAATCGGTGTGACGGTGACGAAGCGACAGACGTCACAGGTGCTCATGTTCACGCTGACCTCCGACGGTCGCTATGACGACGAGTTCCTGACCAACTATAACAACATCAACATCATCCCTGCCATCAAGCGTATTCAGGGTGTGGGTGACGTGCAGTCGCC
>CAMJWJ010000096.1 GCA_946409435.1 uncultured Prevotella sp. | reverse complement strand
CGGAAATGGTATGGATACTTTCTGCGTCACCCCAATCACCTCCCTCAAAATCCAAGACTCTTAGTTTATCGAGGCTTTGGAAGATAAGTGTCTCACAAAATGTTAAAACCGCCGAAGTCAGGACAAATCGCTACAAATGAGACATTTGCACCGATAATGTAGTTATGTAGTTTTATTTGCGAAATTTCCGTAGGGAGAAGATGTACCATCACATCGCGTCACCGGTTCACAACACAAGACGGCACAGCGCGCGTATAGGACTACCGCGTCAGCGAGAACTTCATCGAGATGCCGAAGTCGTGGGTTGTGGTGGGATAGCTCGACGAGGAGAGTAGTGGTGTATTGGTCTGGCGGTCGTAGTAGGCCGAGAGGGTGAGCAGGCGCGACAGCGTGTAGTCGGCCATGAAGGAAATCTTCAGTGCGGAGTTGCCGCTGGAGGCTGCCGACGTACGGGTGGCGATGTCGCGGGTGATGGCGGCCTGGTCGCGCAGCGAGACGTCGAGGCGCAGGTTCAGGTCGTGGTTGACACCGCCGCGGCCCGTGCTGCCACTTCTGCTGCTGTTGCTATTTCTGTTGTTGGCCGTGTTGCTCTTACCCTTGCCACCCTGAGCCTTCTTAATCTTACGCGTGGCACCACTGGAGAAGAGGCGGAAGTCGCTGATCTTGTAGCTGGCACCGAACACGAGGTCGTTAGAACGGCTCTCGTTGATCTGCACACTTGTCATCGACAGGTTCAGCACGCGGGTACGACGGTACTCAGCCTTCAGCGTAATGCCTGAGTTGAGGGTGACGTCGACACCGATGAGCGGCGAGAACGACTCATTGATGCTGACCGACGGCACGTGCCATCCCAGCAGGCTTGCCGTCTCGCTGCTACTGGTATAGCTGCCCACGGCAAACACCGACTTGTAGGAGTGGTTGATATTGACCGACTTGAAGTGCTCGTTGAACCACTTCAGCTTCGAGAGTCCCGAATAGCGGAGTGTCCAGTTAGGCAACAGTTTCGTCAGTGTAGGCAGGAGGTCCAGCGAACCTTGTCCGCTACTGGTGTAGCTGTCGAGGAAAGCAGGTATCATGACGGCAGCACTATACGGGTCGACCTCCGTACCATAGTGGGCAGCGGCTTTCGCCTGGAAGCGAGGCAGTGCGTCGCAGAAGCGGCTGAAAGCCTTCGACGGATAGCCCGAGTTGGCATCGCCGATCTTCTCGAAGGCCGACGTGATGCTAATGGTCGTCATGTTGAACGTACCCGACTGGGTAGATGGCATGCCGGCATAGCTATACTCCACACGGCGCGAGCGGCTCTCTGTACGCGAAGCGCTAAGGTCTATCTTCAGGTCACGCACAGGTTCCAATGTGGCACGTAGCGACAACTCGATGGTGCGGTTGGTAGTGGCTGGCGCAGCACTGCTGTCGTTATAGAGCCATCCATTCTCGCGTGCCTTTTCGAGGAAGGAGTCACCCGTCAGTCCGAAGGCGAATCCCAGTCCCGGTGCCATCACTCCACCAGTGCGCTGTCCGAAGGCATCGCCGACATTAGGCATGAATCCCGGTATCGACATGGAGTTCTGATTACGGTACGATATTCCTACGGTACGTACCATCATCAACAGACGTGCCGCGCTTTGTGCCGGTTTGTACCACCACGTATTCTCCAATGGCGGTTTGGGTGTCACAGAGAGTTTGATAGTGACGCTGTCGACGCCCTTGACGGCAATCTTGTTCTGGTCTATCACCTTGTACTTCACGGGATACGTCTTGCCGTCCTTGGTCTTGGCGGTGACGATGAGCCGCTTCGACTTCTTGTTGTGCGTCACGGTCATGGTCGTGTCGGGCGTCAGCTGCAGTTCCTTCTGGTATGTATTCTTGTTCTTGGGCAACTGGGCATCCGCTTTTTTCTTGTCATTGCCGTCTTTTGCTTCCTTGGCATCTTGGTCGTCGCCGTCCTTACCTTTCTTAGCATTCTTAGTATTCTTGGCCGTCTTGGTCTTCTTGGCAGGTGTCTTGCTGATAGCCTTCTTGAAACGCTCGTTGACCGCCTTGAGGAATGGCACATGGTTGTAGAGCGTCTCCATATTGAGGTTGCTGTTGATATGGATCTGGCGATTGTTCGAGATGGTGTTGCCACGCGTAGTTCCGTCCTCCAATTCCGTGCCGCGAACCCAGTTGTAGGTTGCGTTGTAGCTGCCGTCAGCTGTCAGCCAGTCGAAGAGGGGCAGCTTGTTCAGCGGAAGCTGATAGCTGGCGGTAAACGTCTGGCGGTAGTCCAACGGACGGCCAAAATGCTTGATGCTGGTCCACACGGAGTCCTTCCATGCCGAGTAGCGGTCGGGGTAGAGGTCCTTGTTGATGGGCTTGTCACTGTACGGTTCTTCTATTTCAGCCTGTGTGCCCGACTGGAAGTTCATGTGGAGGTTCTTCGTGAGGTCCCATCGCAGGGAGAAATCACGGTTCCAGAGGAACTGCGAGTTGAACGTTACGGGCAGCTGTGCTCCACTGAGGTTGTCCATGTCGCGCTCCTGTAGCTCATTGTAGATACGCGTCAACTCAGTGTTGAAGGTCACGTTCTGTGGCAACCAGTTCAGTCCGAAGGCCTTAGGTAGAGCCATCCACTTCGACTTCGATTTCGAATTCTTGAAGGGTTCCCATGGCTTATAGACCGGTGTATAGCTGTAGTTCATAGAACCGCGCCACTGGTTCTCGCGCTCGTAGACGACGGTCTCGCCTGACGACTCGCGGTGGTTGCTGCTGTACGAGAACGAGAAGTTGGCAGGATCGTAGGGCATGGGGTGGCGCTTGGTCTTGATACCTACACGGACGTTCGACAGCGAGAAGTTCGTCGTCGTGGTCTTGGTCACGGCTATCGACTCTATGCTATCGCGCTCGTGCTTCTCCATGGCGTCAAGGGCGTCGTCGAGTTCCATGTCAGTGTCCAGCGGGTTGTACTTGGGGCGCGTTTCCTCCTTGGTAATGGAGTAGTACAGCGGAGCGTTGACCTTCATCTTGTCGGGGAAGAACTTGCCCAGCTGGACATTGGTCGTCAGCGAGTAGGTCTTGAAATTCTCGTTTGAGCGGGACATCACACCATCCTCCAGACCACCGAAGCCCTCAGTCATAATCTTTCCCGTAAGGTTGACGGTACCGACATCGCTCAGCTGCATGTTCAGCGCACCTGAAGCAGCCCAACCACCCTTGTTGACCACGTCTTGCAGTCGCAACTCATTAATCCACACCTCGCCAGACTTCAATCCACCGGAGAGGTTGCGCACACCAATCATCATCGTCTTGACTTCGCCAAGCGACGGGTTGCCAAGGATGGTGATGCGGTTGTTCTGGTGGTCGGGGTCGTAGTCGCTGAAGGCCGTCGTGTAGCTGGCCGTACCCAGCGTACGTGCCTTGTTGCGCTCTTTCTTGAGTTTTGTAAACAGCGACAGGTCGATGTCGAGGAAGTTGTCCTCAGGCCAGACGGCACGGCAGTCGTCGAGGTTATACTTATTATAGTTGTTACGGTCGGCGGTGAGCTTCAGCGGTATCTCGTATTCATAGTAGTTGTTCTTATAGTCGCTACCCATGCGCACAAAGACGGCCAGTTGGTCGTCCTGCAGACCCGTGGCGTCGTCAAGCAGGTGGTTGGCATGGACATACATCTGTATATGCTTGTATAGCCGCAGGTCGAGCGTCGTGTTACGGTAGACTGCCTTCGACTCACCCTGGGACAGGTTCTTGACCACCATGCTCAAGGCCTGTTCGTTGGCCTCGGTCAGCTGAGGCTGCGAGGGGTCGGTAACACGTGAGATGCCTGGCGGCAGTACGTAGTTGACGGGGCGTTTGTCGCTATTCTCCTCGATGTTGACGGCACTAACCTCCAGCGTACCACTATTGGCACCTGCGGTAAGGGGCTGCTCGTAGACACGCCACTCGCCTCGCACCAGGTCCAGCGAACCGAAACGCAGCACGATGGGCTGTTGGAACTGAGTAAGGAACATGCGCATGAAGCGAATGCTGGAGAAGTCGCTGATGCCGCCGACACGGTCGCTATACTGTGTCAGCGGTATGCGGAACTGGTACCACTTGACCGTCTCGCGCTGTCCATTGCGCAGTGCCACGGAGGCTTCGTGGATGTCCGACACGTAGTTGCGGCCTATCTGCAAGTCCTCGGGACGGATGCTCACCTTGTACTGGTAGTAGCGCTCATACTCGTTCAGCGTGAAGTCCTGGTTGATGTCCTCGACATCGGGGTAGGTCTTGTACGACGTGTCGTAGCCTTCGGTCTGTTGGTCGTTGTCGGGCGAGTTTCCCTGTGGCATATTGATACGCTTGTAACGTTCGAGGATGCTGGCCTGCCGCTCGTCGAAGTCCCTGCCGCGGAAGTAGTGGTAGTTGTCGTTGGCGGGGTCGGCGGTCCATGCCTGACGTACACTGTCGTTGACATTGACGCTATTGAGGAAGTCGGCGTAGGCAGGCCAGCCACGCTCCTCGTCGTCGGTCAGTCCGTTGAGTCCAACGTCCTGCCGGGCTCGCGAGCCGCTGGTAGTAGCAAAGGCATAGGTCTGGGTGGCTTGCACAGGAATGCGTCCCCACTGGGTAGAAGTAAACGACGAGGTGCCGTCAACGGGCATGCCACTCTCGTAGAACTTCTTGCCGTCGCGCAGGATGTCCTCGCTGACCTCACCGAGGTTGATGTAGAGGTCACCGCCGTATTCCGAGAGGTTGGGCTGGTTGATGGTATAGATGAAGGGGTCGAGCAGCCAGAACTCGATGTACTCAACGTTGGCTGTCTCGAAGTCGTTGGTGTCGAGCTTACGCATCATGCCGCCCCACTTGGTCAGCGGACTGCGCAGCGTTCCATCCATGTTGACGTCGGTGGACAGGTTGTAGGCACCACGCTCGGTGGGATAATACGCCAGGTTGAGGATGGGCAGCGTGTTGGTAGCACCGCTGTAGGTCGACTGGTCACGGTTGGGATACAACTCGCTGACATAGACGGAGCGCACGTAGTGATTGGACAACTGGTCGAGGTCGCTCTTGATGTGGCTGGGCGTCAGACTGCTGGAGCGGTAGGTGAACAGCGGGTCGATGTTATACCACGACAGCAACGCACGGTTGTAGCCGCTGCTGACGGAGTCCTTGTCGGTATGCTCGGCAAACATATAAGGTACGCTGGACATGACCCACGACTTAGGCTCAGAGACGTCGATGCCGTTCTTGGCGTTCTCGAAGTCATCTATGTACGATGCGTTGTCCTGCGTACCGCTGGCCGTACCGGCTATCAGCTGTGCAAACTCGCCAGTAAATGTGATTTGCGACGGTTGGGTACAGTGGAGCAGCGGCAACTTGTCGAGCATGCGTGTCAGCCACTGACTCTCGGTCTTCCAGTTGATGTTGACACCCCACAGCGTGTTCTTCAGTGGTTCTGAACCCATGGTGACCTTCGACGTGAGGGCTTGCTCCGACAGGTGCTGCAGCGTACCGCCTATCTGGAAGTTCTTCGAGAAGTCGTACTCCCAGTTGAATCCGAACATGCGCTTTCGCTGCATGCCGTACTCGGTGTTCGACTCCAGCGACACACTGACATTGGTACCTGCATCGATGATGCTCTGGTTGAGGATAGTCACCTCGCCGGCCGAGTAGTCGACCGAGTAGTCGCTACCCTCGCTGAGGATGACACCACCAGCTGTGACAACTACCGAACCCTGCGGCACGTTGTAGGCTCCGAGGGAGATGACGTTGGCAGACGAACCCTTGAACTGGCCCACCAGCTGGTATTTGTTCTTGTCCGTCATCTGACGGGCGGCAGTGCGCGTGGTGTCGTACAATTCCTGGAACACATACTTGTCGATGGCCGACGAGGGCACACCACGGCTCGCCAGGAAATCACGAATCGTCTTGCCGAAAGGCTCGACGGTGGGGAAGAATACGCGTCCGTTGCTGACCGTGTATCCCTGTACGAAGTCGAAGTATCCGTTCGGGTGGGCTTTGTTGTTATTGTCCAAGCGGTCGCAGCCGAGGGCCTTGATCAAGATGATGTCCTTGGTCTGCTGCTCGGGTATGTAGCTCAGGTAGACGCCTGTGGTGTCGCTCTGGAACTTGATGTCGAGGCGGAACTTGGTTTTCTCGACGTTCGACGCCAGGTAGTAGACGTTCTTCATCATCAGCGGCCAGTTGCTCTGCGAGGGGTTGTTCGACGTGTTCTTCAGGGCTTTCACGTACAGTGCCTCGCTGGCCGTGGTATGGTCGCTGGCAAACTCGCCTACGCGGTAGGTTCGTCCGCCAAAGGTATACTCGTAGGCTACGGCCAGCACCTGGTCGGTCTGCAGGGTGGTCTTCAGCGAGATGTAGCCTAAAGCAGAGTTCAGCGTGTATTCCGATGCGTTCAGCAGGCGTGCCGAGGCTAACTTCTCGTAGTCTACACCACCGGTCATGGCGCCTTCGAGCACAGCAGAAACTTGGTCGATGTCTCGGGCACCATTGAAGGTCGTGGTCATGTTGTCGTATTCGCGGTTGGCACTGTTGTCGGGCAACGCCGACGAGTTGCCGCCTCCGCCCCACCGGACGGCGCGGCTCTCGGCAAGGTCACTGAGTGCTACAAGGTTACGTGAGTTGGATGTCGTGCTCGACTTATTAGTAACCCACACTTCGACACGGGTGATATTGATACCTGTCATCAGGTTTGGCAACTGACGCATGGCATCGTCGTAGTGTTCGCGGAAATATTGACTGAGGAAGAAGTGGCGGTTCTCCTCGTAGTTGGCGACGTTCAGTTCAAAGGGTGTCAGCTGGGTGCCGCCCTTCGACGAAACACTCTTTGTTGACGAGTTCTTCTGCGAGACGACGGCCTGCACCTTCAGCTTGCCGAACTGCAGGTCGGTACGCACACCGAAGAGGCTGCTGGCACCCTTGACGAGTGAGTTGTTCGACGGGAAGGTGACGTTACCGGCCTCCACCAGTTTGACTATCTCGTCCTCCTTGCCCTCATAGCGCAGCTTCAGGTTCTTGGTATCGAAATCGAACGTGGCGTCGGTGTTGTAGTTGAGGTTCATGTTCACCTTGTCGCCCACCTTACCGGTCACGTTCAGGTTAATCTTCTCGTCAAAATCGACGGCCTTTGTCTTACGGTTACGCACTGGCAGCGAGGGGTTGTCGATGTTCTTCAACGTAGCACCGAGTTTCAGCTCTGCCGTACCTTGTGTCTTGATGCGCACACCGCCCGGTCCGAATATCTTCTCGGCGGGACCCAGGTCGAAGTGCATGTCGGCAAACGAGAATTTCTCCTTACCCTGTGCCGCCACGTTCTCGGCATCCTTCTTGCGGAAGAACAACTCACGCTCACGGCGCTCCGACCACTGCTGATACTCCTCGGGAGTCATCAGCACGGGGGTATTCAGATAGGAGTCGCCTATCTTTGAACCTATGCGGTAGACGTTCAGCGAGTCGTCATACTCCACCTCCTGCTTGATGTTCTCCGGCCGGCGAAGGTCAAGGGCCGACGAGTCAAGGTCTGCCACCTCGATGGGCGATGTCTTCTGGATACGCCAGCGGGCTTTCACGAGGGAATCAGGAACCTCGTCCTGACGGTCTAATGAGGAATGGGAAATGGGAAATGAGACATGACGCTCAGCTAAATGAGAAATGAAAAAGGACGTGCGCGCACCTGCCGCTGTTGCCACAACGACAGACAAAACGACAACGCACAGCAGTCCATAAATGAACCTGCGCATCATCGCTGCCTTCCGACATTTCTCATTTCTCATTTTTAATTTCTCATTTCTCATTACTCATTCCTCATTTGGCTCAAAGCGTCACTTGATCTGCTTGAGTGCCAGCTTCACCACCTGCTCGACGGGCAGGTCGGGCTGTTCCTGCAGGATGGCCACCACCACCTTCTGTGTCGGTGCCGGTGAGAAACCTAACATGGTGAGTGCCGAGACGGCCTCATCCTTCACGGCATTGTTGACGGGCGCAGCCATCGTGCCGCCAGCCGGTATCTCGTCGGCTATACCCAAGGCCACGATCTTGTCCCTCAGGTCGACGATGATGCGCTGTGCCGTCATCTTGCCGATGCCCTTGATGCCCTTGATGAGCCGCTCGTCGCCACGCGAGATGGCGCCGCACAGCTCGCTGACGCTCATCGACGAGAGCATCATGCGCGCCGTATTGGTGCCCACGCCGCTGACGGTTATCAGCAGCTCGAACATCTCACGCTCCTTCTTCGACACGAAGCCGTAGAGCATGTAGGCGTCCTCGCGAATGGCCTCGTAGACGTATAGTTTCACCTGCTGTTTACCCTGAATGGCCGAGTAGGTTGTCAGCGAAATATTCAGACCGTAGCCCACGCCTGCCGCTTCAACCGTAGCCAACGCAGGGGTTAGTTCGGTCAACTCACCCTTAATGTATTCTATCATATGGTCCTTATACCTTTTTGTATATACAATTCTAATAACGCACAACCGCCCCTTTTATTGTGACGCACCCACGATTATCTGCAATTTCTCCGCAATTTGGGCATATCAAAGAAAGCAAAATAAGTTAAACATGCATTATTCTAATTCATTCAATAGGCAAAAATTTTGGTTCTTTGGCTGATAATTTGTAACTTTGCCGCAAGTTACAAAACAAAGAGACCCAACACGACACATATTTGATAAACTATAAAGAAATTGCAGAATGAGAAGAACAAGTATTTTATTCCTTTGTCTATGCCTGGCATCACTTTGTTTACAGGCTAACGGAGTATATGATGTGCGCAGCTACGGTGCCAAAGGTGATGGCCTGACACTCGACCATGTGGCTATCAATAAGGCGATAGAGGCAGCTACGAATGCCGGCGGCGGACAAGTGGTGCTGGCGGCGGGAACATACCTCTGCGGAAGTATCCGGCTGAAGAGCAATGTTGACCTTCACCTGATGGCTGGCGCAAAGATACTCGCTGCCCCTGCCTCGATGAAGGCCTACGACGAGAGCGAGTCGTTCGGCGGTTTCCCGGAATACCAAGATGGCGGGCACACCTACTTTCACAATTCGCTCATCTGGGCCGACGGGCAACAGAACGTCAGTATCACGGGACACGGATTGATTGACGGCGAGGGGCTGACGAAGCGCGACACCGAGAAGGCTGGCAACGTGCAAGGCGGTTCGATAGGCACGGGCGACAAGGCGATAGCACTGAAGCTCTGCCGCCAAGTCACCATCCGCGACATAACCATCTATCGTGGTGGACACTTTGCCATCATCGCTACAGGTTGTGACATAGGCACCATCGACAACGTGACCATCGACACCAACCGCGACGGCATAGACATCGACTGCTGCAAATACTTCACCGTGAGCAACACGAAGGTGAATACGCCCAGCGACGATGCCATCGTGCTCAAAAGCTCGTATGCGCTGAAGCGGCCCGTGCCCTGCGAGCATATTCTCATCACCAACTGCATCGTGACAGGCTATAAGCTGGGGACTTTCCTGAACGGCGATTATATTCCCGAGAAGGTGAACTGGGTGTGCGGGCGCATCAAACTCGGCACAGAGTCAAATGGCGGTTATCGTAACATCACCATCTCAAACTGCACTTGCATGTGGAGCAGCGGTCTGGCTTTCGAAGAGGTGGATCAGGGACGGATGGAGAACATCGTGGTATCGAACATCTCGATGAGCCACGTACATCATTACCCCATCTACATCACGACAGGGTGTCGTAACCGTGGTCCCAAGGAGCGCACGGAGGTCTCGTCGGCTCGTGACATTTATATTAATAATGTAGTGGCCGACGACTGTGACTCGCTGGCAGGCATCATCATCACTGGCATGGAGGGTGAACCCATCCGTAACGTCTCGCTGTCGAACATCCGGATTCAGTATCGGGGCGGCGGCAAGACGGTGACCACTCCCTACCGCGAGCAGGGCACGAACTATCCCGAGCCACGATGGGCCGGTCCCACGCCTGCCTACGGCCTCTTCGCACGCCATGTGGACGGTCTTCAGCTGCAGAACGTGAAGTTCGAGCTGATACGTCCTGACGAGCGGCCGGACATTATCCTTGACGACGTGAGGAACTATAGTGCCATGCCACAAGCCCAGCCATAGGATGAGAAAACAGGGATATCGTACAACGAGTCCATCAGCTTTCTCAGGCGCAAGGCGATGCCTGTCATATATTTTGAAGACAGAGGCCATGAGGCCGAGCTGTTAACGGACGAAGAGGTGGACAAGACCCTCGGCCATGCCAACCAAGAAAAGGTACAGGGCGCAGCGATGCGTCCTCCTGACTTCGGCGGTTTTAACATTTTGTGAGACACTCATCTTCCAAAGCCT